>JBGVOS010000033.1:0-28767 GCA_045126595.1 Bacteroidaceae bacterium | reverse complement strand
TGATATCGGTGATGTCCTTGTTCATGAAGCCCCCGCTGTACACGTTGGCCGCAGGACTGCTTGTCGCGGTGAGGCTGGTGTTGCCCGACAGGCCGGGATAGGTGTCGCCGGCCAATGTCTGTGCAGAGAGTTTGCCGTCGGCAGGAATGACCGACACACGCTGATGGTCGGGGTCGTTGTTCACACAGTTTTCGTGCCATGCCGAGGAGAGATAGTCGACGTGGGTCACGAGCATACCTTCAGCAGGGATATACTTATTCCAACTGCTCCTGTCGCGATACTCCACCACGTAGAACTCGTTGGGATTGGCCTCGTTGACAATCTTGTAGCCCGTGCCGCCCTCACTGAGCGGTCGCAGCGTGACCTGAGTCGGATTGCGCAGCTCGACAAGGGGTTTCCATCCGAGGAAATCCTTCTCGTAGGCCGAATATCCACATGGGGTATGTCCGTCGTTGTTGTAGCAGCCCTGATCCATAATGCTCCACAGGCTCATGCCAAAAGCTGTGCCAGCCGAGGAGGTGTCATAGAAATCGGGCAGGCCGAGGCAATGCGAAAACTCATGGCAGAAGGTACCTATGCCATCAAGTTCCGTTCCCCGGTATCCGTCGAGTTCGTTGTTGCAGGCATAACGGCTCACCTTCACGCCGTTGAAGGTCTCCGGTGTCGCCAGCTGCCACTGATGGGGCCAGATGCAGTCCTCAAGCATGTCGGGATAGGAGGCCTCGCCATAGCCGGCGTAGATGACATACAGGATGTCGACATAGCCGTCACGGTTGTTGTCGTAGTGGGAGAAGTCGGCCAGGCGGGTGCTATAGACCTTCCGGCACGCATCAACGACCATTTCGCGCGAGCGCAGGTCGTTGCCGTCCTTGTCGTTCTCGCCATAGTAGGCCATATCCTCGTCCAGCGTGACAGGGCCTATGATAACGAAACGGGGAGTGAACTTCCCTCCCGACTGTTCCACGAAGTACTCCCTGATGCTGCCACAGCCCCCCTCGGCCGTATAGTCCTCGCCATTGATGCGCTGTTCGAAGGCCTCCTTGGGGTTATCTGAGGAGAACTTGACATCCTTGTACTGCACCAACAGGACGGGCACATACACCTCACCCGTCGTAGGCACTTCGGCCGCCCTGCTTGCGGCGGCGCTACGTCTCTCTCGGGCTCTGGCCGTGTAGGCTGAGACATTGTCTCCAGTGGGCAGTGACTCCACGAATGCCTGTTCCCCGGCACTGCGCTGTGCCGGTTCATGAGCCAGCAAGGCCGACGCCACCAGCCCCTCTTCAGCGAAGAGGGCATAGTAATAGGCCCCCTCATGACGCACTACGGGGATGCCGTCGTCCGTCACGAGGCAGTGGAAGTGCTCGTCGCCCCGCACGGTCAGCGCGAGCTGTGTGCCATCGGGCTGCTCCACGACACGCACCGTGCGCTTGGCCGGCACGGCCCACAGCGAGACTGTGCAGAACAGCAGGAGAAAGAAATATAGCGTCTTCTTCAGAAGCATCGGTCGGTCTATCATGTTTCAACTTGCAAATATAATGAAAAGGCACGAATATACCGATAATTATGAAAAACTTTGCGTAATTTTGTACCCACAAACGACGAGCCTATGGATTTACCTTCTTCTTTCGAACAGGCCATGCGCCAACTTCTGGGCGACGGCTACACCGCTTTCCGCGAGGCACTCTTGGGCGAACCTGCCGTGAGTATACGCCTCAACCGCAGCAAGTGTGCCGCAATGCCGGATTATGAACCCGTACCGTGGGCCACCGACGGGTACTACCTGCCCGAACGCCCGGCATTCACCTTCGACCCGCTGCTGCATGCCGGCTGCTACTATGTACAGGAGGCTTCGTCCATGTTCGTCGAACAGGCCGTACGCCAGCACCTCACGGATGCCCGCGCAGCCCTCGACCTGTGTGCCGCGCCCGGCGGCAAGAGCACGCTGCTGCGCTCGCTCCTGCCCGACGACTGCGCCTTGGTATCGAACGAGGTGATGCGCCCCCGAGCCCAAGTGCTGGCCGAGAACATCACCAAGTGGGGACATCCGCGCTGTATCGTCACGTCGAACTACCCGGCCGACTTCACCCCCTTGGGCCCCACCTTTGACCTCATCCTGGTCGATGCCCCCTGCAGCGGCGAGGGCATGTTCCGCAAAGACGAGGTGGCCGTAAGCGAATGGAGCCCCGAGAACGTGGCCGTATGCTGGCAACGCCAGCGCGACATCCTCACCGACATCTGGCCCACCCTACGTCCTGGCGGACTGCTCATCTACAGCACCTGCACCTTCAACACCGAGGAGGACGAGAAGAACGTGCGCTGGATGATGGAGGAACTGGGTGCCGAACTGCTGCCCGTGGCTACCGAACCTTCGTGGGGCATCACCCCGAGCTTCGTTCCCGACGTACCGCACGCCTACCGTTTCCTTCCAGGCCGAACGCGCGGCGAGGGATTCTTCCTCGCGGCACTGCGCAAAGGCGAGGCTCCCCTCTCATCTTCTCCGAAGGAAGAGGATGGACTCCACAGCACCAAGAAGAACAAGAAAAACAAAAGCAAGCAGCCGGCCACACCCATCCCTGCCGAGTGCAAGGGCTGGCTCGACAACAGCGCTGCCTACAGCTACAAGGCCATAGGCTCCGAGGTCATCGCCCTCCCCTCCGACATGGAGACGTTGCACACCACACTCGCCGAGCGGCTCTATCTGCTGAAGACCGGCATCACACTCGCCGAGCTCAAAGGGCGCGACGCCCTACCCTCACACGCCCTGGCCATGAGCACAGCGCTACGGCCCGATGCCTTCGCCCGCTGCGCGCTCAGCTATGCCGACGCCCTGCGCTACCTGCACCGCGAAGCCATCACACTGCCTGCCGATGCGCCCCGCGGCTTCGTCCTCGTCACCTACAAGGGCGCTCCGCTCGGTTTCGTGAAGAACCTCGGCAACCGCGCCAACAACCTCTACCCCAACGAGTGGCGCATACGCAGCGGACATTTCCCCGAAGAGGAGACAGCCATCCTGTAAAGCTGAAGAAAAAGAACAGAAAATTTGGTATACCCCCGAGAAAAATCAGGTAAACCCTCAAGAAAAAATGGGTATGCCCTCCACAGAAATCGGGTATACCCATTATAACCTTTGCCTTTATCCGAAATCGAGCGACAGCTGTCCGTCGCCCAGGAGATTGTAGCTCATGCGGTGGTAAGGCGTGAGGCCATACTGCTTGATGCCTGCACGGTGCTTGGCCGTGGGGTAGCCCTTGTTGTGGTCCCAGTCGTAGTGAGGATACTCCTCGTGCAGACAATTCATGTAGTCGTCGCGATAGGTCTTGGCAAGGATGGAGGCCGCAGCGATGTTCATCAGCTTGCCGTCGCCCTTGACCACGGTCTCGTGGGGCGTGTCGCCATAGGGCTTGAACTTGTTGCCATCGACCACGATGTACTCGGGGCGCACCTTCAGCGCATCGAGGGCACGGTGCATGGCGAGGATAGAAGCGTTGAGGATATTTATCTCGTCGATTTCCTTGGCCGTGACGATGCCCAAGGCCCAAGCCACGGCATCGCGTTCGATATCCACGCGCAGGGCATAGCGCTGCTTCTCGGTGAGCTGCTTGGAGTCGTTGAGCAGGGGATGCGAATAGTCGGGCGGCAGTATCACCGCGGCGGCATACACATCGCCGGCCAGGCAGCCACGACCTGCTTCGTCGCAACCGGCTTCAATGAGTTCGGGATAGAGGCAAGGCTGGAGCATATCAAAACATCTTTCTTACTCTGTCCACGGCCGCTACCAGTGCGTCGACCTCCTCTTTCGTGTTGTATAGAGCAAACGAGGCGCGTACGGTACCGGGGATGCCCATGCGCTGCATCAGGGGCTGGGCGCAGTGGTGACCGGTGCGCACGGCAATGCCGAGGCGGTCGAGCAGGGTGCCGAGGTCGGAGGGATGTATGTCGCCCACGTTGAAGGAGATGACGGCGCCGCGCTCCTCGGCCTCGCCGATGATGCGCATGGCGGGTATCTCGCGCAGGCGTTGCAAAGCATAGTCGGTGAGTGCCTTCTCGTGGGTGGCGATATGCTCCATGCCGAGGGCCGACACATAGTCGAGGGCATGCATGAGGGCCGTGGTGCCGATGTAGTCGGGCGTGCCGGCCTCAAACTTGTAGGGCAGTTCGTTGAAGGTGGTGCGCTCAAACGATACGGTCTGTATCATCTCGCCACCGCCCTGGTAGGGAGGCATGCGGTCGAACCACTGCTGCTTGCCGTAGAGCACGCCAATGCCCGTGGGGCCATAAACCTTGTGGGCGCTGAAGGCGTAGAAGTCGGCATCAAGGTCCTGCACGTTCACGGCAATGTGGGGCACGCTCTGCGCCCCGTCAACGGCAAAGGGCACGTCGTGGGCGTGGGCGATGCGTATCATCTCACGGATGGGGTTGACGGTGCCCAGCACGTTGGAGACGTGCATCACCGAAACGAGACGGGTGCGCTCGTTGAAGAGCTTCACGTACTCGTCCATACAGATTTCGCCACGGTCGGTAATGGGTATCACGCGCAGACGGATACCCTTGCGCTGTTCGAGCAGCTGCCAGGGCACGATGTTGCTGTGATGTTCCATGGCAGATACGATGACCTCGTCGCCCTCGCGGAGGAAGGCCTCGCCAAAGGATGCGGCCAGCAGGTTGATGGCCTCGGTGGTGCCGCGCGTGAAGATGACCTCCTGCGTGGAGGCGGCACCTATAAACTGACGTACGCGCTCGCGCGACGCCTCGTGCAGTTTGGTAGCCTCTTGAGAGAGGTAGTGCACGCCGCGGTGTACGTTGGCGTTCACCGAGTAGTACTCCTGGGTGATGGCGTCGACCACGGTGCGGGGCTTCTGCGTGGTGGCTCCGTTGTCGAGATAGACAAGCGGCTTGCCGTAGACCTCACGGGTGAGGATGGGGAAGTCGCTGCGGACTTTATTGATATCGTACATAATAATGTCTGCTCTATTTTCCTTAATTATGGTGCAAAAGTAATTAAAAACTCACAGTCTACCCTCATCGGCATAGCTATAATAGCCGTTGTCGGTAAAAATAACGTGGTCGGCCAGTGTGAGGTTCAAGAGCCTTGCCGCCTCCTGCACCTGGCGGGTGAGGCGGTCATCGTGCGTGCTGGGACGCAGGTTCCCCGAGGGATGGTTATGACAGAGAATAAGGCTGGTGGCCCGCTTGAGCAGTGCTTCGCGTAGGATGACGCGTATGTCGACCACTGTTTCGGTGAGACCTCCCATACCGATGCGCACCGAGTCGATGACTACGGCCGATTGGTTGAGCAGCAGCACATGACACTCCTCTACGGGGAGGTCGCGCATCGTAGGGTAGAAATAGTCGTAGACCTGCTTTGCCGAACGCACCTGCCGTCGTTCGGGCTGCTCCACGGCACGGCGACGACCCAGCTCGCAGGCGGCAAGGATGGTGACGGCCTTGGCCGGCCCTATGCCCTTGAACTGGCACAGCTCGCCGACGCTGAGACGGCCTACGCGGTCGAGGCTGTTGTCATAAGCGGCCAGCACCTTCTGCATGAGCCCTACGGCCGAGTCCTCGTCGCTGCCCGAGCCTATAAGAATGGCAAGGAGCTCAGCGTTTGACAGCGCTTGAGCTCCTTTGCTTGTCATCTTTTCCCGCGGACGGTCCTCTTCGGCCCAGCGGTTGATGGTAAGTTTCTCCACGCGGATATTACATCTTCACGCGGCCAACGTATGAACCGTCGCGAGTGTCTACCTCAACATACTCGCCCTCGGTGATGAACAGGGGCACGCGGATTTCGGCGCCAGTCTCGAGTGTAGCGGGCTTGAGTGTGTTGGTTGCGGTGTCGCCCTTAAGGCCGGGCTCGGTGTAGCTGATCTGGAGCACAACCTTGGTAGGAAGCTCAGCATAGAGTACGGTCTCGGTAGTGGCGTCAGATACCACCTCAACCTCCATACCCTCCTTCAAGAAGTCTACGCCGGTGATGAGTTCCTTGGCAATGGGGTGCTGGTCGAAGGTCTCGTTGTTCATGAAGATGTAGTCTTCGCCCTCCATGTAGAGGAACTGGTAGGGGCGACGCTCTACGCGCACGTCCTCGAGCTTTTCACCGATGTTGAAGCGGCGCTCCAATACGTATCCGTCAACCACGTCCTTGAGGGTGGTACGCATGAAGGTGTTACCCTTACCGGGCTTTACGTGAAGGAAATCGATACAGAAGTACAGCTTGCCGTCCATGCGGATGCAGGTACCCTTCTTGATGTCTTGAGCATTGATCATAACTTTCTCTAATCTTTAATTATATTATATTTGATTTACTTTTCTCTTCGTTTTCGACTGCAAAAGTAATAGAAAACAGAAAAATGCCCAAATCTTTTGCACAAAATCAGCACATTTTTTGGTCATTTCAAAAAAAGTATCTACTTTTGCAACCCGATTACGCAGCCTAACGACGAAAAGAGGCGCTAAACATCAGAAAAAGAAGAACAATAAAATAGTACAGAGCAATGAAAAGAACATTTCAACCTTCTCTGAGAAAGAGAAAGAACAAACATGGTTTCCGTGAGAGAATGGCTACCGCTAACGGTCGTCGCGTATTGGCTGCACGTCGTGCTAAGGGTCGTAAGAAATTGACAATTTCTGACGAGTTCAACGGCTTGAAGAAGTAATCTCTCTCCCCGAGAACACAAAATAAGAGGTAACGCTAATGCGTTACCTCTTTTGTTTTTCGCCTATCGCAAGCAGGCGGCCAACACGGCATCACTTGATTACCACCTTGTGTCCATCCACGATGTAGACGCCCTTGACGGGACTGGCCACACGGCGCCCCATGAGGTCATAGACAGCCGCCAGAGTCTCGGGGGCGATGCCATCCACCATGACACTTGAGGGGTCGGCCGGCACGAAGTCAAAGTTACAGCCGGCATCGTTCTTCCTCGGCCCCGTACCGCTGGTATTGTATCCCCAGTTGACGAGACGCGTATCCTTGTTGGCGTGCATCTGTGTAGATACCGTGCCATTATAGAGGACATACAATCCCTCGGTAGCCGACGGCTCTACGCTCCACGCGGCTGAAGGGGCCGCTGTACTGCCGGTGATGGTGGCGGCAGGCACGATATAGGTCCCAGTCTTGCTCACGATGTGATATGCGCCGTTGCCATTGTCGACAAACTTCCACCATTGTGCATCACTCACGGCCTGCGTCTCGGTGAACCTCAAGTCGTCGGCAAGGTAACCCCATGCACCGTTGGTGAGCGTGGGGTTATTGCGTCCTGTCTCCTTGTAGCGGATGTAGTACCACACGTCTCTACCATCCGCACTTGGCGTAAAAGGGAGCACACCCTCCCCTCCCTGCTCCACCTTGGAGAGCAGACGATAGATCTCATCAATCTCAGCAGTAGTGGGCTCGCCACTCAGCGCATCGAGGACTGCCTCCACCTGCGCCTTCACCTCAGCAGGAGCATCCGCAATGAGCGCCGCAAAGTAGCCGCACAGGAAGGCACGGCGGTCCACATCACGCTTGATGCTGTAAGCCCCATCGGTAAGATGCTCGAGGCTATAGGCCACGTAGATGTTGTCAAATCCGTCAAAGTTATGTGTACCCTCGCCATTGGGGAAGCTGGTAGATACGGGATTGGGCACACGACCGAAGCCTGTGAGCGTCTCCTCGTAGATGAAGCCGATGCGATCATCGGCCTGCAAGTCCATGGAGCTGTAGGCCGAGGACTTGTCGGTCACGAGATAGAAGCCATTCCAATCGGTAGCGAAGCCTGCCACGGTGCTGATGTCAGCCACCTCGGTCAGTTCCTTGTAGTAGATACCCACGTGGCTGCGTCCACCACCTGTGGGGAGCGACTGCAGGGCAAGATACATCTCCTTACCGTCTCTATTACGCACTACGGGCACGACGAGTATCTCTCCGTTGGTCGAGTTGCCGCCCGCGCCATGTCCCGCGCCCTCGAAGGTGCTCTTCACATCGGTGCTCCATGAGCCTTCAGCGGTGAGGGTATTACTATAGGTATATATATTATAGATGCGTCCACCGCCCACACGGCTCGAGAGGATGACACGTCCGTCGGGCAGCTCCTCACACTTGGGTTCATCACCACCAGGAGCAGGGAGTGCCGAGGCTCCACCCAGCGCATGCCAGGTGCGGCCAAAGTCGTCGGAGTAGATGACTCGATTGCCATTGGGACGGGCACACATGGCTGCATAGAGGCGGTAGTACTTGTCCGTCTTCACGATGCGGCTCTGAAACACCTTGCCACCGCCCACAAAGGCAGCCTGCATGGGATAGCCGCTATCGAAGAGGCTATAGATATCTTCGGTGACATTGACGGGCTTGCCCCAGGTGTCGCCATTGTCGGTGCTATGGATGGTAGCTATCATATTGGGGTTCTGGCGCGTAGTGTGGCCGTTACCATACACGGTACATCCAGCCACGGCAATGATGAGTACTTCGCTGCTGGTGCGGTCGGCCACGATGGCGGGGTCACCGAAGGCAGTCTCAAAGTAGTTCACCGTGGCCGAGGTCTTGCCATTGCCCACGGCGACATCGATCATGTCACTCCACGTGTCGCCATGGTCATCGCTGGTGCGACACACCACGTCGACCTGTCCGTAGCCAGGGTCGGTACCACACACAAGGCGTGCAGCAGCAGTGATGAGTCTGCCGTTATAGGCTGTGGTGATGCCGGGGATACGATAGGGAGGCACCACGCCATCGCCCTTGCTCGTGTTGTAGAGGTCCTGCTTCATGATGAGGGGCTTGAGGCCGCTCACTCTGATCGTGGTGCCCTCGATGGTGATGACGGCATCGTCCTTGAGTTCGTTGCCCACGATGCCTGCCGAGAGCTGCTCCTTGGTGATGGCCTTGCTGGTGATGAAGAAGCCCCCGTCGAAGGCATTCTGCATGGTAGTACCATTGTTATATACGACATAGCCATCGGCGCTACCCTCCACGACTACGTTGTAGATAGTCTTGCCCTCTACGCTCACGGGCTCCACACGCCACAAGTTGTCATCAGCGCCCGAGCCGCCTGCAGCCCAGAGGGTGAGGTGATTGATGTCGCCTATCTTATAGGAGTTGTTGGAGCAGTTGAGCGCCTCTTCGAAGAAGTACCAGCTCTTGCCTCCAGCCTCCTTGACCGCACCGATGGTGAGCTCGGTGTATGAGCCCATGACGCCCGCATTGTTATTGCCTGCCACGATGGGGTTGCCGTCACCATTCTTGATGCCTATCTTGCCACCGCCCAATGAGGTGATGTGCCAGATGCCGCCATTGGTGGTCACCTTGGAGTCTGACTGCAGGGTGATACGGCTACCATTGCCCTCGAGCAGCGCATTATTATAAAGGTGTTCGTGACGGCTGGTGGCCTTGCTGGACAAGTGGTAGTAACCCGTAGCGATGGTGGGAGGCTCGGGCAGCTCTACGTCCACGCCATTGAGGAAGTCCTCGAGGTCGTTGACGAGGGCTGCACATGCGGTGCCGGCCATCGTCGAGCTGTTGAAACGGCCCAGCAACGTGTTGAGCTTGTAGAGGCGGTCGGCGTCATCCTTATACTCTTCGCGCAGAATCTGTATCTTCTCATACTGGTGGATGCCCTCGATGAGTCGCTCAAATCGGATGCTGGAGCGGTTGCCGGGATAGTAGCAGTAGGTGTCGCCCGAGCCGAACTTGCGGAAACGGCTGTCGGTCAAGGGATGCTCGTCCCAGTTCATCCACGCCCAGTGCAGGTAGCCGTCGAGGTTCATCTTGGCAGCATAGATAGGCAGGTAGGCAGCCTCGGCTGGATACGAGTTGGTGTAGATGTTGGGCTCAGCATTGGCACAGCTGGTGTAGTAGGTGCTCACCCACCCCTTAGTCTTGCGCTCGGCAAGCTGGGCGGCGGTGAAGCTTCCTTCCTGGCCCAGCTGCACGCACAGGTCGCGGAACTTGTCGCACAGTGAACTGTGGTAGTTGCCAGCCAAGGCCATGTTGAAGCCCAAGCCGCCAGCGATGGCATAGGCATTGAGCATGTCGGCCTCCTGACGCTCGTCGAGGGCAATGTTGGTCTTCTCAAACCACCCCTTCTCGATAAGGTGTGCCTTGAAGGCGGTGAGGAACGAGGTCCACAGCTCGCGATACTCCTCGGTAGCGGTGTTGGTCTGCACATACTTATAGCTCTCGCTGGCCTCGTCCCAGTAGCGGAAGCTCATGTCCCAAGGCACCATGGAGAAGCAGTTGATGTATTTGTCGATGCCATACTCGGCACACAGCGCCACATACTTGTCAAATACGGCGTAGTCGTAGACCCAGGAGCCGTCGGCCTTCTTCACGGTCTGCACCATGGGGTCGAAGAGGTCGTGGGTCTGCTCGCCCCAAGGCTCATAGAAGAGGATGGCCGACACCACACGCTGACCGGCCCTGCCCAACGCCTTCAGGTAGGGGCGCAGGGCTTCGAGGTGCTCGTCGCTCCAGCGCTCCACACCGTAGTAGCGGCTCACGGCATAGGGCTGCTGCCAGAAGTCGAGGTGGAACTTCTGATCCTTCACCTCGGGCAGCTCGTGGCTGTCTACGATGACCGTGAGCTCGAGGCTCTTGACCACCTTGCCAGCCTCATCGACCACCTCGAGGGCGGTAGCATACTCGCCGGCTTCGATGCCGCGCGGTATCTCCAGCGTACACCACACGGGGCGTGTCTCCATGGCAGGCACGGCATGGGGCTTGTCCTGGTCGATGACATCGGCCACGAGCCACTTGTCCCAGCTCATGGGGTGGTTGCCACACGATGCATAGTCGTCGGTGATCACGTAGTTGACAAAGCGCGCCTCGCCCGCATCCTTGATGCCAGTGGCCTTGCCACCCTTCTTCCACTCGGTCATGCGCACCGAGAGGTTACCTTGGTCGCTCTTGCTGTAGAGCACGGCTTGTATGTTGGCACGCTCGCCCTGCCATGCACGCAGGGTAGCCTCGCTCTTCTGCGTCAGGACGGGCACCTCGTGCAGCTTGTAATGTTCGTCGCGCGATGCCCACGAGGCCTGCAGGCCATCGGCCAAGGCTCCCCACTTGGCAGCGTCGGGCACAGTGCCCACACGGGGCTCGGCATAGTCATTGATGGGATAGTCGCGCATCTCATCCTCGCTGGCGATGCCCGAGATACGCAGCGTGACGTCGATGAGTGAGCCTCCATCACTGATGTAGTTGGCATAGTCGCCTGCGGGGTCGATGCAGTTCCACATCACGCCGTAGCGCATGCGGTAGGTAGAGCCCACCTCGAGGCCCTCGGGCACACGAAACGAGCCGGGAGCCAGCACATCGCCGCTCACGGCGAGGCCCGCACTGTTCCACCCTGTGCTGCCGTCGGTACCCTCGGTGCCATTGTAGAGCGACCAGCACATGAGCTCGTTGCCCTCTCCCTTGATGTAGGGGCCATCGCCCTCGAGCACGACGTCAAACTGCTTGTTGCCGTTCCAGTCCACAAAGACGTAGCCGTGCATCCAGGCTCCATTGATCTCGATAATCGGTGTGACGGTCTCGCCGCTCTTCACCTCGAAGACGGTCTCCGTCTTGTCGAAGTAGGCCGCACAGCGGGGTGCCGAGGCGATACCCTCGAGCCGCTGCTCCTCACCACGCACATTGGCCACGCCCACAGCCTTGGGGTAATGGGTGCCATGCGTCACTTTCACGTCGGCGCCATACTTCACATAGTAGTCGCCCTGCTGGGCACGAGCCGTGAGGACTACTGCCATCAACAGCATCAAAGACATTACAAACTTTTTCATGTTCATATAGTTAATAGATTTTATGTTATTGCTTTTCCTGTACACTCTCCCTCTCAGAGCTTCTCCCTGAGGAACTGCCCCGTGTAGCTCTCCTCACACGCCGCCACCTCTTCGGGAGTGCCTGCAACGACCAGGCTGCCTCCGCGGTCGCCCCCTTCGGGGCCGATGTCGATGATGTGGTCGGCACACTTGATGACCTCCATGTTGTGCTCGATGATGACGATGGTGTGACCGCGCGAGATGAGCGCGTCAAACGCCTGCATCAGGCGCTTGATGTCGTGGAAGTGGAGTCCCGTGGTGGGCTCATCGAAGATAAACATCGTGGGGTCGCTCTTCTCCTGGCTGAGATAGTAGGCCAGCTTCACGCGTTGGTTCTCACCGCCCGAGAGGGTCGACGAGCTCTGTCCCAGCTTCACATAGCCGAGCCCCACGTCCTGTAGCGGCTTCAGTCGGCGCACCACCTTGGTGGCACCGTGCGCGGAGAAGAACTCAATGGCCTGGTTGACGGTCATCTCGAGCACGTCGTGTATATTCTTGTCGTGATAGGTGACGAGCAGCGTGTCGGCCTTGAAGCGCTTGCCATGACAAGCCTCACACTCGAGCACGAGGTCGGCCATGAACTGCATCTCGACGGTAATCGTACCCTCGCCCTTGCACTCCTCGCAGCGGCCGCCCTCACTGTTGAAAGAGAAGTAGCCTGCCGTGTATCCCATCTGCTTGGCCAGCGGTTGCTCGGCAAAGAGCTTGCGAATCTCGTCGTAGGCCTTGAGGTAGGTGACGGGATTGGAGCGTGAGGAGCGTCCGATGGGGTTCTGGTCGACAAACTCCACGGCACGCAGCATGCGCAGGTCGCCCTCGATGCTCAGATGCTCGCCGGGGCGCTCGTTGCCCTCGCTGTATTCGCGGGCTAATGCCTGGTACAGGATGTCGCGCACGAGGGAGCTCTTGCCCGAGCCGCTCACACCGGTGACCACGGTCATCACGTTGAGGGGGAACTTCACGTCGATACCCTTGAGGTTGTGGTGGCGGGCACCCTTGACCATTATATAGTTGTTCCAGGGACGTCGGCTCTGCGGTACGGCGATAGTCTCTTCGCCCAGGAGATAGCGCACGGTATGGCTACCCGAACCGGGCTGCAGGTCGTGCATGTCGCCCTCGTAGACAATCTCTCCACCGAGACGGCCTGCGTCGGGGCCCACGTCGATGATGTAGTCGGCCGCACGGATGATGTCCTCGTCGTGCTCGACGACCACAACCGTATTGCCCGCCTCCTGCAGCTGGCGCAGCACGCGGATGAGTTTGTCGGTATCGCGGCTATGGAGCCCTATGGAGGGTTCGTCAAGGATGTAGAGCGAGCCGACAAGCGGGCTGCCGAGCGAGGTGACGAGGTTGATGCGCTGGCTCTCACCGCCCGAGAGCGTATTGCTCAGGCGGTTCAGCGTGAGGTAACCCAGCCCCACGTCGAGGAGAAACTGCAAGCGGCTGTTGATCTCCACCAACAGGCGCTTGGCGATGGCGGCCTCGTGCTCGTCAAGTGTGAGCTCGGCGAAGAAACGGTGCAGTTCGGTCACGGGCATCTCCACCAGTTCGCAGATATTGCGCCCGCCTATCTTCACATACTCGGCCTCCTTCTTCAGGCGCGAGCCGTGACAGGTGGGACATATCGTCTTGCCGCGGTAGCGGGCCAGCATCACGCGGTACTGTATCTTGTATTGGTTCTCCTCGAGCATCTTGAAGAACGAGTCGATGCAGGGCTTCGTCCGCGGGCCGTGCCAGAGGAAGTCCTTCTGTGCCTGAGTGAGCTCGTAATAGGGTGCGAAGATGGGGAAGTTATTCTTCGCCGCTATCTGGATGAACTCGTCACGCCAGGCGCTCATCTTCTCGCCGCGCCAGCACACCACACAGCCGTCATAGACCGAGAGGGCGGTATTGGGTACGACCAACTGTTCGTCGATGCCGATGACACGGCCGAAGCCGCCACACGTGGGGCATGCGCCCATGGGCGAGTTGAACGAGAAGAGCTGTTCCGTGGGTTCCTCGAAGGTGATGCCGTCGGCCTCGAAGCGCTTGCTGAACGCATGCACAATGCCTGCCGGGTAGAAGCGCAGCATACACGCTCCCCCACCCTCGTAGAAGGCCGTCTCGGCACTGTCAATGAGGCGACTCACGGTCTCCTTGGAGTCGTCGACGCTGAGGCGGTCGACTATGATTTTGAATTCCGAATTCTGATTTCTGATTTCTGAATTACCCGAGACGAACTGTTCCAGCACATCCTCGATACGCATGACCTCCCCATCCACCTCCACGCGGGCAAAGCCCTGCTGCAAGGCCACGGTGAGCTGTTCCTCGACAGTGCGCCCCTCGCGCACGACGAGCGGAGCGAGCACGGTGAAGCGGGTGCCGGGACTGTACGAGCGCATGCAGGCCACGATATCCTCCGTGTCGTGCTTCTTCACCAGCTGCCCCGTCACGGGCGAATAGGTCTTTCCCACGCGGGCAAAGAGCAGGCGCAGGTATTCGTATATCTCGGTCGAGGTGCCCACAGTAGAGCGCGGGTTGCGCGAGCTTACCTTCTGTTCGATGGCGATGGCAGGGGGCAGTCCCTTGATGAAGTCACATTCGGGCTTCTTCATGCGCCCCAGGAACTGGCGTGCATAGGACGAGAGGCTCTCCACATAGCGGCGCTGCCCCTCGGCATACAGCGTGTCAAAGGCCAGCGACGACTTGCCCGAGCCCGACAGGCCCGTCACCACCACGAGCTTGTTGCGCGGGATGTTGACCTCCACGTTCTTCAGATTGTTGACGCGTGCGCCCTTGACGCTGATATATTTTTCTTCGCTCATAGTCCTACGATTTACTAATCGCACAAAATTAGTACAAGGAGAGAGAAAAAGCAAATTATTCGTCTCCCGACCCCACCCATTTACTCTTTTTTTAGCCTTTTATGAAAAAAGATACACCCAATCGCTTGCATATTCAAATATTTGTCGTACCTTTGCACCGCTTTTGAGAAAGCAACGCTAGATGGTGACTATAGTTCAGTCGGTTAGAGCGTCAGATTGTGGTTCTGAATGCCGTGGGTTCGAATCCCACTAGTCACCCAAGGAAATCCTCAGCAATTGCTGAGGATTTCTTGTTTATATCCGTTCCAAGGGCAACGCACCACGCCTTTTAACCATTTTTGCACCAATTTTGTTATTTTTACACACCCGACAGCCGTAGTTATCAAGAAAACCTCGTATCTTTGCATGTTAAAACGTAACAAACAATAAGATTAGATAAAAGAAGCTACATGAACGAAACTAAGGAACTGGTAAAAAGAATCGTTGAAGGCATTCAAGAGAAGAAGGGCAAGGATATCGTAGTGGCCGACCTCACGGGTACGGACAACACTGTGTGCAAGTATTTTGTTATCTGCGAAGGCAACACGCCCACACAGGTGGCGGCCATCGCTGACTCGGTGAGCGATTACGTACGCATCCATGCCGGCGAGAAACCCATTGCCGTGGAGGGCATGCGCGTAGCACGCTGGGTAGCCATGGACTACAGCGACGTGCTGGTACACGTCTTCGTACCCGAGGAGCGCGACTTCTATAATCTGGAGAACCTGTGGGCCGATGCGCAGTTGACCGAAATACCTAACCTTGACTAAACAACAATGAGCAACCAACAGCAACAGCGTCGCCCTGGCGGACAACCCTTCGGGCCGCAAGGCCAGCAAGGACCCAAGAAAGGGCCCAAGTTCAGCCTCTCGTGGATATATGCCATCATCGCCATCGCACTGGCATTCATGTGGATGAAAGGAGGCGAGAGCACATCGGGCATCACGCGCGACATTACCTATTCGGAGTTCAAGCAATATATCGCCAAAGGCTATGCCGAGAAGGTGGTGGCCTATGACGACAACCGGGTGGAACTGACCATAATCCCCGACTCGGCCGTACACCTCTTCGGACAATCGACCGTGCAGAAGGGACAGCCCGTGGTGCTGCTCCTTGAGACCGGCTCCATCGAGTCGCTCGACCGCTTCCTCGACGAGCAGGAGCGGGAGGGGCACTTCAACGGAAAGCTCGACTACAAGAAGAAGGACAACACGATGAGCAACCTCTTCTGGAACATCTTCCCCTTCATTCTGATTATCGGAGTGTGGATGTTCATCATGCGCCGTATGGGCGGAGGCGGTGCCAATGGCCCCGGCGGCGTGTTCAACGTAGGCAAGTCGAAGGCACAGCTCTTCGAGAAGGGCGGAGCAAACCGCATCACCTTCAAGGACGTGGCCGGACAGGCCGAGGCCAAGCAGGAGGTGCAGGAGATAGTGGAATTCCTCAAGAAACCCGAGAAATATACCGAGCTGGGAGGTAAGATCCCCAAGGGCGCACTGCTCGTAGGACCTCCGGGAACGGGTAAGACACTGCTCGCCAAGGCGGTAGCCGGCGAGGCCGACGTACCCTTCTTCTCGCTCTCGGGCTCAGACTTCGTGGAGATGTTCGTCGGTGTGGGAGCATCGCGTGTACGCGACCTCTTCCGCCAGGCCAAGGAGAAGGCGCCCTGCATCATCTTCATCGACGAGATTGACGCCGTGGGTCGTGCCCGCGGCAAGAACCCCGCCATGGGTGGCAATGACGAGCGCGAAAACACGCTGAACCAACTGCTCACCGAGATGGACGGCTTCGGCACCAACTCGGGTGTCATCATCCTCGCCGCAACAAACCGCGTAGACATCCTTGACAAGGCGCTGCTGCGTGCCGGCCGCTTTGACCGTCAGATACACGTGGACCTGCCCGACCTGAACGAGCGCAAGGAGGTATTCGGTGTGCACCTCAAGCCCCTGAAGCTGGACCAGTCGGTAGACATCGACCTGCTGGCCCGCCAGACACCGGGATTCTCGGGAGCCGACATCGCCAACGTATGTAACGAGGCAGCCCTCATCGCTGCCCGCCACAATAAGAAGAAGGTACACAAGGAGGACTTCCTCGCTGCCGTAGACCGCATCATCGGCGGTCTGGAGAAGAAGACCAAGGTGCTCACCGCCGAGGAGAAGCGCACCATCGCCCTCCACGAAGCGGGCCACGCCACGCTGTCATGGCACCTGCAATATGCCAACCCCTTGGTGAAGGTGACCATCGTACCGCGCGGACAGGCTCTTGGCGCTGCCTGGTATCTGCCCGAGGAGCGACAGATAACAACCAAGGAGCAGATGCTCGACGAGATGTGTGCCATCCTCGGAGGACGCGCTGCCGAAGAGCTCTTCACCGGCCATATATCGACCGGCGCCATGAACGACCTCGAGCGCGTGACCAAGCAGGCCTACGGCATGATAGCCTATGCCGGCATGGGCGACAAGCTGCCCAACCTCTGCTTCTACAACAGCCAGGAACAGTTCCACAAGCCCTACAGCGAGAAGACTGCCGAGCTCATCGACAACGAGGTGAAGAGCCTCATCGCTGAACAGTATGAGCGTGCCAAGCGCATGCTGCAGCAGTACAAGGAGGGCCACCACGAGCTGGCCAACCTGCTGATGGAGCGCGAGGTAATCTTTGCCGAGGACGCCGAGCATATCTTCGGAAAGCGTCCCTGGGCATCGCGCAGCGAAGAGATACTGGAGCCCATAGAGAAGGAGCTACAGGAGGAGAAGCGCCCCAAAGTCGGCAAGAAGACAAGGAAGGCCATGACTGCAGAGCAGACCGAGCCCACCCTACCCACTGCCGGAGAGACCGAGCAGAGCGAGACTCCGGAGCCAGCCGAGAAGACTGCCGAACCCGCTACGTCCGCAGCTCCCGCCGAGAAGGCCGAGCCCACCGTGACCGAGGCGCCCGACTACAGCCAGGACGACAAGCCCAAGGCCGAGTGCCCGCGCAAGCGTAAGGAGGGGGGACTCTTCGGAGGCTTCAACTTCGAGCAGGACAACCAGGACGACCAACAAGCATAACCCAATACCTATAAAAAACAGCACAGCATGAAGAACTTCATCATCCGCACACTCACAGCCATTGCCATCGTGGTAGTGCAGGTACTATGCACCTACCTCAGTCCGCTCAGCCTTGCGGCACTGTTCCTGTTGCTCACCGCCCTCACGGTGAACGAGTTTCTCGGTATCGTGTCCAAGGCGGGCAACATAGCGGTCAGCCGCCCCGTGATCATCATGGGCAGCTGTTACCTGTTCTTCGCCATCTGGCTCAACTGCCTCTCCCAAGGCGGGGCCTTGGTGGTGTTCGCCCCCTACCTGGCCTTCCTGCTCTATTGCTACATCAAGGAGCTCTATGGCAAGCATGCCGACCCGCTGGCCAACTTAGGCGCCATCATGCTGAGCCAGTTCTACGTGGTATTGCCGCTCTCGCTCATCAATGTCCTTGCCTTCACGAAGTTCGAATGCTTCACCGACACGGCACCCTACTATGCCATCCCCTTGGCCATCTACGTCTTCATCTGGATCAACGATACGGGTGCCTACCTCACCGGCGTCACCATGGGCCGTCACAGACTGTTCCCCCGCATCTCGCCCAAGAAGTCATGGGAAGGCTCCATCGGCGGAGCACTGCTCACCGTAGGCAGCGCCTTTGCCGTAGCCCACTTCTGTCCCTTCATGAACGTGTGGCAGTGGATAGGCATGGCCCTCACGGTAGTGGTGATAGGCACCTACGGTGACCTCACCGAATCGATGATGAAGCGCCAGCTCGGCATGAAGGACTCAGGCCATATCCTCCCCGGCCATGGCGGTTTCCTCGACCGCTTGGACAGCATGCTCTTTGCCATCCCTGCCGTAGTGGTGTATCTTGTAGCGCTGTCGCTGTAAAGAGGGATTATTACCTATACAACAAGGGTGTGTCAGTTCCTTTGACACACCCTTGTTGTTTTAAGCAAGAATATAGATGTTATTCCAAACACATGATGTCATTGCCTTTGGCGGCAAACTTTGCTCCTGAACACAGTGAAATAACCTTTAGGTCGCCGTTAAGGCAATGCTTATGCTCGGCTCGTCCGGGAATCTCACAAAGCTCCAGCGTGGGATTCTTGACTTCGGCCCCTTCGGGCGTCGATCTAAAGGTTCCGCTGCTACGCTCTGTCAGGATGACATCATCGCTGAGAAATTTGGGGACGAGTGTAATGCTCCCTTACTGCTTCTTCCAGAACGAGGTAGTGAACATCAGGAGTATGGTGAACAGCTCCAGACGGCCGATGAGCATGAGCAGCGTGCTAAGCCACTTGGCCCCGACGGGCAGCGCACTCCACGAGTAGGCAGGGCCCAGAGTGCCCAATGCGGGACCGATGTTGCCCACACAGCTCACCGAGATGCTGTAACCCTCCACGAAATCAAGCCCGATGAACATGAAGACGAACCACCCCACGAAGATGAGCAGGAAGTAGAGGCAGGTGAAGGTGAGCACCGTGGCCCGCGTATCGGGCGTAATGGGCGCACCGTCCATGCGTACGGGAATCACCGCGTTGGGGTGCAGGATGCGGCGGAACTCGCCGCGGATGCTCTTGGCCAAGATAGCCACACGACCACACTTCATGGCACCGGTCGACGAACCGCTGCAAGCGCCGAAGAACATGACGAAACTGAGCAGCATCCACAGGTAGGGCGGCCACTGCATATAGTCGTCGGTGGCAAAGCCCGTGGTCGTCTGCAACGACACGACCTGGAAGAGCGACACGCGCAACGCCTTCTCCACGCCAATGTCCCCTTGCGCCAACAGACCCAACATAATCACCAGCGCGAAACCCAATACCGTGAACAAGTAGACACGGAACTCGGTGTTGCGGTACAGCTCCTTTATCTTGCCCTTGAACAGCAACAGGAACAGCAGCGTATAGTTGATGCCGCTGAGGAACATGAACAGGGTGACGACATACTCAATCTGCACCGAGTCGAACGCCCCGATGCTGCCCTGGCGCGTCGAGAAGCCACTCGTGGCAATCGTCGTCAGCCCGTGGTTGAGCGCATCGAACCACCCCATACCACATATCCTGAGCGATACGGTACAGGCCACCGTGAGCAGCATGTATATGCTGAATATCCAGCGCGAGCCCACAGCCACACGCGAGTGTACCTTGCGCTTGCTCACCCCCGTCGACTCGGCGGCGAAGAGCTGCACCTTGTCGATGCCGAACATGGGCAGGATGGCCACCGTGAAGAACACGATTCCCAGACCGCCGAGCCACTGCGTGAGACTGCGCCACAGCAGCAGTGCATGAGGCTGGCTCTCGATATTGTCGAGGATGGACGCCCCCGTGGTGGTGAAGCCCGACATCGACTCGAAGAAGGCATCGGTAAAGCTCGGGATATGGCCGCCCAGCCAGTAGGGCAGGCTGCCGAAAAACGCAAAGGCTATCCAGCACACCGTGATGGTGATGTAGCTGTCCCTGCGCGAGAACTCCCCTTGACCGCCCTTGGCGATGATGAGACACCACAGCCCGGCAAGTGCCGTCGTCAATGCCGACACGAGAAAGCCGAACAGGTCGTTGCCCGCCAGGAACGGTGACGCCATGCCGAAGAGGACAAAGACGCCCGCAAGCAGCAATAGCAGCGAACCAATCACGCGGAGGATGGTTTTCAAGTGTATCATGGGGACAAAATTAGTGCAAGCCGAGCGGAAACGCAAATTTATTTGCGGTTTTCCCGAGGCGCAGCCTATTTTCTGTACTTGCACAGCAAGCACTAAAGTTACAACAAGCCGAGCGGAAACGCAAATTATTTGCGACATTTTGCATCATCGCTGTCGTCCTGAACACATGTGAAGGTTCTCGCAGCGCATCATAGAAAAGTCCCTGTGCGAGATTCTTCACTTCGTTCAGAATGACACATCAAATCGGGTATACCCGCGAAGAAAAATGGGTATACCCGTCAGGAAAATCGGGTGAACCCGCCGGAGAAATCGGGTAAACCCGTCAGGAAAACCGCAAATAAATTTGCGTTTCCGCTCGGCTTGCACTATTTTTGTAAACGCTAAACCAATTAAAACTCATCATTATGATTCCCGAAGAATTCAAGGACATGCGTCCGTTCGAGCCCGAAGAGTTGCCCGCAGCCTATGACAGCCTGTTGGCCGACCCCATGTTCCGCGCCGTAGTGGCTGCCGTCATGCCACAGATACCGGCGGACATGCTCGCCCCCATGATGCACGGCTGCAAGAGCTGTCTGGAGTTCCAGGCCACCTTCATCAAACCCCTGCTCGAAGGCGTGGTCAAGAAGTGCACCACCGGCCTCACTAGCAACCTCGACAGCCTGGTCCTCAGTAGCGACAACGAAAACTACACCTATATATCAAACCACCGCGACATCGTCCTCGACTCGGGCCTGCTCGACATGGTGCTCTATGCCGACAAGGGCCTCAACACCGTGGAGATAGCCATCGGCGACAACCTGCTCATCTATCCTTGGATAAAGACCCTCGTACGGCTCAACCGCAGCTTCATCGTCACCCGCAAGGGCGGTGTGCGCGAGCTGCTGCAATCGAGCATGCGCCTGTCATCGTATATGCACTACGTCATCGCCGAGAAGAAGACCCCCGTATGGATAGCCCAGCGCGAGGGACGCTCCAAGGACTCTACCGACCACACCCAGGAGAGCCTGCTGAAGATGTTCGCCATGGGCGGCGAGGGTACTCCCGCCGAGCGTCTCATGGGCCTCAACCTCGCTCCGCTGGCCATCTCCTACGAGTATGACCCCTGCGACTGGCTCAAGGCCATGGAGTTCCAGATGAAACGCGACAACCCCGAGCACAAGAAATCACAGCAGGACGACCTCGTGAACATGAAAACGGGCATCTTCGGATACAAGGGGCGCGTACACTACCAAAGCGCCGCGTGCATGAACGACTTCATCGCCGCCCTCCCTGCCGACATGCCCAAGAACGACTTCTACGCCACCATCGCCAAGGAGATAGACCGCCGCATATACACGAACTACCGCCTCTACCCGGGCAACTTCGTGGCCATCGACCTGCTGCAAGGCGGCAACGCCCATGCCGACCGCTACACCAGCGAAGAGCGTGCCACCTTCGAGGCCTATCTCGCCGGACAGCTGCAGAAGATTGACATGCCGGGCAAGGACGAGGCCTTCCTGCGCACGAAGATACTGGAGATGTATGCCAACCCCGCGCTGAACCAGTTGGAGGCAAAAGGCTGATGAAAAACATCATACTGCGCATACTCCCCCTTCTCGCCCTGTTCTGCAGCTGCGAGAAGGGGAACGATGACTACCGCTACCCGTCGGTGGTCACCGACTTTGTATGCCTCACCACCGACGCCAAAGGGCATCTCGACGAGCTGCACACCGACCGCGGCAGCCGCTATCCCCTGCACCTCACCGACGAACTGCTCGAACGTTTCGACCACCAGACACCCACCTACCGGCGCGACACTCTATACCGCGCCATCGGCGTATACGAGCTCACCGCCACAGCTGAGGGCGACACCGTGGCCGACCTCTACTCCGTAGGCAACGTCCTGTCCATCAGACCCACCCCGCTGCGCCACGACGAAACACTGCACCAGGCTCCCGTATACCTGCAGAGTTGCTGGCTCTCGGGCGGATACCTCAACATCATCATCGACATCAAGGGACTCGACATGAGCCGCCACCGCATAGGCTTTGTGGACACTACGCCCCTCCTCATGTGGGGACAGGAGATAACCTTCTACCACGAAGACCTGGGCGACGAGGAGGCCTACCGCCAGAAGGTGTACGCCTCCATCCCACTCCACCCGCTCGCCCAACTGCTGCCGCTGGGCAGCACACTGCGCTTCGTCATCAACACCCATGACAAGGGAATGGTGGAATATGAGTTCAGAATAGAATAATAAAGTGTCATCCTAACGTAGTGAAGAATCTCGCGCAGGGACTCTGCCCGAACACATTGCGAGATTCTTCGCTACGCTCAGAATGACACAGTACTTCGACGATAACAAATATCTATTCCTGCAACATCGCAGGCTCAGCAGATACAACGGCTTCAATCCCCTGCAACCTCTGCATGAGCGAGTCGCGTACGACACGGAATGCCTCGCGGTTTTCCTCGCTGACGGGTTTCTTGGGCTGCGACTTGATGGTGAGCGGATTGATGGGCTTGCCGTTCTCATACACACGGAAGTCCAGGTGAGGGCCCGTAGACAATCCCGTAGAGCCCACGTAGCCGATGACCTCCTTCTGTGCCACCATGTCGCCCACGTTCAGCCCTTTGGCAAAACGCGAGAGGTGCATGTAGGTGGTGGTGTAGGTGCTGTTGTGGCGTATCTTCACATAGTTGCCCCCGCCGTTGGCCTGAAAGCCCTTGGCAATCACCTTACCGCTGCCGATGGCATAGACCGGTGTGCCCGTAGGCGCCGCGTAGTCCACACCGTGGTGGGCACGGTAACGCTTCAGCACGGGATGGTAGCGGCTGTTGGTAAAGCGCGACGAGATGCGGTAATAATCGAGCGGAGCCTTCAGAAACGCCCCTTCAAGGCTGTTGCCCTTCTCGTTATAATAGAGCTCCTCGCCCTCCTGCACGAAGGGGATGGCATAGTAGAGACTGTCCGACGCACGGAACGAGGCCGCACGCACCAGGAAATTGTTGATGGGCTTGTCCTCGACAAACTCCTGCTCGTAGATGACACGGAACTCATCGCCCTTCTGTATGCCGAAGAAGTCAATCGTCCATCCGAAGATGTGAGACAGCATGACCGCCACCTGCGGCGAGGCATTGCTGGTAATCATGGCATTCCATAGCGACGACTCCACCACGCCTCCGCACGTACGCTCGCGCCACTCTGAGGGCAGCGTGCCGCGTGTCACCCGGTCAGTGGTGAGGTCAAAGACGGCATACTCCTTGGCATTCATCTCGTAGACGAAGTAGCGGGGCGTAGCCGCACTGTCCATATCGGCGAGCAAGAGGCAGGGCTGTCCGGCACGCACCTTGCGCACGTCGAACACCGAGTCGGGGCAGTGCGACGTGAGGGCATAGACCTTCTGTGCGGTGAGCCCATGCTCCATCAGCAGGTCGGCCAATGTCTGCCGGGGTGTCACCGTGTCGTAGCGTACGGCAAAGTATTCGATGGGCAGTCCGTAGCGGTAGACGGTGTCCACAGGTACGACCTCAGCGGACACCTCCTCGGGGGCGCTGCCCTTGTGGCCCGTACGGTCCAGTGCCAGCCACAGGCCTATACACACAACTGCGGCAATGGCCACAGCCATCGCCCAGCGTTTCGCAATATTTCGGTTATTATTTCTGTAGTTGCGCCTGCCCATCATTAGTTACCCATTTCGCTGATGAACTTGAGACGCACAAGACGAATTTCCTCCTCGGTATACTCATCGCCTAACTCGTCGATGGCCTCCTCGATGTCGTCGGTCTCGGACTCCTTGAAGTATTCGTAGATGTCCTCCACCTTGTCATCGTCGAGCACCTCCTCCAGGAAGTAGTCGATGTTGAGCTTCGTGCCCGAATATACGATGCTCTCCACCTCGTCGAGCAGTTCGTCAAACTCGATGCCCTTGGCCACGGCAATATCGTCGAGCGCCACCTTGCGGTCGATGCTCTGGATGATGCTCACCTTCATCTTGGACTTGTTGGCCACGGTGCGTACGCGCATGTCCTCGGGGCGTTCAATCTCGTTCTCCTCGACGTGGCGGCGTATGAGGTCCACGAACTCCTGTCCGTAGCGCTTGGCCTTACCCTCACCCACACCGGGGATGTTCCTCAGCTCCTCAAGGGTGATGGGATAGGTCGTCGCCATAGCCTCGAGCGAGGGATCCTGGAAGATGACATAGGGCGGAAGATCATGCTTCTTGGCCACCTTCTTACGAAGGTCCTTGAGCATTGAGAACAGCGCGGGGTCTACCACCACGGTGCCTCCGGCGCGCATGGGCATATCTTCATTCTCCTCCTCCTCAAAGTCGCGGTCCTCGACGATCTTGAACGATTTGGGACTCTTGATGAACTTCTTTCCGGCGGCGGTTATCTTGATGATGCCATAGTTCTCTACCTCCTTCAAGAGATAGCCTGAGAGGAGCGCCTGCTGCAATACGGCATTCCAGGTCTTCTCTTCGTCGGCAGTGCCGGTGCCGAAGGTTTCCAGTTCGTCGTGCTGGTGGGCAATGACCTCAGAGGTCTCCTTGCCGAGTATAATGTTTATAAGATGTTCTGACTTAAAATTCTCCTTAACGGCTACTACCGTTTCGAGGAGGGTACACAATAGTTCTTGAGCTTCCACTTTCTTCTTGGGATTTAAACAATTATCACAATTTCCACAATTATCTTTCTCGTATGTCTCGCCGAAATAATGGAGCAGCATCTTGCGTCGGCATATCGACGTCTCACAGTAGTTGGTTGTCTCCTGCAGCAGCTGCTTGCCTATGTCCTGCTCGGCAATGGGTTTTCCTTCGAGGAACTTCTCCAGTTTCTGGAGGTCCTTCTGGCTGTAGAACGCGATGCAGCGGCCTTCTCCTCCGTCGCGTCCTCCGCGTCCTGTCTCCTGATAGTATCCTTCGAGGCTCTTGGGTATGTCATAATGGATGACGTAGCGCACGTCGGGCTTGTCGATACCCATACCGAAGGCGATGGTGGCCACGATCACGTCGACGCGCTCCATGATGAAGTCGTCCTGCGTCTGTGAGCGCACGGCCGAGTCCATTCCTGCGTGGTAGGCTGCCGCGCGTATCTCGTTGGCACGCAACACTTCGGCCAGCTCCTCCACCTTCTTTCGGCTGAGGCAGTAGATGATACCCGACTTGCCCTCCTGGGTCTTGATGAAGCGCACGATGTCCGAATCGACGTTCTTCGTCTTGGGCCGCACCTCGTAGTAGAGGTTGGGGCGGTTGAACGATGAGCAGAACTCCCGGGCATCCAAGATGCCGAGGCTCTTCTTGATATCGTCGCGCACCTTGTGGGTAGCCGTAGCCGTGAGGGCGATGATGGGTGCCTTGCATATCTCGTTGATGATGGGGCGTATCTTGCGGTACTCGGGGCGGAAGTCGTGTCCCCACTCCGAGATACAGTGGGCCTCGTCAATGGCATAGAACGATATCTTCACCGTACGCAGGAACTCGACGTTCTCCTCCTTGGTAAGCGACTCGGGTGCCACGTAGAGGAGCTTGGTCTTGCCCGCGGTGACATCGGCCTTCACCTGCTCGATGGCCGCCTTGTTGAGCGACGAGTTGAGGAAGTGGGCTACGCCGTCCTCCTCGCTGTAGTTACGGATAGCATCGACCTGGTTCTTCATCAGGGCGATGAGGGGAGAGATGACGATGGCCGTACCCTCCATGATGAGCGAGGGCAACTGGTAACACATCGACTTGCCACCTCCGGTAGGCATCAGTACAAATGTATCATTACCATCGAGCACATTGCGGATAATTGCCTCTTGATCTCCCTTAAATGTGTCGAACCCGAAATGCTGCTTAAGCAGACTGGTAAGGTCTATCTTCTTCTTATCCATAACGTTAGGCCCTCTTATCGCCAGCCTTTTCGGCAAGGCTGCGATGAGGAGTAACACAAAGTTAAAAACAAATTTGCGAAACTTGCAAACTTGTCGAACACTTTTTTTGTTACGGATGTAAAAATCTTATCTGATGAGCATGAACACCTCATCCCTCAGGGCTTCGGGCAAGGCCACACCGCGTAGTTCGAGACTCTTGAGCCAGTCCTCCACTTCGGTGGGATACATAGTGTAGAGCACTTCGCGGAACTCCTCCACGGCGTCGTCGTCGTACTCGTCGGGCGCCGTGCCGCTGTAGCGGTCCAGCTCCTCGTCGTCGAAGTACTCGATGTCGGTGCGCAGGGCACGCTTTATCTTGCCCTTCTCGCATACCTCGTGTTCGCCGCAACACTCGTCGTCGTCGGGCTCGGCTTCGGGTTCGGGCGATGCGACGATGACGGGAGCCTCCTTCTGCACATTGGCTGCAGAGGGGATGGCATCGTCCCCACTCTTCTTTCTGATGCTACGTCCTGCGAGCGACAGGGCTATGAGGGCTGCCAGGAAGATGGCGCTATATATGGCTATGGTCATGATAAGGATTCTGAATTATGGATTATGAGTTGTGAATTATGGGTTCAAGGTCTTTCCAGAACGTGGGGTATGACTTGGTCACCACCTCGGGATGCGCTATGGTGAGGTTCTCGTAGCATAGCGCTGCCGGAGCAAAGGCCATGGCCATGCGGTGGTCATCGTAGGTGCTGATGGTGGGAGACACGTCCGGGGGACATTGTGTCCCGTCCCATACGAGACGGTCATCCCCTTCGGCGTGGAGAACGAATCCCAGCTTACGCAACTCGCAGATGAGTGCCGCCACGCGGTCGGTCTCCTTGATGCGCAGGCTGCGTATTCCTTTATATATATAGGGAATCCCCAGCAGGCAGCAGGTGACGGCCAGCGTCTGGGCTATGTCGGGGCAATGGGTGAAGTCCTTTTCTAATTCTGAATTCTGAATTCTGAATTCTGAATTTGTCAGCCTCGCTCCTTCCTCGGTGTAGGTGGTCTTCACTCCGAGCGCTTCGAACATCTCCGCCACCACGCGGTCGCCCTGGCGGGAGTCCTTGGTGAGTCCGCGCAACAGGATATCCACCTCGTGCCCTGTGTGGGCAGCCACAGCGGCAAGCTCGTACCAGTAGGAAGCGGCACTCCAGTCGGCCTCGACGGTGAGGGGCGTGTCTTCGTAGCGTCCGGGATGAACACGAACGGTAGACTCGTCCTCCCATTCCACCTTGGCACCAAAACGGCGCATAAGGTCGAGCGTCAGTTCGATGTAGGTGCGCGAGGCGACGGTACCCTTGAGGTGCAGCGTCAGTCCACGTGTGAGGCGCGGGGCTATCATGAGCAGAGCCGAGATGTACTGCGAACTGATGGAGGCATCCACCTCGAGTTCTCCGCCTTCGAGCTCGCGTCCGCGGATGCGCAGTGGCGGGTAGCCCTCCTTATTCATATAGGTGATGTCGGCCCCGAGGGTACGCAGCGCGTCGACGAGCGTCCCTATGGGTCGCTGCTGCATGCGCTCGCTGCCGGTGATGACGGTCTCGCCTTCGGTGATGGCGAGCCAGGCGGTGAGGAACCGCATGGCGGTACCCGTGGCACCGATGTCGATGACGGGTGCTCCTGCGCGCTTGGCCTCGATGCCCTGCTGCATGTGGTCGGTGTCGTCACACGCGGCAAGGTTCCCGATGGTGTATCGCGGCTCGGCACACAGTGCCTGCAGCATGAGTGCGCGGTTGCTCACGCTCTTCGATGCAGGCAGCGCCACGTCGGCCGCCAATGTTTCGGGTATCTGGAGGGTTATTTTCATCTGCCGAGTGATATTTTCCACAAAAGTAAGGTTTTTTACACTAAAATGCGAAAAAAAGCATAGAAAAGTTTGTACGGTTAAAAAAAAGCAGTACCTTTGCACCGCAATTGAGCAGCGGGGTGTAGCTCAGCCCGGTTAGAGTACGCGTCTGGGGGGCGTGTGGTCGCTGGTTCGAATCCAGTCACCCCGACTGAGGAGAAGCATTGATAATCTGATGATTGTCGATGCTTTTTCCTTTTTTTGTGCATGCCATCAGAAATGCTCGGTTGACGTGCTGGTTTACTCGAAAAGTAAACCGTGAAGTAAACCAAAAAACGATGAATGCGTCAATTTCTGTGGTGTGCTACAAGAGCAAAACACTAGCAAACGGTGAATTTCCATTAATGCTGAGAGTTGCTAAAGATGGAAAGCGAACAATGAAAAGTTTGGGAGGAATGTTTTTATAGTCCCTGTCCAAATTTTGTCGCACCTCTTATTCTATGCAATTTATATGCTTCTCGACATAGTTTCTCGTGAATCCGTAAAGATTTATGGGAAATTTGTAACAACTTTCAACACCTTTTACTATCTTTGCCGATGCCTTTCCGTAGGACTGTAGAGCAGTCTGCAAGGAATGGTACTTTTTTAGTAAAAGGTGTTATTGAAATTATCTTCATAAGTGAAATTCTCGCAAAATTTCCAAGCAGCGAAGGTAATAGGCAATGGCACCACATCTTTGATATGTACAGCTATACATATAGCTATCTGCATATCCCTTGGTG
>JBGVOS010000032.1:0-35069 GCA_045126595.1 Bacteroidaceae bacterium | reverse complement strand
GATACCGCTTTGAAGACTGCCGACGCCGGTTACTTGACTCGTCGTCTCGTAGACGTATCGCACGACGTGATTATCAATGAGGAGGACTGTGGTACACTCCGTGGTCTCGTTTGCACCGCATTGAAGAACAATGATGAGGTTATCGCATCGCTCTCAGAGCGTATCCTCGGTCGTGTGTCTGTTCACGATATTATCCATCCTACAACTGGCGAACTCCTTGTTGCCGGTGGTGAGGAAATCACAGAAGATATTGCCAAGAAGATTGAAGACTCTCCTATCGAGAGTGTTGAAATCCGTTCAGTGCTCACTTGTGAATCTAAGAAGGGTGTCTGCGCCAAGTGTTATGGCCGTAACTTGGCTACCAGCCGTATGGTTGAGAAGGGTGAGGCTGTCGGCGTTATCGCAGCTCAGTCAATCGGTGAGCCAGGTACACAGCTTACGCTCCGTACCTTCCACGCCGGTGGTACCGCTTCTAACATCGCAGCCAACGCTACTATCGTGGCCAAGAACAATTGCCGCGTAGAGTTCGACGAGCTTCGTACCGTGGATGCTGTTGACGAGACTGGCGAAGCTGTGAAGATTGTTGTAGGTCGTCTGGGTGAGGTTCGCTTCGTAGACCAGAATACCGACATTGTACTCTCTACCCAATCATTGCCTTATGGCTCTACTCTCTTCGTGGCCGACAAGACCATCGTAGAGAAGGGTACAATGATTGCTAAGTGGGACCCCTTCAACGCCGTTATCATCACCGAGGCTGCAGGTCGTGTACAGTTCGAGTCAGTAATCGAAGGTGTTACTTATCGTGTTGATGCCGACGAGTCTACCGGTCTCCGCGAGGTAATTATCATCGAATCTAAGGATAAGACTAAGATACCTTCTGCCCATATTCTGAATGAGGACGGTATGGTAATCCGTACCTACAACCTCCCCGTGGGTGGTCACGTAGTGATTGAGGACAATCAGTTGCTCAAGGCTGGTGACGTTCTCGTGAAGATTCCTCGTGCTCAGGGTAAGGCTGGTGATATCACAGGTGGTCTTCCCCGTGTTACTGAGCTCTTCGAGGCACGTAACCCGTCGAACCCCGCTGTGGTATCTGAAATCGATGGTGAGATTACCATGGGTAAGGTGAAGCGCGGTAACCGTGAAGTAATCGTAACCTCTAAGACTGGTGATGTGAAGAAGTATCTCATCTCACTCTCTAAGCAGATCCTTGTACAGGAGAACGACTACGTACGTGCTGGTACACCGCTTTCTGATGGTGCTATCACTCCGCAGGATATCCTTGCCATTAAGGGTCCCACCGCAGTACAAGAGTATATTGTTAACGAAGTACAGGACGTATACCGCTTGCAGGGTGTAAAGATTAACGACAAGCACTTTGAGATTATCGTTCGTCAGATGATGCGTAAGGTACAGATTGAAGAGGCTGGTGATACTCGCTTCCTCGAGGCTCAGATTGTGGACAAGCTCGACTTCATGGAACACAACGACCGTATCTGGGGTAAGAAGGTTGTCGTTGATGCCGGTGACTCAGAGAACCTCGTTGCTGGTCAGATTGTGACCGCTCGCAAGCTCCGCGACGAGAACAGCGCCCTCAAACGCCGCGACCTCAAGCTCGTGCAAGTGCGCGATGCTGTGCCCGCTACCTCTACACAGATTTTGCAGGGTATCACCCGCGCTGCATTGCAGACCTCAAGCTTCATGTCTGCTGCATCGTTCCAGGAGACCACCAAGGTGCTCAACGATGCTGCTATCAACGGCAAGAGCGACCGTCTCGAGGGTATGAAGGAGAACGTTATCTGCGGTCACCTCATCCCCGCCGGTACTGGTCAGCGCGAGTTCGAGAAGATTGTGGTAGGTTCGCGCGAGGACTATGAGCGTAGCATGGCCAATCGTCGTACTGTGATTGACTTTAGTGATCCCGTAGAGTAATTGAAGAATATTCAATATGGCAAGAGGGCGCATAATTATGCGCCCTCTTACTTTTTTATTATGTATACGTTGAGATTATTGTGTCTTGATACGTATCGTTGTAAACGAATAAGCCGGCATCTCATGGATGAATTGTTGTGCTACCTCAATAACGCTTTCTGTAGGTACTGCTTTCTGATCATTAGGTGTTCCTGTAAGTACAATACAAGCTGCTGTGTTGTTAGAGACATTATAATCTGTGATATCTATAGTCGTATTTACAGCTACAGGAAGTAGGTTGACGAGTTTGATGATGAGGTCGCCTGTTTGGCTATCGTATACGGTAGAGGTAGCTATACGTTTGCAAATGTCATCACGGTGGTTATCTACACTCAGATTTCCTGTGATATATTGGTCTCCGCTATTGTTCCCGAAAATCTTTTGGGTATAGTACCCAGGAGTGAGATCAATACGTGATGAATTGAAATAAATTAAATCGGGATTCCAACTCGTGTATCCATGACGAGCGAGTAGGGGGGCATATGAGGTCATACGCACAATATCTGCGTTGCGCTCAACGTTGACAAGATGCAATGCTTCGCATAGAGCGGTTTCGATATTGTTGTGGCGGCCGTGGAGGTGGCAAGCATATTCGCCAAGATATACTTGAGAGGCATTGCGGTCGTAGTGATCATAATAATCCTGGTTGTGGATATACCATCCGGGACTTACATAGTAGTGTTCGTCTACCATAGGAATCTCCTTCTCTTTTGCAAGCTTCCACCCCCATTCATAATCAGAGCCTTCGTAGAAGGGACCAACAGTGCCGCAAATGATTATCTCGGGATGTTTCTCACGTACGGCATCGAATATCATATTGAATCGTTCAGTAAAGGTTTCTGAGATGAGGTCTTCGTTACCTATGCCTATATATTTAAGGTTGAAAGGTTTGGGGTGCCCGGCTTCAGCACGCACACGTCCCCATTTAGTGGTCTTTGCGTCTCCGTTAGCCCATTCTATGAGGTCGAGGATATCTTGTATGAAAGCATCCATCTCTTCCAACGGTACACCGCCTTGTTGCCCATGTCCACCATGCCATGAGTTTTGGCAAGGAACGGCTGCGGGTATTACAGGAAGTGGTTCTGCACCGATGTCTTCACAGAAAAGGAAGTATTCATAGTAACCGAGTCCGAGGGTTTGGTGATAATGCCATATGTTGGGCATGTGTTGGCGCTCTTCAAGTTTACCGATAGTGCGTTTCCATAGATACATGTTGTCGAGTCCATTACCATGTGCAGCGCAACCGCCAGGAAATCTTACAAACTTGGGTTTAAGGTCGGCAATCACTTGGGCGAGGTCGGCGCGTAGCCCATTTTTTCGATTTTTGAAGGTCTTGCGTGGAAAGAGTGATATCATATCCATGTCTATAGCACCTATAGTTTGTGGAGTAATGGCGAGGCGTGCTCTTTCGGTATCTTTTGTTGCCTTAAAGGTTATTTTTGTTGTCTTCCAATCTGTATTGTTTATCGTGACATCTTTTTGGGCCAGTGTCTCATCCTTTTCACTAACGAGGCTAACCGTCAGCTTATAACTCTTGTCTGTTGCCTTACGTAGCATCATGCTCAGATCATATAGCTCGCCAGCTTTGAGGGCTATGCCGTCGTATCCGCTATTTTCAACCGTTGCACCAATTGAACTGGTAGTCAGTGTCGCATAGTGACAGTTGTTGGCATGTATGGGACGTTCTGTGCCTATGGCGAGGTCGCTGCCTTCACCTTTCAATTCCCATGCGGTGAGGTTGTGCCATCCCCCACGATCAGCTGCCGAGTATTCAAAGTCTCGGTTCTGTATCAATTCACCATAAAGCCCACCATCAGCACCATAGCTGATGTCTTCAAAGAAGATTCCTATAAGTTCATCGCTAATCTCTTTACGTTCCTTTCCATTGATGGTGAGATGTGCGTTTATCGGCTTGAGGCCAGCAAAACGTATGGGGTCTTGTCCCATGTGCTCGTCGAACTTCCTTTGTCGGTTTACTAAATAGTCATCACGTTTGATTAGTTTGTCTATTTGTTCCCATTCCACACGATGTATTTGTCCGCTCACTTGTCTACCATTGAGATTGATAGTATAGTTGAATGGCTTATTGGTGCATTTGTTGTCGGTAGGGTATGAAGTACTTATTGTAATATTATTTACTTTCTCCCATTTTCGGCAATCTACAGAGCTGTATGCATAGAATGTGCTGTCGATAGTGGTGTAGATGACCAACCATGTCTGACCGTCCTTTGCTTGAGCAAGCATTGGGCGAACACAGCTGCCGCCTTCTACATAAGGATAGTCTTGTGGTTTCCAATTGATGAGGTCGGGGCTTTCGCAGTAGGCAAACTGTGGGTTGTCGGCTTTAGGTGACCATACGCAGTGCCATATCCCTTGCCTATCGCGTATCAAATGTGGTGTAACCATCTTCTTCTCGGCCCCCCATGTGCCGAAGTCACTGTCTACAAAGGTGCGACCATTGCCGATAGAGGTCCAATGAATGCTATCTGAACTATAGGCAAAGGCGATACCTCGCCCATTGACGTAGGAGAACAGATATCCATAATTGGGTTTGTTGGCTTGTGCGCATAGTGTAAAGAACACCACAGCAACTGCTGTTAAAAAAAACTTTTTCATGGTTTATAGTGAGTTTTAAGTTTGTATTCTTTCTTCTCGATACAAATATAATAAAAACAATTAACTTGTAATCAAGTGCGCTCTTAAATTCTTCTTTCGTAAGATGAGTCGCTGCCTTTTACCTATAGAAATCTATAAAAAGCAGAGGCTCATACTGCTTATTCACTCGCTTTTATTATCTTTGCATATTCAATAGGAATATTATGGCAAGTAAGGTTATTGAAATCGTTGATGGAGTAGCTCGCCATCCTTCATATCGTATGGCCGAGCCTGTGAATTTTGTGCTCTACGAGGGAGAACAGTTGGCGATACTGGGACCCAATGGTAGCGGAAAGACAAAATTAGTGAATACGATTATCGGGCGCTATCCGTTGTTGATGAATGAGGTGAAGTATGACTTTGGGGAATATAGCCACCGCATGACGTGCGAAAATATTCATTATATGGCTTTCCGTGATAGCTATGGTGATGCTGATGGTAGTTATTATTATCAACAACGTTGGCATTCGCAGGATGTTGAGTTGTCGCCTACTGTACGCGATGTGCTGCCCGAGGAAGAAGAGAACGAATATGTGTCGTCGTTGTATTGCGATTTTGCCATTGATGTGCTGTTGGACAAGCAGCTGGTGATGTTATCCAGTGGGGAGTTGCGCCGATTGCAGATTGTGAAGGCGTTGATGACCAATCCTCGTGTACTTATTATGGACAATCCGTTTATAGGGCTCGATGCGCAGACACGTATCCAACTGCACAACCTCTTACAGCGGCTTATTGCAGAACGTGGTTTGCAACTGATACTTGTAGTCTCGCGTGAGGAGGATATACCGGATTTTGTGACAAGAGTGGTGCTTCTTCCTAGCTCGTCTCCGAGGAGAAGTCTTTCGGAGGTTGTAATGCCTATAAATTCGCCCTTGAAGGAAACTGATGGGATCTTGGATTCACCCATAATATCTTTTCATAATGTTACTCTCTGCTATGGTGAGCATACCATCTTTGAAAAATTGAATTGGGAGGTGCAGCGTGGCGAACGTTGGGCTTTGCATGGCCGCAATGGTAGTGGTAAGTCTGCTCTGCTGGGACTTGTGTGTGCCGATAATCCGCAGTCATATGCTTGCGATATCAGTCTTTTCGGCCGCCGTAGAGGGACGGGTGAGAGTATCTGGGATATCAAGCGGCGCATAGGTTATGTGTCTCCCGAGATGCATCGAGCGTACTTAAAGGACTGGCCTTCTATAGAGATTGTGGCCTCGGGGCTTCACGACAGCATTGGACTGTATGTACGTCCGCGCCCCGAGCATATAGGCATCTGTAAAGAGTGGATGCGTGTGTTCGGTATTGAGGAACTGGCTGAACGTACCTTCTTGAAACTTTCATCGGGTGAGCAGCGTTTGGTCTTGTTGGCTCGCGCTTTCGTGAAAGATCCTGAACTATTGATTCTCGATGAACCGTTGCATGGCCTTGATGCTGAACGCCGTGAGATGGTACGCGCGATTATCGATACTTGGTGTACCCGTCCCGAGAAGACTCTTGTCATGGTGACGCACTATCCTGAGGAACTGCCCTCATGCATTACCCATCATAAAACATTATAATACCCCAATATATGGAATCTGCAATAACTCCTGCCTTGTACCTTATTCCCTGCACCTTGGGCGATACGCCGATAGATAAGGTGCTACCCGCATACAATAGAGATGTCGTAGTATCCATACGACACTTTATCGTAGAAGATGTGCGCTCGGCACGCCGTTTCTTGAAGAAGGTGGACCGCGATATCAATATCGATGATCTTGTCTTTTATGAGCTCAACAAACATACTTCGCCTGAAGCTATAGCCTCATATCTTAAGCCCTTACAAGCAGGCATGGCTATGGGGGTTATCTCTGAAGCAGGATGCCCTGCTGTGGCCGACCCTGGTGCCGATGTGGTGGCCATAGCTCAGCGCAAGAATTTGAAGGTGGTGCCTCTCGTAGGTCCCTCTAGCATTATTCTCAGTGTGATGGCTTCGGGCTTCAATGGACAAAGTTTCGCGTTTCATGGCTATCTGCCTATCGATGCAGGAGAACGAGCCAAGACGCTCAAGCATCTCGAGTCGCGTGCCTATACCGAACATCAGACCCAACTCTTTATTGAGACTCCCTACCGTAATCTGAAGATGTTTGATGACATTCTCCGCTCATGCCGTCCGCAAACTCGTCTATGCATTGCAGCTAACCTCACTTGCGATGGGGAGTATGCCGTTACCCATACTATTTCCCAGTGGAAGAGCCAGCGGCCACCCATCGACAAGATACCTTGCATATTCCTTATATATAAAGGGTGATGAGCTTGAATTCTAAGTATAGCGAAGATGCTCTTATGTAAGATCATCTTCGCTGTATTTAGATGGTATATGGCGCTTGTTTTTACTTGTTACTTCCCCTTATTGATGATGTAAATGCCGCACGTCGCCAATAGGGCGGCTACAAGATATTTTGTATAGAATGGTTCGCTCAAGCATAGACATGAGGTAATAGCGCCTACTATAGGGATGAGCGAGTTGAATATTGCCACCTTGCCTACGGGATTGCAACTGATAAGTTTGTTGTAGAGCGTAAATCCGAGTGTTGAGATGCCGATGAGTAATCCTAAAATGATGAGGCCATTAGCGGTGATGTGGGGTAGAGTACCTTGTATAAGTAGACTGGGGATGATGAGTAATATCCCACCGAAAAATAGGCTGTAGCCAGTGCCTACAAATATATCGACACGGCGCGAGAGACCGCGCGTCATCAGACCTGCAAAAGCTGAGCATAAAGCATTGAGCATGATCATGCCGTCGCCCATGAAGGAGAATTGTCCACTCTCTCCTTTTCCTACATTAAGGATGAGGATACCAGTGATGCCGATAATGCAGCCTAGTATCTTAGGGGTAGTGAGTCGATCACTTTTGAAGAATAGACACGCTAGCAATACCAACATGAAAGTCCCTAGTGAGTTGAAGATAGCTGCACGTGCTCCTTCACTATACGACATGCCGATATAGAAAAATGTATAGTGCAATGTGGTGTTGAGCAGCGCAAATGCCAGAATGTATCCCCAGTTTGTAGGCTTTGATACTTGGAATTTTCGCCTTGTGATGGCAGCGATGGTGAGTACGATGAGACCTGATAGTGCGAAACGTATGCCAGCAAATAACATCTTGCTCCCTGTCATTGATTGCGTAATTCCGAATTCGGCAAAGCCGAGTTTGATGAGCGGATAGGCCCATCCCCAAGCTATGGCAGCGGTAAGGGCTAAGAGCATGACCCATAATGGGCGTTGGAATATGCTGGTAGTGCTTCCTGTTGGGTGGCTGTTATCTTGTGTGGTCATGTTACTTCTGTTCATTTTTCAATAATGGGTTTAATTCCAATAACGAAGATGATGCTTTATAGTCTTAAATGCAGTAGTATGAAAAGATAGCAATCTATGATAGAAAAACACGGATTCCATGCATGGAATCCGTGGATAAAAGATGTTGTTGTTCTCTTTAAGCATTGTTATTTACTTTCGAACTCCTCAATCATTGCGGTGTTCTCGAGCAGGAAGTCGATGTCGTCGAGGGCGTTCATCAAGCAGTACTTTTTGTAACCGTTGATGTCGAACAATTCGCTGTGGCCTGTAGCGAGGTTGGTGACGGTCTGGTTGGGTACGTCGACTTTCACCTCGGCTTGAGGATTGGCAGCTACGGTATCGAACAGTTCCTGCTGGAATTCGCGGCTCACGATGACGGGGAGCACGAAGCAGTTGAGCAGGTTGTTGCGGTGGATATCGGCAAACGAGCTGCTGATGACTACGCGCACACCATAGCCGGCAATGGCCCATGCTGCATGTTCACGGCTGGAGCCTGATCCCCAGTTCTGTCCACCGATGATAATCTCGTGTACACCCTGCTTGGGTGCTTCGCTATACTCGGTACGATTCATTACGAAGTCTGCCACGGGCTTACCCTCGGCATCGAAGCGGAGGTCGTGCATGAAGGCATCGCCGAAGAACTTGGGGTCGCGTGTGGTGCTGGCCAAGTAGCGGGCAGGGATGATGAGGTCGGTATTGCAGTTGTCAATCTGGATAGGAATACAGGTTGACTGTATGATGTCAAATTTCTGTTTAGCCATAATGATTACAATTTACGAGGGTCAGTTACTACTCCAGTGATAGCCGATGCAGCCACTACGAGGGGTGAGGCGAGGATGGTGCGTGCACCAGGACCTTGGCGGCCAACGAAGTTGCGGTTGCTGGTTGAGATAGAGAGTTTGCCTGCGGGCACCTTGTCGGGGTTCATGGCGAGGCACGATGAACATGAGGGGAGGCGGAGCTCGAAGCCTGCTTCTTCAAGTATCTTGTCGATACCCTCATCGATAATCTGCTGGCGTACGAGCCATGAGCCGGGCACGAGCCATGCCACCACGTTATCGGCTTTCTTCTTGCCCTTCACGACAGAGGCAAAGGCGCGGAAGTCCTCGATACGACCGTTGGTGCAAGCGCCGAGGAAGCAGTAGTCAACGGGAGTACCCTCGAGTTTCTGCCCGGGCTCAAACTGCATGTAGTCGAGCATGGCGCGGAACTGGTCATGGTCTTCTTCTGCGATTTCTTCCATGGTGGGGATGCACTCGTCGATGGCGATGCCGGCACCGGGGTTGGTGCCATAGGTGATACGTGGAGCGATGTCCTCGGCACGATAGGTCACCTCCTTGTCGAACACGGCGTCAGGGTCAGAGTAGAGTTGTTTCCACTCCTCTACGGCCTTGTCCCATGCCTCGCCCTTGGGGGCATACTCGCGTCCCTTGAGGTAGGCGAAGGTGGTCTCGTCGGGGGCGATGAGGCCGGCGCGTGAACCCATCTCGATAGAGAGGTTCGAGAGAGTCAAGCGGCCTTCCATAGACATGTTGCGCACGGTAGAGCCGGCATACTCCACGGCATAGCCTGTAGCACCCGAGGTAGTGAGCTGTGCCATGATGTAGAGAGCCACGTCCTTGGCGGTAACGCCCTCTGCCAATTCGCCTTCAATGTTGATGCGCATGGTCTTGGGCTTGCTCTGCAGGATAGTCTGAGAGGCGAGCACCTGGGCTACCTCGCTGGTGCCGATACCCATAGCGATGGCACCTACGGCACCGTGTGTAGAGGTGTGCGAGTCGCCACATACAATGGTCATACCGGGCAGTGAGAGTGCCTTCTCGGGACCTACCACGTGGATGATACCGTTGTCCTTGGTACCCATGGCAAAGTGACGGATGCCAAACTCTGCGCAGTTGGCAGCGAGTGTCTCCACCTGCTTGCGTCCTACGGGGTCGTCGATACGCTCCTGCTGGTCGCTCGGAGTGTTATGGTCGGGCATAGCCACCACGTGGTCGGGGCGGAATACGCGGATATTCTTATCTCTCAGTGTATCGAATGCCTGAGGTGTGGTCACCTCGTGACAATAAAGGCGGTCGATATAAAGTTGTGTGGGACCGTCGGGTACATTCTGCACCACGTGAGCATCCCAAATTTTATCAAAGAGGGTTTTCATTACTTAAACTTATTTATACAGTCAATATATGCCTCCACGCTGGCTGCGATGATGTCGGTATTGGCACCGAAGCCGTAGTAGAGCTGGTTGTTATATTCCACTTGCATGTGCACCTTACCCACATCGTCGGAGCCTTTGCTGATGGCTTGGATGGTAAACTCCTTGAGGGTCATGTTGCGCTTGATAATCTGCTTGAGGGCGGTGATGGCAGCATCTACAGGACCATTGCCCGTAGCGGCAGCCTCGAACGACTCGCCTGCAATGTTCAAGCCGAGGCTTGCCACTGAGCGCACGCCCACACCGCTGGTCACCTGCAGGTAGTCGAGCTTGATGTGGTGGTTGTCGCTGCGGTCGGCGCCGGCGAGCATCAGTACGTCGTCGTCGTTGATCTCCTTCTTCTTGTCGGCCAGCTTGAGGAACTCCTCATACACCTTGTCGAGCTTTTCCTGCTCCAACTCCACACCGAGCACGCTGAGACGGTGCTTCAGTGCGGCACGTCCGCTACGTGCGGTGAGCACGATGGCATTGTCGTCGATACCCACATCCTTGGGGTTCATGATTTCGTAGGTCTCCACGTTCTTCAATACACCGTCCTGATGGATACCGCTCGAGTGGGCAAAGGCATTGCGGCCTACCACCGCCTTGTTGGGCTGCACGGGCATGTTCATCAGTGAGCTCACCATGCGGCTCGTGGGGTATATCTTCTGCGTGTTGATATTGGTCTCGATGCCGAGGTCGGGATGTGTCTTGAAGATCATCGCCACCTCCTCAAGCGAGGTGTTACCGGCACGCTCGCCAATACCGTTGATAGTCACCTCCACCTGACGCGCACCGTTGAGCACGCCGGCCACGGTGTTGGCTGTTGCCATGCCGAGGTCGTTGTGGCAATGGGTAGAGAGGATGGCACGTCCCGCAGCAAAGGCATCGACATGCTCATAGAGGTACTTGATCTTCTCGCCATACTCGTAGGGAGTGCGGAAACCTGTGGTGTCGGGGATGTTGCATACGGTAGCACCGGCTTTACATACAGCCTCGATGACACGAGCAAGGTACTCATTGTCGGTGCGGCCTGCATCCTCGGCATAGAACTCCACGTCCTCGACGTAGCGCTTGGCATACTTCACGGCAGCCACGGCACGCTCGATGATCTCCTCGGGAGTGCTGTTGAACTTATAGCGGATGTGCGAGGGGCTGGTACCGATACCTGTGTGTATGCGCTTGCGCTTGGCATACTTGAGGGCCTCGGCAGCTGCATCAATATCTTTCTCTACGGCACGAGTGAGCGCGCAGATGGTGGGCCATGTCACAGCCTTGGAGATTTCGATCACTGAGTTGAAGTCGCCGGGGCTCGATACGGGGAATCCCGCTTCGATGACATCGACGCCCAATGCCTCCAACTGCTTGGCCACTTGGATCTTCTCCACCGTGTTGAGCTGACAGCCGGGCACTTGCTCGCCGTCGCGCAGGGTGGTGTCGAAGATGTATAGTCTGTTATTGTCCATAGTGTGTATGTATTTGTTTGTTTTATCCTATCAATTCCTTGAATGCGGTGAGGAACATGTCGGCCTGTGCCTTGGTGATGCCGAGAGCAGGCAGCAGACGTACGGTAGACACGCCGGCACCGCCGGTGAAGATGTGCTTCTCGAAGAGGAGGCGCTTGCGGAACTCCGATGCCGAGCCTTCTATCTCGATGCCTATCATGAGGCCGCGTCCGCGCACCTCCTTAATCTGCGGTATCTGCTTCAGCTCCTCGATGAGGTAGGCGCCCACCTCGGCAGCATTCTCCACGAGGTTCTCTTGGGCAAACACGTCGAGCACAGCGATAGCGGCAGCACAGGCGAGGTGATTACCGCCAAAGGTGGTGCCGAGCATGCCAGGCCAGGGCTTGAAGTGGGGTGCGATGAGCACGCCGCCTATGGGGAAGCCGTTGCCCATGCCTTTGGCCATGGTGATGAGGTCGGGGCGTATGTCGGCAATCTGGTGGGCAAAGAACTGTCCTGTGCGTCCATAGCCCGACTGTATCTCGTCGAGGATGAGCGACACTCCATATTTGGTGGTCACCTCGCGCAACTGGCGCAGAAACTCTGCCGAGGGGCAGTGTATGCCTGCCACGCCCTGTATGCCTTCGATGATGACAGCGCAGAACTCGCCCGTCTGCAACTTTTCCTCCACAGCCGCGATGTCGCCCAAGGGTGCGAACTCTACGTTGGGCGTGCGGTTGAAGGGGGCGTTGATCTTGGGGTTGTCTGTGGCAGCCACTGCACCCGAGGTGCGTCCGTGAAATGCCTTACCGAAGGCCAGTACCTTGGCCTTGTCGGCATGGAACGAGGCGAGTTTGATGGCATTCTCATTGGCTTCGGCACCCGAGTTGCACAGGAAGAGGCTGTAGTCATCATAGCCCGAGAGGCTTCCCAGACGGTCGGCCAGCTGCTGCTGCAGGCTGTTCTCCACAGAGTTGGAGTAGAAGCCGAGCTTACCCACTTGCTCGCTTATCATCTGCACATAGTGTGGGTGTGCATGACCGATGGAGATGACGGCATGGCCGCCATAGAGGTCAAGATATTCGGTGCCATCGGCATCGTATACGTAGCTACCCTTGCCGCGCACGGGTTCTACGGGATAGAGAGAATATACGTCAAAGAGATTCATACGAGTTTTTTTATTAAAAAGCATTAGCCTTTAGGCCTAGTCCTGCCTTCTCGTCAATGCCAAACATCAGGTTCATGTTTTGCACAGCCTGTCCTACGGCACCCTTGAGGAGGTTGTCGACGATGCAGGTGACGACTGCCTTATTGCCAAACTTATCCACGTGTACCAGCGCCTTGTTGGTGTTTACCACCTGCTTCAGGTCGAGTGCTTTGTCGATGTAGTGAGTGAAGGCCGCGTCGGCATAGAAGGTGCGGTACATCTCGGCCAACTGCTCGGCAGTGGGATTGGTGGGTGTGCCCTCCTCGCCGTCAAACTTGACCACCTCGGTGCAGAAGATGCCACGGGTGAAGTCGCCACGGTAGGGGATGAAGTCTACGTCCACGTCTAGCGAACCCTGCAGTTCGGCGAGTGACTGGCGTATCTCGTGCAGGTGCTGATGGGTGAACACCTTGTATATGCTCAGGTTATTGTTTCTCCAGCTGAAGTGCGTAGTGGCACCGGGCTTCTGTCCTGCACCCGTAGAGCCGGTGATGGCGTTCACCGCCACATCGTGGGTGAGCAGTCCTGCCTTGGCCAAGGGGAGCAGACCCAGCTGTATACAGGTGGCAAAGCATCCAGGGTTGGCCAGGTGCTGGCACTGACAGATCAGCTCCTTGTGTATCTCGGGCAATCCATACACGTAGTCGTGCGTCGGGGCCGCGATGCGGAAGTCCTGTGCCAAGTCGATAATCTTCACATGGGCAGGAATAGTATGCTCTTTCAGGAACTGCTCGCTCTTGCCGTGACCGAAGCAGAAGAACACCACGTCCACCTCGTCGAAGGGCATGGCATCGGTAAACCGCAGGTCGGTGTCGCCCAGCAGCCCTTCGTGAACGTCGGCCACGAGGTTACCCGCATTGCTCTCACTGTTGGCAAAGACAATCTCCGCCTCGGGGTGATTCACGAGCAGGCGAATGAGCTCACCGCCGGTGTATCCCGCAGCACCCAATATACCTACCCTAATCATTTGCGGATATTAAATTGGTTCTTCTCCTCAGGAATCAGCAGCATCATGATGAAGTACACGATAACTCCGCAGAAGGCGGTGAATATGGTGAGCAGCACGTAGATGATACGCACTACGGCGACATCCATATTGACATAGTTGGCTATGGCAGCACATACGCCTGCTAACATGCGTCCGCTGCGGGGACGCTCCATTTTCTTTTGGTCTGACATATATTATATATGATATTTATGGTCTGTAATGAAAACTTATCTCTCCTCGTCGGGGTGGCAAGCATAGTAAGCACGCAGGGCGGTAGAGTTTACCTTGATGAAGCCCTTGGCCTCCTCGGCAGTCCATCCTTTCTGGGTTTCGCCATATTCGCCAAACTTGTTCTTCACAAGGTCGTCCTTGGATTCTACACCTACGGTTTGGAAGCCGAGCGGACGCAGTTCGAGGGTCACCACACCATTCACGTTGCGTTGTGAGCTGGTGAGCATAGCCTCAATGTCGGGCATTACGGGCTCCAGGTACTGGCTCTCGTGGAGGAACATGCCGTACCAGTTGGCTACCTGATCCTTCCAGTACTGCTGCCACTTCGAGAGGGTGTACTTCTCGAGGTAGCGGTGTGCGGCTATGATGAGCATGGGGGCTGCAGCCTCGAAGCCTACGCGACCCTTGATGCCGATGATGGTGTCACCCACGTGGCAGTCGCGGCCGATGCCATAGGCGGCACCTATCTCCTCTACGGTCTGGATGGCCTTGATCTTGTCGGTATACTCCACACCGTTCACCGAGCTGAGCTCACCCTTGGTGAAGCCGAGCTTGAGAAGTTCAGGACCCTCCTTGGTGGGGTGCTTGAGGTAGGCCGACTCGGGCAAACCCTGGTTGGAGTCGAGCAACTCGCCACCGCAGATGCTGGTGCCCCAGATACCTACGTTGTAGGAGTACTTGAGCTTGGCGAAGTCTGCATTGAAGCCGTTAGCGTTGAGGTAGTCTACCTCTTCCTTACGGGTGAGGGTCTTGTCGCGGGTGAGAGTGATAATCTCTATGCCGGGAGCCATCACGAGGAAGGTCATGTCGAAACGTATCTGGTCGTTGCCGGCACCGGTAGAGCCGTGTGCGATGGCATCGGCACCAATCTCCTTGGCATAGCGTGCGATGGCCAATGCCTGGAAGATACGCTCTGAACTTACAGAGATGGGATAGCAGTTGTTGCGCAATACGTTACCATAAACCATGTACTTGAGGCTCTTCTCGTAGTACTCCTGGGTAACGTCGAGCGTCATATACTTTACGGCGCCCAACTTGTAGGCATTCTCCTCATTGGTGCGGAGCTGCTCTTCGCTGAATCCGCCCGTGTTGGCGCATACGGCATGCACTTCATATCCTTTCTCCTTGGCCAGGTACATCACGGTGTACGAGGTATCGAGTCCGCCACTGAAGGCGACTACAACTTTTTTCTTCTGTTCCATATTGTTAGGTTTTATTTTTTACTTTTCAGATGCAGCATCTTGCGCAGGCGGTTCTGCCACTTCGACATGGTGGGCACCTCCTCATCGGGGTCTACGGGTGTGGCCTTGGGGTCAAAGAGCATGCCTGTGCAGAGACAGCGGACACGGTTGTTGCGTTGCAGAATATCGTAGTTCTTGCAACCCTCGCAACCTCTCCAGAACTCATCGTCCTGTGTGAGCTCGGTGAGTGTCACGGGTACGTAGCCTAATGCTGTGTTAAGTTTCATCACGGGCAGTGAAGTGGTGATACTGAACAACTTGGCGTATGGGAATCGCTCTCGAGCGAGTTCGAAAGTCTTCTTCTTGATGCGGCTGGCAAGTCCCAGTCTACGGTATTCGGGGTCGACGATAAGACCTGATGTGGCTACGAAATCACCGTGGCTCCAGCTCTCGATATAGCTGAATCCAATCAGTTTGTCACCGTCGAGCGCTACTACGGCCTTGCCTCCATTGATCTTCTCGGCGATATACTCGGGCGAACGTTTGGCGATGCCTGTGCCACGTTGCAGGGCCGATTCGTAGATGAGTTGGCAGATGTATTCGGCGTATACGGCATGCGAGGCATTGGCGTATTTTACTACAATGTTGCTTGTGTCCATAATGCTATGGTTCCTTATTTACAATCTTAGACTATACCTATTTATATATATTAAGGTGACAAAGTTACAACAAGCCGAGCGGAGAACAAAATAATTTCAACTATTTTTTTATCCTGCGGTACAGTGTAACTTTAATGGCGCAGTCATTGAATTTGGTATAAACAGGATGAGTTTGCAAATTTGTTCTATAATTTTTTATACAAATGAAAGAGAGCGAACTTTCAAAGCCCGCTCTCTAAAATAAATATCAGGAAATCTTTATCTTCTGCGTTGGCTCTTCTTCTTGCGCTTGGCGTGGCGTTTGCGCTCCTGCATCTTGTTGTATACGCCCAAGGCGATGGCGGCACCGAGTACTACGACGATGAGGATGATGACCCATGAGTCGAGGTTGTCGCCCTTCACGCGGCTCCACATCTCGAGCATGTCCTTGGTGCGGCTGCCGCAGTCGCGCATCAGGGCTGTGCGGCTGATGACGCTTTGGTCGGGGTACTGTATGCTGTTGATATGCACGCTGTCGGCACCTTCACCGAAGAAGTAGGTGAGGTCGGTGTATTCAGCGATGGTGGTGTCAATCTTTGCTTCGAGGATTTCGGGCGAGGCGATGACACTCACGTAGCCAATCTCGTCCATGTTGCGCAGGGCATTCTCGGGCATGCACATGAAGTTGATGAAGTAGGCGGCTGCCTTCTTGTTCACGGCATACTTGGGGATTACCCAACCATCGAACCAAGCGTTGGAGCCTTCGCGCGGCACATGGTATTTGAGGGTCATACCGATGGCTGCGGCTTCATCGATGGCCCATACGGCATCGCCGCTCCAGCTTACGTTCATGTAGGCCTTCTTCTTGGTCATCATCTCCTTGCCGAAGTCCACCTCCCAGCCGGCGATGTTCTTCTTGGCGGCTTTCAATAGCTCCTCTACGGTGGCGATGGCCTCGTCCGATGTATTGTTCATCAGCTGCTCGCGGGTTACCTTGCCATCGAGGATATCCTGGTAGTTGGCATACATGAGCATGCAGCCATAGATGTCGCGGTAGGCATCCTTCATGAGTATCTTGCTCTCGAAACGGTCATCCCAGATGATGCCCCATGAGTCCACCTCCTCATCGGTGACAAACTCGGGATTGTAAAGTATGCCCGTGGTACCCCACATGTAGCCTACGGCATAGTCATTAGCAGCCTTCCCGGGCTTGTCCATATGGGAGAACTGGTCGAGGACATAGGGCGATACCAAGCTGATGTAGTCAGGGGTGTTACCGAAATCGCGCGGGATGGGCAACAGTATGTCGTTGGCGAGCATACGGTCGATGATATACTCCGAGGGGCACACCACGTCGAAGTCCTCATGTCCCTTCTCGAGCTTGGCGAGCATCACCTCGTTGATGTCGAAGAGCTGGTAGATGATCTCCACCTCTTCGCCTGTCTGTTCCTTGTACCAAACTTCAAACTCGTCGAGCAAATCTTCATCAATGTAGTCGGCCCAGTTGTACACCTTGAGAGTGTGCTCGCGGTCGGCGGCATACGAACGGTTTGTCGGGAGAACCCCAAACAGCACTGCCAGCAGCAGGCTAAGATTCAGGAATTTTTTCATTTTCTTTTTCTGTTTTTGATTTAATAGTTAGGTTAATAATATAAAAAATGTGTTTTTCGCGTGCAAAAATAAGTATAATATCTTAGAATCTGTTTGCATTCGCAGCATTTTTTCAAAAAACAGATTAAAACAATCTGCCGCTTGGATAAGTATATCCAACGCGGGCCTGCTTGTAGATTGTGAAGGCACCATTTTTCCCATTTCACCCCACGGCCGAAGAAGTGGAGCGGATATTGCAGGGAAAGTTAGAATAAACAGCATAATTTTACCCCTTACTGCCACCTATGCAACTACATTTTTGCCGGGTGGCAGTTTTTGTATCACCTTGAAGTTGGGGGTATGAGTCTTCATGTATGTTTGACAAGGCGATTTCCCCTGTTATGACCTTTGCAATGCGTAAATTCATATAGGAATAAATATTTTCAGTGTAAACCTATATAGGAATCTAAGTTTAATTTGTCAGTAGATTTCAGTACACTGCACACAAAAAGTTTTGTCACCGCGGTGACAATTGTTTTCCATCGCGGTGGAAATTGTTTTTCATCGCGATGACAATTGTTTTTCATCGCGGTGGTAAAAACTTTTGCGTGGTTCTATTTCTGAAAATGAATGGTTTAAAGGGATGAATTTACAGTGCCGATTTTCGGGAATGAATGTACGGGGCGTTTTAAAGGTATTGCAATGTTGTTTTTGAAAACATGCCAGGGAGTTTTGGCATATTGGGGGGCTGAACCGAAAACCTACCAAGAGGGGCTGGCATAAAAATGAAAAAAAGTTTACTACCTTTGTAACTTTTGAGGCTTTCATTCGTCTTGTAGATGAGAAGACACTTCACAAACACACGTAAAGAGTGACACACGAGGAATTCAAACGACGGTTTATGCCGTTGCAGCAGATGCTCTATCGCGAGGCGTTCAAGGTGCTGGGCGATAGGTTCGAGGCAGAGGATGCTGTGCAGAACCTCTATGTGCGCTTGTGGGAGCAGAGGGATGAGATAGGACACATCGTTTCGCCCGAGGCCTATTGCCGCACGATGCTCAAGCGTATCTGCATCGACCGTTGGCGGAGGATAAGGACACGCAACGCAGATGTGGAGTTTGTGGAGGAGACGTCCGAGGCCAATGCTCCACCCGAGGCAGAGGGTGAGGCTGCGGCAGAGTTTCTCGAACATTTCCTCACCAACCTACCGCAAATACAGCAGCGGGTAATGCGGATGCAGATGAGCGGAAACAGCGCAGAGGAGATTGCCGAGGTGACGGGGCTGACGGCCGGAAACGTGAAAGTCATCGTATTGCGCATACGAAAGAGATTCAAGGAATTGTATTATAAACGATAAGGAGTTAAAGTTATGACTGACAAACAACTGAAAGATTGGATGGAACGCTTCTTCGACGCCGAGCTGACGGTGGATGAGGAGCGCGAACTGTACCGCTATCTTTGCGCGAATGAGGTCCCGGCTGAACTCCGCAAAGACCGCGAGGTCATCCTTGCGCTGTGCAGCACAGCAGAGGAGGATATTGAACTTCCCGAGGGTGCAGCCGAACGACTGGAGGCGATGTTGGATGGGTTGGAAGAGATGAAGGAAGAATTACAAACGGACGACGCCGTAACTTCCGAAAAGCCTAATAAAATCTTCAAGATTCCTATTTCTCGCTATCTTCTCCGCGTCGCCTGCGCCGCAGCCGTGGTGGTCGCTGTGTTCTTAGCCATACCCTTTGGGAACAATAAACATACAGACGAGGCGACGATGTTGGCGATGGTCGATGATGTGGACAAAGACACCTTCGACAATCCCGAAGAGGCGATGCAATGCCTCATGGCGGCCTATGGCGATATGATGTTGGCCGTCAACACGGCACGCGACAACACTCGCGAGGCATACCATAGCCTCGAGCAATCGGTGGCAACATACCGAGATATATTTAATGTGAATATAAACAGATGAGATTATGAAACGATACTTTTTATTCATTGTGATGTCACTTGTGCTCCACACAAGCGGTGTATTCGCCCAATCGGCACAGCCGAGGGAGAAGAGCGAGGTGGAAGTGTTCATGCAGCAGGTGGCAAAGGTTAAGTCCGATGAAATCGACTATGCCTATATCTCCACGAGCATGTTCAAGCAGTTGCTGTCGCAAATGCTGTCTATGGTTGATGCCGAAGCAAAAAACGCCTTAGGGATGGTCTTTGGCTCGGCAATGTATATGCGACGCTTTATCAGTACTGGCGAGGAGGGATACAAGTTGTTATCAACTGCAATGCGACCCTTCTTCGAAGAGGAAGAAATGGTAATGGGCATGGAGTTGAACGCACTGAATCGACGAGACGGGGTGGTCTCTATTATATATGGTAATTCGGAGAATGTACTTGTTATCAACGATAATGCCGAGGCGGATAATCTGTGCGCTGTATTTATTGCAGGTTTATCATACGAAGCCTTTATGAAGTTAAATGACAGTGATATAGATTTATTTTTCTAATTAAGACTTCAACAGATTATGAAAAAGATGATATTATGGCTTGCCGCCGTATGCACGGCAATGACGATGCAAGCCCAAGAGATAGATTGGACGGGATTGACGATATTTGCCGAAGAACTGGAGGCTCTCCAAGATGAGCATGTGTCGTGCGACACGATGACACACCGAGAATTGCTGGATGATCTGGACACGGAGATAGTCAGTGATTCCGATACCGATACTTTATTGGCCAAGTTGGACAAAAAGGATTTCAGACTCATCAAAATCTCATCTACCGATGGCATAGGCCGCGAAAGCATCTATAAGGTGCTCGACAAATACGACGTTACAACCGCCGAGGTTTTGTTTGGCATTCCCTTGTTGTTTTGCAATCGCACTAATGGTGCGCAAGCAATGCTCTTTGTCGGTGATAAGGCATCGCTGATGATTATGGATTACGGAGACTCAATAGAGGTACTCTATCTGAATACCGACTTGATGGAAATTATTAAGGAGGTCTTTACGGCGATGATGATTCATGGCAATGGTGGCAGTATTACCATAGGAGAATCGGGCGACTTGCAGTTCAGCTACTCGTTCAGCAGGACGACAGAGGCCATAACGACAGAGAGGAAAAAGAATGAAGGCGAAGAGCCCAAGGTGTATTCGTTCGACCAGCAATCAGATGGTACCGACCCATACGAACGCTTTAATGAAGAGGTTGATAAAGTAGCAACCCTAACAGCAATGCCAGACATGTCTGGACTTATACGAGAGATGGAAAAATTAGAAAAACCCTCTTTTTTACTTATCCCTGGGTCCGATTGCTACAATGTATTTCCTCCCAGCGTACCGGAAGAAATAAGAAAAGAAATGCAGCCCTACGCTGTCTATGGCGTGTATGATTGGATTAACGAATTGGGCTTCGGTAAAGGAGCAATGACAGACAGTGCCGACCAGAAGTCCGAAATCATCCTTCCCGAAGATGTGGCACGACTCTATGCCGTGAAGCACCAGCCACAAGAGAAGTGGAACGAGGAGGGATACTCACCATTATTCAAGGCGATATACCAAAAGGAGTATCAAGGTAGCACACCTGCTGTGCTCTACCGCCACTCGAAGAATGAAGCGGGATACAAGGATATGCTCAGTGACCTGGGATTCCTCTTCAAACTCGAACTAGGCGATACCTATAGAAACCTAAAGGTGACGCAGCAGAGCGAGCGCGAAGGCAAGCGTTTCGTGCAACTCTATGGCGAGGGCCGCATCCTGATGTGCGTATTCGACTCACCCGAAGACAAGTACTGCCACATGAGCATCCTCATTGGCGGAGGTGGCGGCTTCGAGCAGGCGGTGAACGAGTATGTCATCGGTGGCGAGAGAGACATTGCCGAGAAGTGCAACATCATCATCAACAGCGATCCGTCGGACGGCTCAGGCGGCATACACTTCACCACCGATGAGTACTTCTTTGCTGGCAAGTCGCACAAGAACGGCGTACACATCGATTTTCGTTATTGGGATTTATATACAAAATAAAACATACAAGACTATGAACAAGAGACTATCATTGACAGCGATGCTTGCCATTGCAAGTTTTGTAACGCTCGTGGCACAGACCACAGCACTTGTAACTTATGAGGGTGGTTATTTCATAAAGGACGTCAGGAAGTGGACCGAGTTCCGCCCGGCCGACAAAGTGGAGCCTTGGAATGAGTACAAACAGTACAAGGAGGATGACAAGTTCTTTTATATCAAGAGCAAGAGATGTAATGTTGCTGTTCCCAAAATCTATCATGACAAGATTTTAGTTGACCGAAAGAAAAACGGGAATTGGGAGGTTGTGTACAACACTTTGAGCGTATATCTACTTTGCCCCGAAGGCGATGCTCTCTACTACACATATAGAAATCACAGACTCGAACACGGCGAATACGATGGTTATTTTGTGCGCGATAACTTCACCTGGCGCGAGTACCGCCCAAGAATGAAGAGTACCGTCTGGGCAGAGTTCAAGCAGACATCAGAGGACAGCAGGTATTTCACTCTTGAAAGCAGCAACAATATCGTATATATCCCGAAGAGTACAAATGATGATATTGTCATCAAGGATAAGAACAACAGAAACTGGACTGGAGGTTATAAGATTCAGGCAGTGAATGACCGTTCGGCAGCCTATCCGTACAATTTCTATTACCTGAAGAGCGGACGACTTAAAAGTAAGGATAAATCTGAACTGACAGACAATGCTGCACGCATAAGCCTTGACAACAAGTGCAACATACAGGTTGCTTTTGACGGTAAGCACTATGACCTTACATATACCAGTATTGAGACTGCCGATGTCGACAGTAAGGAGGCCATACTCATAACTATTGATACGCAGAACAGGATATGGCTTTACGACGGGACAGCACGTATTGAGTGCAAGAAACTGGGCAAGAGAATGCTCTTCGTCGGTACCAATGACAAGGACTATCGCGCTATTATGGAGCAATTACGCATAGGTACGTTCCGTATGTAAATTCTCGTTTGCCAACAGTTCGAGTGAATTTGCACCTACGGCGAGAGAGACTTCACACCGTATGTCATCCTAAACGAATGTGAACCTCTAGGTCGCTGACTCGAAGGGGAAAAGCAAAGAACCCACAGGATGACAACCAAAAACCCAAGAATTCAAAAAACTCAAAATACTATGAACAAAAGACTATCATTGACAACGATGCTTGCCATCGTGAGTTTCGTATCGCTCATGGCACAGACCACAGCACTCGTGCCCTACGTGGGCGGCTATTTCGTAAAAAACGGAGACAAGTGGACCGAGTATCGCCCTGCCGACAAGACGGGCAAGTGGAGCACCTACAAGCAGTACAAGGAGAACGACACCTTCTTCTACGTGGAGAACAAGAAGTGCCGCTTGGCCATCCCCAAACTGGGCAAGGACATGATCTTCATCGACCGCGAGAAGAACAACGACTGGAAGCAGGTGTACACCACCATCGACGTGCATCACCAATGCGTAGAGCCCGAAGGACTCTTCTACTGCTACAACGATGGCCGTGGCCGCGAGCATAACGGTTACTACATCCGTCGCGATGGTGGCGTATGGCACGAGTATGCGCCAGGCAAGAAGCGTGGCGTATGGGCCGAGTTCAAACAAACGGGCGAGGACAAGGATTACTTCATCGTGGAGAGCACCGAAAACATCGTACGCATCCCCAAGAAAGAGAATCTCAACTTTATCATCACCAAGCCCGGCTATGACGGCTGGCGCGGAGGATACACCACGAAAGCTATCTATGACCGCTCTGCAGCTTACCCCTATAACTTTGACTTCCTAAACTATGGAGTGGCAAAGCGAAGGAATAACTTCACAGTCAACAAGAAGGGCGGCCGTATCAGCCTCGACAACAAGTGCAACCTACAGATTGCCTATGATGGCAAGCACTATGACTTAGTATATCAATCCATCGAACTAATCGAGAGCCCAAGCGCAATGATGTCACTCATCTCTAAGAATAGTGAGTGCATTCTCATCACCATCGACAAGGACAACAAAGTATTGCTCTACGAAGGAAGTGCCCGTGTAGAGTGCAAGGAACTTGGCAAGAAAGTACTCTTCCTCGGTGCCAGTGCCAAGGACTACCGCGCCATAGTGGAGCAGTTGAGGATAGGCACCTTCCGCATGTGAGCTGTGGCGTCGGCGTGGCGGGTGTCTTTCCTGAGACTTTGGAAGCCGCCGCGGTTCCGTAATAATATGGAGGACAATCAAGAAGGGGATAAGGCCGCATTTTGCGGCCTTATCTCATTTTACAGATTTGTCATACGCCTATCTTCACCGCCTAGATTAAGCGTGCTTATCTTGCGCTCGACTTGTTCGTCGGTTAATGATAATGAGCAGCAGAAGCACGGTGACGAAGATGATCGTGGAGAGGGGGCGGAGTTCGGGGGTGAGACCGCCCTTGCGTGCATCGGAGTAGATGTAGGTGGAGAGGGTCTCAAGGCCGATGTTACCCTTGGTGAAGAGGCTTACGGCAAAGTCGTCGATAGAGAGGGTAAACGAGAGGATGAAGCCGCTGATGATGCCGGGCTTGATCTCGGGGATGATGACCTTTCGCAAGGCCTGGAAGGGGGTAGCGCCGAGGTCGAGGGCCGCCTCGTAGATGTTGGGGTTCATGCCCGTGAGACGCGGCATCACGCTGAGCACCACGTAGGGGGTGCAGAAGGTGACGTGGGCGAGTATCACGGTGGTGTAGCCCTGCGATATGCCCAGTGCCACGAAGAGCAGGAAGAGCGATATACCGGTGATGATATCGGGGTTGATGAGCGGTATATTGTTCAGGAATGTCACGGCCTGGCGTGACTTGCTGCGCATGTTGTATATGCCGATGGCGGCGATGCTGCCCAACAGGGTGGCGATGGTGGAGGCGGCGAGGGCTATCATGATGGTGTTTTTGATGGCGCTCACGAGCGAGTTCGACATACCGCCGCTGAAGAGGTTGGTGTAGAGCTTCAGCGAGAAGCCTGTCCAGTTACCCAGCACCTTGGTCTCGGTGAACGAGAAGATGGCGATGATGAGGATGGGGGTGTAGAGTACTGCAAGCAGCAACCACAGGTATCCTTTGGCGAATAGTTTCTTTGCGTTCATAATCCTTTATATTATTCCTCCATGACTCACTTGCTCCTCGTCGTTGCCGCTGAAGAAGCTGGTGATACCGATTACTATAAGCATGATGAGCGAGAGGGCGGCACCATAGTTCATCGTGTCGCTCAGCATGATGTTCTCCTGAATGATGGAGCCGAAGAGGCGTATGTCATTCATCGTCAACAGCTCGGAGATGGCAAAGGTCGATATCGTAGGCAGGAATACCATCATGATACCGCTTATGACTCCGGGCAGGGAAAGGGGGAATATCACTTTGAGGAATACGCGCAGCCCGTTGGCTCCGAGGTCCTGTGCCGCTTCGATGAGGTTCTTGTCGATCTTCATCATCGTATTGTATATCGGATAGATCATGAAGGGCAAGAAGTCGTAGGTGAGACCGAAGATGAGGGCACCCTCGCCGAGCGGTATGCCCGTGATGTCGAAGAGCGATACGGTAGCCAGGGTACGGATGAGTACGTTGACCCACATGGGCAGGATGAAGAGCAACACCATCGTCTTGGAGCGGTTGTACTCCTTGTTGCTCAGGATGTATGCCGCGGGATAGCCCAGCAGGATGGTGAGGAACGTGGTGATGATGGCTACGGCTACCGAGTAGATGAAGGTCTTGATGGCCTCGGGCTGCTCGACGAACTTCACGAAGTTGGCTATGGTGAAGTTGCCCCCGTAGTCCATGAAGGCATATACGCCGATGAGTATCAGCGGTAACACCACAAACAGCATCAGGAACACCACGTAGGGGATAGACCAGGTGCTGCGGCGGGAAAGGAATTTGATTATCTTGTTCACTTTGGTTTCACTCCAGCAGCTTAATTCTTAACTATGCGAATATCCTCCGGTAATATATTGATACCCACCATGTCGCCATCGTCCCACACGTCGTTGGTGTCTACATAGATGTAGTCGTCTTCGTCGGTCACGATGGTAAGGTGATAGTGGTTACCTTTATATAATATGAGGCGTACGTCGCCTTCGAGCGCACCGTCTTCCTTGTCGTCGGTGAGGTCTATCTTGTCGAAGTCTACCTCGACCTTCACTTCGGTGTCTTTGTCGAGCCCGTGAGGAGCACACTCGAAAGTTGCTCCCAACATGTCGATGTGGGTCTCGTCCACCACTACGGCGTCGAAGGTGTTGCATGTGCGCTCCTTCTTCATCACGTGGATGTCCGATGGCTTGATGATGAGGCTCACCTCGGTTTCAGGCTCAAAGGCGTTGTAGTCCTGCACCATGAGTTCGTATCCGTTGGGCAGTTGCACGGTCATCTCGTAGTGTACGCCCTTGAAGATGCATGACGATACACGGCCGTGCAACATGGCATTCTCGGTGTGGCCCATGATGTAGATGTCCTCGGGGCGGATAACCACGTCGACGGGTGCATTCTTGCCGAAACCCTCGTCCACGCACTTGAACTCCGTGTCCATGAAACGTACCAGGCGGTCCTCTATCATGGTGCCGTTGAGGATGTTACTCTCACCGATGAAGTCGGCCACGAAGCAGTTCTCCGGCTCGTTATATATATCGGTAGGTGTACCTATCTGCTGTATCACGCCTTCGCTCATCACCACGATGGTGTCGCTCAGCGTGAGTGCCTCTTCCTGGTCGTGAGTCACGTAGATGAAGGTGATGCCCAATGTCTTGTGCATCTCCTTGAGCTCCATCTGCATGTCCTTGCGCATCTTGAGGTCGAGCGCGGCAAGGGGCTCGTCGAGCAGGAGCACTGTAGGCTGGTTCACGATGGCGCGAGCGATGGCCACACGCTGCTGCTGGCCGCCCGAGAGTGAGTTCACATCGCGGTGCTCATAGTCGGTGAGCCCCACCATCTTCAAGGCGCGGCGCACCTTGTTCTCTATGATGTTGGCCTTGGTCTTCTTCAGTTTCAGGCCGAAGGCAATGTTGTCATATACGTTGAGATGTGGAAACAGCGCATAGCGTTGGAATACCGTGTTCATCGGTCGCTGATGCGGTGGCGTCTGGGTGATGTCAGCGCCTTCCAGCAAGATTTCTCCCTCTGATGCGGTCTCAAAGCCCGCCAAGATACGCAAAAGGGTTGTCTTACCACATCCCGAGGGGCCGAGGATGGTGACAAATTCTCCCTTCTTGATACTCAAACTCACATCATCCAGCACCTGTTTGTCTCCGAACCATTTAGACACGTGCTTGATATCGATGATGTTACCACCGGGTTCAATGTTTCTTTCAGCCAATGCCGTACTTTATTACAAGATAATACAACATGAATAAATTAACCGTTTCTCAAAAAAGTAAGGGACAAAGATACATAAAAATATGAAACTTTATTACCTTTGCACTGAAATTTATTAACCATTGATTAACATTTGTAAAGAAAATGAAGAAAAACAACTTTTTAGCGATTGCTTGCGCTCTTCTTCTCGGCTTGGCTTCGACCCCGCTTCGTGCGCAAGATAGTGGTGAATGGTCTATGACCGTAGGTGCTGATGCTGCCAATAGTAATTTGTGGCGTGGCATGGAATCGGGTGGTCCTTGTGTGCAGCCATCGGTTTATTTCGATTATGAAAAGGGCGACTGGGCTGTCAGTCTCGGCACCTGGGCTACGGCATCGGTTTTCAAAGGTCGATATGGCGATTATTACGATGAGTTTGATTTCTCTGTGGAGGCCTCGTGGCGTGGCCTTACACTCTCATTGGCCAATTATAATGAGTATTATGACCGCGTGTATGGTGGCAGTTTTCTCGACTTCGGCTTGAGCTATACCTTGAGTGAGGATGTACCCTTGACCTTCTCGTGGTACTCTATCATTAACCAGACTGCCGAAGGCGGCGTGGATGGCGGCAGCGGCTTCGACTGGGCAGCAGCGTTCCCCTCGTATTTTGAATTGGCTTACGACTTCTCCATTTCGGTGGTTGATTTCAGCCTTGCAGCAGGTTTCTGTCCTTTCGCTTCGGATTATTATGGCAGTGAGGGTTTCAGCGTGTATAACCTCAACCTCCGTGCCGGGCACGAGTTTGAGTTTGAGCACGGAGGCTCACTCCCCGTATCGGCTCAGGTGATGTACAATCCGGCTTGGGAGGCATTTTCTTGGGGTGTGAGCGTGGGTTACTACTTCTCATTGGATTTCTAAAAGAAGAACTTCTCAGATATAAAAGAATAGGGCGCGTCTCGATACGCGCCCTATTCTTTTATTATGTATTATGCTATTGCTTAATAAGCACGAGCAAAGAGTACTCGGCGTGCCGAAGGCTTGCCTGTCACCATGCAGGTGCCGGGTGTGGTGTCGCCCTCGAAGGGGATGCAGCGGATGGTTGCCTTGGTCTCCTCCTTGATGCGCTCCTCGGTCTCGGGGGTGCCGTCCCAGTGAGCGAGCACGAAGCCACCCTTCTCAATCTGTGCCTTGAACTCGTCGTAGGTGTCAACAGCCACGGTGTGCTCCTTGCGGTAGTTGAGAGCCTTCTGGTAGATGTTCTCTTGAATTTCGTCAAGCAACTTTGCTACATATTCTTCGATGCCGTCGCAAGAGATGGTCTCCTTCTCCAAGGTGTCGCGGCGCATCACCTCCATGGTGTTGTTCTCGAGGTCGCGGCCACCCATCACGAGACGCACGGGCACGCCCTTGAGCTCGTAGTCGGCAAACTTGAAGCCCGGGCGCTTGTTGTCGGCATTGTCATACTTTACGCTGATGCCCATAGAACGCAGTTTGGAAGCGATACCCTCAACCTTGGCGTCGATAGCCTTGAGTTGCTCCTCATTCTTATATATAGGTACGATAACTACTTGGATGGGAGCGAGCTTCGGAGGCAATACGAGACCGTTATCGTCAGAGTGGGCCATGATGAGGGCACCCATCAGACGGGTAGATACACCCCATGAGGTAGCCCATACGTATTGCATGTTGTTCTCCTTGTCGACATACTGCACATCGAATGCCTTGGCGAAGTTCTGGCCGAGGAAGTGTGATGTACCGCTCTGCAATGCCTTGCCGTCCTGCATAAGTGCTTCGATGGTATAGGTGTCGAGGGCACCGGCAAAACGCTCGTTGGCGCTCTTCACGCCCTTCACTACGGGCACAGCCATATATTTCTCGGCGAAGTCACCATAGAGGTTGATCATGCGCATTGCTTCCTCTTCGGCCTCCTCACGTGTGGCGTGAGCGGTGTGGCCCTCTTGCCAGAGGAATTCGGCAGTACGGAGGAACAGGCGGGTGCGCATCTCCCAACGCATCACGTTGGCCCACTGGTTGCACAGGATGGGAAGGTCACGGTAAGAGTGGATCCAGTTCTTATAGGTGCTCCAGATGATGGTCTCTGAAGTGGGGCGGATGATGAGTTCTTCCTCAAGACGGGCAGCGGGGTCAACGACTACACCATTTCCCTCTTCGTCGTTCTTCAAACGGTAGTGAGTCACTACGGCACATTCCTTGGCGAAGCCCTCTACGTGTTCGGCCTCGCGAGAGAGGTATGATTTCGGGATGAGCAAGGGGAAATAGGCATTCACGTGGCCTGTAGCCTTGAACATGTCGTCGAGCTGACGTTGTATCTTCTCCCAAATGGCGTAGCCGTAGGGCTTGATTACCATACATCCACGCACTGCCGACTGCTCAGCAAGGTCGGCCTTTACGACCAAGTCGTTGTACCATTGCGAATAGTTTTCGCTTCGCTTGGTCAGGTCTTTCAGTTCTTTTGCCATATATTATTATAGTAGGTTCTTTCTGTATTCTGTTTGAGTTTGCAAAATTAAGGTTTTTTCATCGTTTACTCATTCTTTTTTTCGGAAAATGTAGTGGTGTTATATTTTTTTTAGTACTTTCGCACAAGATTTTGAACATTCAACATTTACTAACATTATTTAAATTAACAAACGTATGAAATTAAAGGCTTTTGCATTGAGCATGTGTGCTGCATTGCTTCTTAGCTCTTGCGGTAGTTGGAAGAACACAGGTTGGGGCACTACTATTGGTACTGTAGCAGGTACTGCTGTAGGTTTGGGTATCGGCTATTGGGCTGATAGAAACAGCGACAGCAATACAGGTAAAATTGTTGGCGCTTCAGTTGGTGCTGCTGTAGGTGCAACTACTGGTGCACTCATCGGTCGTAAGATGGACAAGGCTGCTGAGGCTGCAAAGCAGGTTGAAGGTGCTCAGGTTGAGTTGGTTGACGTAAACGGTCTTCCCGCTGTTAAGGTTACTTTCGAGTCTGGTATCCTCTTTGCATTCAATAGCTCTGCTTTGAGTGATGAGGCTAAGGCTTCTCTTGCAGACTTTGCTGAGGTGTTGAAGGCTACTCCCGATGCTGACGTTGCTATCCTCGGCCACACCGATAACGTGGGTACAGAGAAGGCCAATCAGTCTGTATCTGAGAAGCGTGCTAAGGCTGTTGCCAGCTTCTTGTCAGAGCAGGGTGTAGGTGCTCAGATTAAGGATGTGCTTGGTATGAGCTTCAACCAGCCCGTAGCTTCTAATGACACTGAAGAGGGTCGTGCTCAGAACCGTCGCGTAGAGGTGTTCATCTATGCCAGCCAGGCGATGATTGACGCTGCCAACGCTGAGGCTGCAAAGTAATCCGGCCATCTTAGTAGATACAATAATACCCGGCCGTTCGGTCGGGTATTATTTTTGTAATGAATGTAAAGTGTTGATGAACCAAGAGTGTTGAATCCTTTTTGATAAGAATATGAACCATATTACTGTAATCGGCTTTGTCATTATCTTCCTTGCTACTACGGCAGGCTCGGCCTTAGTGTATTTCTTCAAACGTGATGTCCCCAAACGTACGAATGCTGTCATTCTCGGCTTTGCGGCAGGTGTGATGATTGCTGCTTCGGTATGGTCATTGCTTATACCCTCCATTGAGGTAGCTGAGAACCAGTTTGGAATCTGGTCGTGGGTGCCTGCTGCGGTGGGATTTCTGTTGGGTGGGCTCTTCCTTGTCTTGCTCGACCACCTGTTGCCTCATTTTCACGTAGGTACAGGACACGAGGAGGGCCCCCATGTGAAGGTACACAAGAGTACCCGGCTGTTTCTTGCGGTCACTATCCATAATATTCCCGAGGGGCTGGCCGTAGGTCTCGCCTTCGGTGCTGCCGCTGTAAGTGGTGAACCTGGAGCCTATTATGCAGCCTTGGGATTGGCCATCGGTATGTCGATACAGAATTTCCCCGAAGGAGCTGCCATTGCCTTGCCTATGAAAATGGCTACGGGGAGTAAACATAAATCGTTTCTTTTCGGTATGGGAAGCGGAGCGGTTGAGCCTGTAGCTGCCGTCGTGGGCTATGTCCTTGCTTCCGAGGTGGCGGTGTTGCATCCCTGGATGCTCGGCTTTGCTGCCGGTGCCATGATTTTTGTTGTGGCCGAAGATCTTATCCCCGACTCAAATATCAGTGAGTACCCACATTCCGGTACGTGGGGCGTGATGCTCGGTTTCGTCCTGATGATGGTGCTCGATGTCGCGCTGGGCTGAGGCTATTATTGCTTGTCATCGCCCAACCATAGCCCATAGTCGATGTTGCCGTCTTCGCGGAAGAGGGCGCCATAACCTTGACGGTAGTTTTCAGAGAATGTGCCGTACCAGTAGTTACCGTTGCTCCAGTAATATATGCCTTGGCCGTGGCGGAGTCCGTCCTTGGTCTCTCCTATATAGAAATCCCCGCCTTCGTAGTGGAGGCATTTGAAGCGATAGGATGATGCTTCCGCCTCTTCGCGGCTGATATAGAACTTTTCGTTGTTCTTCACAAAACTGGTGATAAGGCCTTCTTTGAGACTGTAGTTGACATGATGCCCATCTGACCCCACGCGGCATATGTCGCCTTTGATAAGGATGCCGAAGATGCATTTCCCGTCACTCCACTGACCTGTCCATTGATTGCCGTTGGTCGTGTGGTAGCTTCCCCAACCGAAGAATTTATTGTTTCGGGTATGTCCCATGTAATGGCCTCCGTTGTCTCCGTATCTTACCACTTGACATTCTGCACTGATGATGTCGGAAAATACTTGCTGCATATAGTCGGGAGCCAGTTCATAGCGGTCGGTGTCGGATTGGCTCTTTGCCGAGAATATAGTGGCGGCAATGAAAAGAGTGAGAAGGAGTCTCTTTTGTCTCATGATTCTTTGGTGTGTGCGTAGTGTTGTCTCTGTTTAATATACTGTGCTACATCGGGATGCAGCATGTGGGTGGCATCTTTCCCCTCGGCAATGAGTTGGCGTATCTCGGTGGAACAGTAGGGAAGGAGGGGAGGATTTCTCAAGATTGAAAGTTGAAAGTTGAAGGTTGAGATTTTCTCGTTCAAAATCGGTGCCTCTGTGCTCTCTGAGCCTCTCGGGTAGACGATGATGGGTGTTTCGCGCGCGATGTCCTTACCGCGATACCAGCGATCGAAGCATTGCCAGTTGTCCTCACCGATGATGAGGCTGAACTCATGCTCGGGGTAGGCTTCCCGCAAGGCCTGTAGCGTGTGGTAGGTGTAGGATGGGCGCGGCAGATTGAACTCAAAGTCGCAAGCTTTCAGCATGGGGTAGGGTGCTACGGCCAGGCGTGCCATCGCCAGGCGCTCGTTTTCGTCTAACAATGTAAGGTCGCGCTTCAGTGGGTTTTGCGGACTCACCATCAGCCACACCTCATCGACCAACCCATGCTCACAAATATAGGCGGCAAGAGCGGTGTGTCCCAAGTGGATGGGATTGAACGAGCCTCCGAAGATACCTATTCTCACGCTTCTATAAATTCCTTAATGATCGCCAATGCTTCGGCCTTCGCCGTCTCGAGGTCATCGTTGATGACAATCTTGTCAAACTTTGGGGCGAACGAAAGCTCATACTCTGCCTTGTCGATGCGCTGCTGAATGACCTCGGGCGCGTCGGTGCCGCGGCCTTCGAGCCGGCGGCGCAGCTCCTCTACCGAGGGCGGCTGTATGAAGAGCGACAGGGCACGATTGCCATAGTACTCCTTGATGTTGCATCCGCCTACCACGTCCACGTCGAACACCACGTGCTGGCCGGCTGCGAGCTGGCGCTCTACCTGTTCCTTCAGTGTGCCGTAGAAGCGGTCGGGGTATACCTCCTCGTATTCGAGAAACTCGCCAGCTGCAATGCGCTGGCGGAACTCCTCGGGAGAGAGGAAGAAGTATTCCACCCCATGCTGCTCGCTGCCACGCGGAGCGCGGCTTGTGGCCGAGATGGAGAAGGCAAGGCCGAGGCCCTGCTGCATCAAGTAGTTGATGATGGTCGACTTGCCCGAGCCTGAGGGGGCGGAGAAGATTATCAGTTTTCCGTTCATCGTGTTATCTGTTTACATTACATTCAATACCTGTTCCTTAATCTGTTCCAGCTCATCCTTCATCTTCACCACGATGATTTGCATCTCGGCATGGTTGCTCTTGCTGCCTGTGGTGTTGATCTCGCGGCCCATTTCCTGAGCTATGAAGCCCAACTTCTTGCCTTGGCCGTGTCCCTCGCGCATGGTCTCGCGGAAGTAGCTGAGGTGGTTGGTGAGTCGCTGCTTCTCCTCGTTGATGTCGAGCTTCTCAATGTAGAAGATAAGCTCCTGCTCGAATCGGTTTTTGTCGTACTCCACGCCGAGGCTCTTCTGCAGGCTGTCGAGTATACGCTCGCGAATCTTCTCGGTGCGCTCCTGCTCGTAGGGTTCGATAGACGCCAAGAGGTTGGCGATGTTGTCGAGCTTCTCGCAGAACTTCTTCTCCAGTGCGGCACCCTCCTGGCGGCGGAAGTCCATCAGCTTCGCTATGGCCTCGGCCACCACGCTACGTGCCACGCTCCACTCCTCCTCGATGAGTTCCTTCACTTCGGTTCGTGAGAGCACGTCGGGCATACGCATCAGAGTGGTAAACCAGTCGGCAGGCTCGGGGATACCCGTTGCCTCACTGATGCCCTTTATCTGTGCGTAGTAGCTCTCCACGAGCGCCTTGTTGATGGGTGTAGCCAGCGAGGCACTGTCCTCCTCTATCCAAAGGCTGAAGTCTATCTTGCCGCGCTCGAGCGACTGTGCGATAAGGGTGCGTATCTCCATCTCCTTCTCGCGGTAGAGCGGGGCGATGCGTGTAGAGAGGTCCATCGCCTTGCTGTTGAGCGACTTTATCTCGGCATATATCTTCTTTGTTCCGTAGGTTGCCACGGCCTTGCCGTAGCCAGTCATTGATAGTATCATGCGTGTATATTGTATTTTGTGACAAAATTAGTGCAAGGCGAGAGAAAAAGCAAGTTTACTTGCATTTTTCCGAGCCGAAGCCTATCTTCTGTGCTTGCGAAGCGAACACTAAAGATACAACAAGCCGAGAGGAGAACAAAATAAACTTGTTTGTTTTTTGTCCGACACAGTAAGTTCGCTACTTTTGATAGGGGAAAAGGTAGAGTGAATTTTTCTCGTCGGTATACCCAATAAAATTATTCGGTATACTCAATTTGCAAAAAGCCTTTGTCTGTTTCAGAAGATCTCTTTGTCCAATAAAATTTTTCTCTTTGTCCAATAAATTTATTGCAGGCCTGCAATGAAAGGCGGATATTATTGCGAGAGAAAACCAAACAAATCGCATATCAGAAGCGATTCTTGTTGCGCAGGCTCAATTACTTTTTGTTCAGATTCTTGGTCGCTTTGGGAAAAATCACTACTTTTGCTACCATGATAAAGCAAACCATATTCAGGCTGTCGGCCAAGCGCAGGGGGTGTCACTTGGTGACCCGTGAGGTGCTGGAGCATCTGCCCCAGTTGCCGCAGACGGGGCTGCTGAATCTCTTCGTGCAGCACTCCTCGTGTGCGCTGACCATCAATGAGAATGCCGACCCCGATGTGCGCACCGACCTGAGCCGTATCATGGATCGTATGGTGAAGGAGAACGAGCCTTACTACACCCATACGATGGAGGGGGACGACGACATGCCCGCCCATGCCAAATGTTCACTCTTCGGGGCCTCCCTCACCATACCCATCACCAATGGCCGCCTCAACCTCGGCACATGGCAGGGCATCTATCTCTGCGAGTTCAGGAATTATGGTGGCGAGCGCCGTATCGTGGCGACGGTTTACGAGTAGAGCGATGGATATAGAGAGCATCAGAGAATACTGCCTGTCGCTTCCCCTGGCGACCGAGGACTTCCCCTTCGACGAGACGACACTGGCATTCCGCATCGGAGGAAGAATCTTTGCGATGATTGACTTGGAGCATACCGACTGGTTTGTCTTGAAGTGCGAACCCGACTATGCAATCGAACTGCGAGACCGCCATCGCGAAATCACCGGTGCATGGCACATGAACAAGCGGCACTGGAACCAGATAGACCTCTTCGGGGCGCTACCCGACACGCTCGTCAAGCAGCTCATACGCCACAGCTACAATGAGGTGGTGAAGAAGATACCCAAGCGGATGAAGGGGGAGCTGGGGATTGGCTTGCTGGAGCTTTAGCCTTCTTGCATAAGCATTAGTGGTTTCCGCCACAGACGTTACATGGATAAGCGACAGAGTCGCACTCCTCGGGGAAGATTAATTTTCCTTCGTTGTCAATGCGAAGCGCT
>JBGVOS010000031.1:0-7527 GCA_045126595.1 Bacteroidaceae bacterium | reverse complement strand
ATGGTGACCTCGATGGTGCGTGTGGTGATAGAGTCCACGAACTTGCGGTCGTGGCTGATGACTACGACTGCCTTCGATGAGGTCTTGATGAACTCTTCGAGCCACTGTATGCTCTCGATGTCGAGGTGGTTGGTGGGCTCGTCAAGCAGCAATACGTCAGGGTCTTTCAGCAGCAGTTTGGCCAGCTCGATGCGCATGCGCCATCCACCCGAAAACTCCGAGGTGGGTTTGTCGAAGTCCGTGCGCTCGAAGCCGAGGCCCAGCAGGGTCTTCTCCACATCCTCTTCGAAGTGGGTCATGTCGATGGCATAGAACTTCTCGCTCAGTACAGCTACCTGCTCGATGAGCGCCATGTACTCGTCGCTCTCGTAGTCGGTGCGCGTGGCCAGTTCGTTGTTCATACGCTCAATCTCGGCCTCCGCCTCGTGCAGATGGGCGAAGGCTTGCGAGGTCTCCTCAAACACCGTGCGCCCGTCCTCGGTCATGAGGTGCTGGGGGAGGTAGGCGATGACACAATCCTTCGGTGCCGACACCTTGCCTCGTGTGGGCTGGCGAACACCGGCGAGTATCTTGAGCAGGGTGCTCTTTCCCGCTCCGTTCTTGCCCATCAGGGCGATGCGGTCCTTTTCGTTGATTTGGAACGATATGTCTTTAAATAAGGTGGTGCCGCCAAATTCTACGGCTAATCCGTCTACTGAAATCATTTAAGTTTATCTGTTTTTTTGAGTTTTCTATTCATCCCTTGCTGGAAAGGGCAGGGGGGGCCTTCTTGTTCGTTATATATAAGTTCGCAAGTCTCCCTGATGGCCCATAGTGTTTTTCATGTACTAACAGTCATCTCAGGAGAATCTTGCGAACGTGTGATGTACCACTCCGTCAGCTCCGCTTCGGGGTAGTAGTGGTGAAGTATCTCTTTATAGTTATATCCTTTGGCTCCCATCACGGCCGCTCCTATCTGGCACAGGCCTACGCCATGACCCCAGCCGCGGCCGTGCAAAACAAAAGCCTCCCCCTTGCCCCTCCCAAGGAGGGGTGACTGTGTTTCCGCGATGATTGAGGCCCCCTCTCCTTGGGAGAGGGTTGGGGTGAGGCTTCTCTTTTCAACCTCGAACGCACTGCTATATAGATGTGTCTTTGACAGTGTACGGCGTATCTCCAGCTCCTTGCCGATGATGCGTGTGGCTTTGCTGCCTACGATCTGAAGACGCACGATGCGGCCCGAGGGACCTCGCTCGATGGGGATGAGGTCGGTGATTAGTCCGTAGTCGAATCCGCTGCGACGGCGCACGAGCTCCGACAGCTCCTCTTGCGTGTACTCCACCGTCCAACGGTAGAAGTCGGTGGACTGGTCATAGTGGTTCAGTACCTCGGAGAGAATCTTCGGGTCATCGGTATTGCAGAAGGGGTCGTCAATGACGCTGAGGTAGGGGTGGGGTGTGTCATCCCAACAACTCTCGTACAGTTCTGTCCTGCCACCGCAGCACTTGCTGAAGCGTGCGTCGCATACCTCGCCCTCATACGAAAGTACGATTCCGCGTGTAGCACGTATAGCCTCGTACACTTGCGGTGTCACCTTGCGGCTCACTCCCTGATAGCGCTGGCAATGGTCGTCGGCGCAGACATCGAAGTGGGTGTGTGCCTCGCGGTCGTACCACTTAATGACCTCCCCCTTGCCCCTCCCAAGGAGGGGTGACTCGGTCATCACTGTAGTAATACGTTGGATGACATTGTCAATGTTACCAATGACTTCTTCGTTGGTGAATCGTAGTATGGTGTACCCTGCTTGATTTAATATGCTATCGCGTAGTTGATCGGCTTCTTGTTGTTTGGGAGTGTTATGATATTTTCCGTCAACTTCAATGATGAGGTTTAAGGGGAGGCATATGAAGTCTACGATAAAATCGCCTATGATGTGTTGTCTTCTGAATCTGTATCCCATCTTTTTTGCACGCAATACTTCCCAGAGGCACATTTCGGCTTCGGTAGAGTATTTCTTTTGCTCTTGGGCATTCTCTTTTAATAAAGCGTAGATGTCGGGATGGGCTGTCTTGTACTTTTCAATGGATAGAATTGAATTGTTCTCATTGTCGGTGCTTCCTGAGTCACCCCTCCTTGGGAGGGGCAGGGGGGAGGCTATCTGTGCCAACAGCCAGCTTCTCGAGATGACGGCATGTGCCTTTAGTAGTTCGCCCGATGAGGTGCCACTCATCTCTGAGGCGATAACACTGGTGAGGTAGTCCTCGATGGCGATACGGTTGATAGCGTGCAGCTCGCCGTCAATGATGCGCAGGATGAGTGAGCCTTGAAAGGTCTGCGTCTCCTGTTGTTGCCAGTGAAACTCCTTGCCGATGGTGACATTGTGGAGGCTGAAGGTGGGATGGGGAGCCTCCTCCTTACCCCTCCCAAGGAGGGGGGCTTCAATCTCGACAGCATCTTCAGCAATATATTCGCAGTTCTCTCCCTTTATTATAATATAGGTGTTATTGTCTGGCTCTTTTTTAAGGTAGGCGGTGTATGTTGTTTGCGGTGTTAATTGTAACGGAGAGGCTTTCGCGATGCCTGTATCACCCCTCCTTGGGAGGGGCAGGGGGGAGGCCTCCATTAGTGTAAATGCAATCTCCTGCCCTTGCATGATACCTACATCGATGGTCGGTTCGGTTCGTACGCCCACTTCGCAGAGAATGTCGGCTGCTCTGGCTGCAGTGAGGTGCTCGTAGTCCTCGGCACGTGGAGTGACGAGGAGGCCGCACATGTCCAGTGCACCCGGACTGATGAGGTATTGCCTTTCGCCCTCGGCATGATAGCAATGAGGACGGTGGGCACGACGGGGGATGACCAACAGACATACTTTGCCGTTCTTGCGGTAGGCCACTACGTTCATGTAGGGTTCGTATTCATCTTTGGGGATGGGGAGTTGGGCGTATAGTTGCCGGAATGTGTCCGTGTTTTCAGCATCGTTGATCAGGTAGACCAGGTAGCCGAACGGTGACAAAGTCTGCAGTTCGTTCCCGGAGTTCAGGCTCTTGGCGTATGTAATTAAAGGTATCCCTTCTCCAATACCAGCTTGTAGGTGCAGATGGTCGGGGGCCGAGGCGCCACACTTGGGACCATTATAGAATACGATATACTCTTCGGGAAGCGCTTTGGCGGCCTGTATCATCGCTTCGTACGCATCAAGGAAACGCTGCGGACGATGTTGCTTGGCGGCTATAGTGTAGTGGTGGGGCAGGATGGGAAAGGGGTTTACCAACCACTCGAACTCTTCGTTGAGGTCGAGACTCTGCTGCTCTTCGGGGCGGTTTGTGGCGCAGAGGAAGCAGGGGCGTGCAGCGATGCTCGCCTTATCGACCTTGGCGCTTGTTGACACGAGGCGTGCAGGGTTGCACTGCACGTGCAGCGAAATGGGCAGCTTCGGCGATACCAACTCGCGGTACCACACATGATTCAAAGCCTCATGGTTGTTGTGGGCCATAGGCCACTCGTGCAGCTGTGATTTGAAGAAGTTTTGCAATGTCTCCATTCTCGTCTTGTCGTTTTGGACTACAAAGGTACGAATAAGCGAGCGAAATAATATCAAGCTTGCTTGAATATTTCGTAGCGAGCGCAAGTGCCTTCGCAATTTGTCGCAAAGGTACGAATAAGCGAGCGAAATAATGTCAAGCTTGCTTGAATATTTCGTAGCGAGCGCAAGTATCTTCGCGATATCGCAAAGATACGACAAGGTGAACGACTATATAGCATTGTTTTTTACACTTTTTTCTTATCTGATTTTGCATTTTTTTTGAATTAAAATCAAGAAAAACTTGCATTTTGCTTGTTTTTTAAGATTAAAAGTGTTTTATTTGCAGCATTTTTGTTAAAAAACTAAAATAAAACAAATTAAATCTTTAGGTAAAATGAAGAATGTTTTTGATTTTTCCACTCGTCACGATAGATTGGGCGGCTGGATGTTCAAAATTTGCCTTCTTTGTTTGATTTGCTTAGGCAGAGGAAACATTTCTTTGCAAGCACAGACAAATGGCAAAGAGACAGTGAAAGTTTCGGAGAACAAATCTCCGGAACAAAGTGAGTTATTTCTTAGAGGTATTGTGAGAGACCAAGAGGGTTCTCCGCTTCCTGGCGTTGCCATTCAGGTGAAGGGCACCACTTTGGGTACTACTTCAGACGTTGAAGGTGAGTACTACCTCGTAGTAGAAGGCATCGAGAAGCCCGTTCTCGTATTCACTTTCATGGGTATGGAAAGACAAGAGATCATGTTCCAGAAGGGCAAGTCTCGTATTGATGTTGTCATGAGAGACGACCAAGAGCAGCTTGAGGACGTCGTGGTCAATGGTATCTACAGACGTAGCCACGAGAGTTTTACTGGTTCAGCAGAGACCTATACCAAGGAAAAGCTGAAAGCGGTAAGCAACCAGAACGTGCTGCAGGCATTGAGCATGATTGACCCTGCTTTCTCTATCATGGACAACAACTTGGAGGGTTCTAACCCCAATGCTAAGTTGGACATCAGCATCAACGGTAAGACCAGCATCAGAGGTTTGGAGGACACTTATGGCTCAAACCCCGACCAGCCCCTCTTCATCTTGGATGGTTTTGAGACCACATTGGAGCGCATCAGCGATATGAGCATGGACCGTATCGAGAGCATCACCGTATTGAAGGATGCTGCTTCTACCGCTATCTATGGTGCTAAGGCTGCCAACGGCGTAGTTGTTGTTGAGACAAAGAAGCCCGAGGCTGGTAAGTTGAGATTCAGCTACAACACCAACCTCCAGGTAGCATGGGCCGACTTGAGCGATTACAACTTGATGAACTCAGCAGAGAAGTTGGAATTCGAGAAATTGGCAGGTTACTACGGTTTGTTGGATAGCAACGGCGAAATCATCAGCGACTTGAATCGTCCCGTATACTACTCTCGCTACAAGTCTGTTGTAGGTGGTTTGAACTCATATTGGATGAGCGAGCCTCTTCGTACAGCATTCACTCAAGACCACAGCATCAACGCAGAAGGTGGTGACGCCTCTTTCCGTTATGGCTTGACATTGCGCTACAGAGATATGCAGGGTGTGATGATTGGTTCTGACCGTGACAACTTCGATGGTTCTATCAACTTGTCTTATCGTGTTGACAAGTTCAACTTCACTAACCAGACAAACATCTATTACACCGACACAGAGAATAACTCTGTTGCTTTCAGCAAATTCTCTCAAGCTAACCCCTACTACGCTAAGCGCGATGCTAATGGCGACGTTTACAAGGTATTGGAAAGCTATGAGACTATCTCAGGTACAGAGTATGTATACAACCCCTTGTGGGACTTCCAGCAGAACAACATCAATGGTGGTAACTCTTTCACTTTCAACAACAACTTCAATGTTGAATACAGCCCGATCAAGAAAGTACGCTTGACTGGACGTCTTGGTTACACTGTCACCAAGGATAAGAACGAGAAGTTCCTTTCACCCTTCAATACCCAGTTTGAGGGAGTAGAGGAGTTGAAGAGAGGTAGCTACAACCGTTCAGACGCTAACTCAACCTCTTTGGATGCTAACTTCAATGCTAGCTATGGCGATGTAATTGGCAACCACACCTATAACTTCGTAGCTGGTGCTCAGGCGACACAGAACGACGTTAGAACCGATTCATATTCAGCTCAGGGCTATATCACAGACAAGTTCTGGAATCCTAACTTCTCTAACGGTTACCCCGATGGCAGCAAGCCCTCATCAGTAGTATCACGTGCTCGTTCTGCTAGCTTCTTCTTGAATGCTAACTATGCTTACGACATGCGCTACTTGCTCGACTTGAACTTGCGTACTGACGGTGCTTCAGTGTTCGGTGTTAACAATCCCTTCTCTAACACATGGTCAATCGGTGCTGCATGGAATGTACACAACGAGGCATGGTTCGAGAAATCAGAGATTTTGAATGGTTTGAAGCTCCGCTACTCATATGGTAACCCCGGTAACCAGAACATTGACGCTAAGTTGGCCAACAACGTTTATACCTATTACACAAGCTACCAGAACATGTTCGGTTTGGCTTCTGTTATCACCAAGTGGGGTAACAATGACTTGAGATGGAAGCGTACCACTCAGCACAACTTCGGTCTTAACTTGGATATGTTCAAGTCACGCTTGCATGTAACTGCTAACTACACTACTCGTGACACAGACCCCGAGTTGATTACCATCCAGCAGCCTGCTTCTACTGGTACAAGCTCAGTACCCATGAACATCGGTGCTACAGAGAACAGAAGCTTCTCTTTGTCAGCTCGCTATGATGTTATCAAGAACGAAGACTGGTTGTGGTCACTCTCTGCAACAACCTTGAACACCAAGACCAAGTATGCAAAGATTGGCGACTCACTCGACAAGTGGAATGAGGAGGGACGTAAGAACGAGACCTTGATCCGTTATGTCGACGGCGTTAGCACAAGCGCTATCTGGGCTGTTCAGTCTGCAGGTATTGACCCCATGACTGGTAACGAAGTATTCATCAGAAAGGATGGCACTTACACTTACGAGTGGGATGTCAACGAAGAGGTGGTTTGTGGTGACCTTACACCTGACTTTGATGGTAACCTCAGCTCATCATTGCGTTACAAGGGATTCTCATTCGGCGTAAACTTCCGTTATCGTTATGGCGGCCAGATCGTACTGAACACTCTCTTGAACAAGGTTGAGAACATCTCTGAGTCTCAGTTGAGATACAACCAGGATGTACGTGCATTCTACGATCGTTGGAAGAATCCTGGTGACGTTGCTACATTCAAGCGTATCGACGACACTTCAGCTACAAAGACCACGACACGCTTTATTGCTGATGAGAATACCTTCGAATGTAAGTCAATCTCTTTGGGTTATGAGACCTCAACAGCAGCATGGCTCAGAACCGTTGGTCTTACTTCAATGAACTTCCGCGTTTACATGAACGATATTTTCCGCCTTTCTACAGTTAAGGAGGAGCGTGGTTTGGACTATCCGTTCCAACGTTCTATATCAGCTTCATTGGGATTGCGTTTCTAATCAATCTATTTAGTTTACATTATTATGAAAATAAAGAATATACTTAAAATAGCAGTTGTTTCGGGAATGCTTGCTCCTGCCATGACCTCATGCTCTGATTGGTTGCAGGTTGACTTGGAGGACTCAATCCTTGAAAGCGCCCTCTTCGAAACAAACGACGGTTATACTTCAGCATTGAATGGAGTATACGCCCAGATGAACGAGCAGTACTCTTCAACCTTGACCATGGGTACACTCGATGTAATGGCAAAGCTCTATAATACAGGTTTGAACCACAATTCAAATCCCTATTACACTTTCGCTTTTGACGACTCTAAGTTCGAGAGCATGTCTAACTCATTGTGGACTAGCCACTATTTCCAGATTGCTAACCTCAACACCTTGTTGGAGTTCTGCGACTTGAAAGAGACAGCTTTGAAGGACCACTATCGCCCCTACGTACAGGGTGAGGCTTTGGCTCTCCGTGCCATGTTGCACTTCGACCTGTTGCGCATCTATG
>JBGVOS010000030.1:0-4819 GCA_045126595.1 Bacteroidaceae bacterium | reverse complement strand
GGCGACACGGTGAACCTCGTGCTCCCCTTGGGCAATGGCTTCACCCTGCCTGCTGACGCTACGGCGCGTCCGCTCCTCATTGGCGGTGGAGTAGGAGTGGCCCCCTTGCTCTACCTCGGCATGAAACTCCGTGAGATGGGCATCACCCCCACATTCCTGCTCGGAAGTCGTACAGAGAACGAGCTCACCCAAATTGCCGAGTTCGAGAAGGTAGGCCGCGTGTTCATCACCACCGAGAACGGTGCTGTAGGTGAGCAGGGCTATGTGACCCAGCACTCGGTACTCAAGAACGAGACGTTTGACCAGGTGTATACCTGCGGTCCCAAGCCTATGATGGTAGCCGTGGCACGCTGGGCCAAGGGCGCTGGCGTAGCCTGCGAGGTGTCGCTCGAGAACAAGATGGCCTGTGGCGTAGGTGCTTGCCTCTGCTGCGTGGAGGACACCAAGGAGGGTCACGTGTGTGTATGTAGTGAAGGTCCCGTATTTTCAATAGACAAGTTATCATGGCAGATTTAAGAACATCGATAGGCAAGCTCGAGCTTGCCAACCCGGTGATGACAGCATCGGGCACATTTGGTTACGGCACCGAGTTTGCCGACTTTGTAGACCTCGACAAGTTGGGCGGCGTCATCGTCAAGGGTACCACCTTGCACCATCGTGAGGGTAATCCTTATCCCCGTATGGCCGAGACCCCATCGGGCATGCTCAATGCCGTAGGGTTGCAGAACAAGGGAGTGGACTACTTCTGCGAGAAGATATATCCCACAATCAAGGACTATAAGACCCGCATGATTGTCAACGTCAGCGGCTCGGCCATCGAGGACTATGTGGCTACTGCCGAGCGCATCAATGCGCTGGAGAACATCCCCGCCATCGAGCTCAATATCTCGTGCCCCAACGTGAAGCAGGGCGGTATGGCCTTTGGTGTTACCGCCAAGGGTGCCGAGGAGGTGGTGAGCGCTGTGCGTAAGGCCTATGACAAGACCCTCATCGTGAAGCTCTCGCCCAACGTGACCGACATCACCGAGATTGCCCGCGCTGCCGAGGCGGCAGGTGCCGATAGCGTGTCGCTCATCAACACCCTCTTGGGTATGGCCATCGATGCCGAGCGTCGTCGCCCCGTGCTCTCTACCGTGACGGGTGGTATGAGCGGTCCTGCCGTGAAGCCCATCGCTCTGCGCATGGTGTGGCAGGTAGCCAAGGCGGTGAACATCCCCGTAGTGGGATTGGGTGGTATCACCAATGCTATCGACGCCATTGAGTTCCTCCTTGCCGGTGCATCGGCCATCGAGGTGGGCACAGCCAACTTCATGGACCCTGCCGTAACGGGCAAGATTGTCGACGGCATCAATGACTACCTCGACCGCCACGGCTTCGCTTCGGTGAAGGATATTATTGGTGGATTGGAGATATAAATTCATTGATTTTTTTGTGTCATCCTGAGCGTAGCGAAGGATCCCGCGCATGGACTTGGTGAAAATTGTTCATAGCACATTGCGAGATGCTTCACTGTGTTCAGCATGACACAAAATTTTCGTCATCGTCTTATGCCTCAAAAGTCCGAAGAAGAATTGCTCCTGCATCGCCTCCGCCACAAGTTCCACAAGACGGCGGCGGAGTATGGTCTCATTGAAGAGGGCGACCGCATCCTCATCGCCGTGTCGGGCGGTAAAGACTCGCTAGCGTTGCTCGAATTGATGGCGGCACGTGTGCGTGTGCTCAAGCCTCGCTTCTCCATCGTAGCGGCCCATGTGGTGATGACGAACATCCCTTACCAGAGCGACACACAGTATCTCACCGACTTTGCCCAGCGCCTCGGCGTGGAGATGCACATCGTGGAGACCTCCTTCGACGCCACCACCGACACCCGCAAGTCGCCCTGCTTCCTCTGCTCGTGGAACCGCCGCAAGGCGCTCTTCGAGACCGCCAAGGCCCTCGGGTGCAACAAGATAGCCCTCGGGCACCATCAAGACGACGTGCTCGTAACACTACTCATGAATATGACCTTCCAGGGCGCCTTCTCCACCATGCCCCCAGCGCTGGAGATGAACAAGTTTGACATGACCATCATCCGCCCCTTGTGCCGCATCGAGGAGAAAGAGATACAACGCCTTGCCGAGCTGCACGAATACCGCAAACAACAGAAGAACTGCCCCCACGAGCACGCCTCAAACCGCAGTCGCATGGCCGAGGTGCTAGCCACGCTCGAACGACTCAACCCCGAGGCCCGCTACAACCTCTGGGGCAGCATGACCAACGTGCAGGCCGATCTGCTGCCGCCAAAGGTGTAAATATCTTTTCCCTATCACCCTCATGGAAGCGATATTTCCGTGCAAATGGTCGGGTGAACGAAAAGATACGATTCTCAGAGCCTTGTTTTGGCTATAAGCTACACGGACACATTGCATTAACCCTGATTTCTTTAAGAATCAACTTCTGAATATTGAGGTCCTCAGTATGCAACTTGTTCTGAACTTGCGGGTACTTGTGGGGTACTTGTTCAAAACTTGTGGGGGGATCCATTCTTCAGGTGCATTCACCAGCATATATCGATTCTTCAATTCGTTTATCGATTCTTCAATTCGTTGTTTTCTCCCATCAGTAGGTTACGGAAGAATTTGTGCAGGAAACTGTAGTCCTGACCGATTCCTTTGGCCACATTCTTATAGGTGGAAAACATGTTTTCCTTTTTTAGTATAGGTGTCGGTAATGGGGCATAATACACTGAAACAATGAGGGTTACCGACCGACACCTATTATAGTAGGGGTATCGGTCGTTAAAATCCATAGATATAGAGAGTTACGACAAAATACCGACACCTCAGCCAGAAAAGGGGGAACTAGTATTTTATGGTGTACACGAGTTTCATTTTTGGCCTGGCAAGAGGAGTTTGGGTATACTCAATTTTTTTCGTGAGTAGACCCTATAATCTTCGCGGGTATACCCAAATTTCCCAATCGGTTAACCCGATATTTATCAGTGGTTTTACCTATTGATTATTATAGTAATCAAAACTACTGAAATTGCCTTTGTCTGATAATTCTATCACAGGCCTGCGCCAGGAAAAAAGCCTTTGTCCGATTTTCATCGTCTCGCTGTAGATCAAAATTTGTCTAGGCCTAGATAATTTCCCATCTAGGTCTAGACGAGAGTTCGCCGAGGGCGCAATAATTTTCAAGGACGAGAGTTAAGGAATTAAAAGTTCCGTGCCTACGAGACGAGTGTGTCTGTTAGCACGGAACTAGCAACTAAGTAAAGCAAGTAAATCACTTAATCGTTTCGATTTTTCGGATTATGAAAACAGACTTTTTACATAGGTATAATATCGTTTCTGAGTGCAAAGATAATAAATTTTCTCTTCATGCATTATAATCAGTATTATAGGCAGAAACATCCACACGACAACCGACTTTTTTACAACTTGTTAAGCGGAGGCCGCAAAACACGGAAGTTTTTGCTATGCAGAGATAGCAAAAGATTTCTTTTTCAATCCCTTTAACTTCTGCGAAATGTGCCAAAATGCCCAGCGCAAAATCACTTGCTTTTCCTCGATTATCCACTTCTTTACGCGTGGGAACACCCACACGATGGACGATTTTACAATGTTTATCATAACCGCACAAATTCAAGATAAACAAACGCATCGGGTGCAGCCTTGCAATAGTCAAAAAAGAAATATTGCTTGTCGGGTATCCATACACCACTACCAAGCAGAGAAAAGCGGCTATCATTATATTGCTGCTGCAATGTATATCCACTCTCTGCGTTTCCGTTTGCCTTTGCATAAGGATTGGGTATGCTACAAGCAAAGCAAACGCGCCCATCTTTTTGCTCTATACTTGCGCCTTTTTTGCACATTCGACACCGAACGCGTACGCGTTCGATTGAACATTCCAAAATCTCGGCTGCTACTTCGATAATATCTTCCCTTGATAAACTATACATTGACATTTTTATTTCTCCTTTCTAATAGGTTTAATATTACTTTTGTAGTGACGGACACAACGATATAGATGAAGATATTTGTCACATCCTCAACAACGGAAACACATTGCCCGACAACCAGCGCGGGCAAAAAGTCCGTTACTAAAAATTTGTGTCCCTCGTCCATTTTATTCGCTCACGGCCTCATTATATAGTACATCCCACAAAGCATATTCCTTCGCGGATAGTTCTTTTTTCAACCATTGGCGAAGGTTACACTTTACACCGATAGACGCGTAACTATCAATTGCATATCCTTTCAAACCGAAAGCCTCATGCACTTGTAAGACGGCTTTTTTGTACTTCGTCAGTTCGTCATAAATAGCAAAGATTTCGTCTTCGTCTGTGCCGAAACGCGCCATTGCATTGAACAACTTTTCAGCGAGCAAATGCGCCCTCTCCGCGGAGATTTCGCCATCGCCTTTGATGCCGTAAGCGGTTACACTTTTAGAGCGTTTTACCGCGTTTCTTATTTTCCAAATTAGGCCGATAAGCACTGCAAAAAGAGCCATACCGAAACCTATTTGCACCGATGGCGCACTCATTAAATTCTTTATTTTATCCATACGTTTCTTTTTTATAAGTACGCGGCCAATTGTTCAGATCTGTTCGCGCTTTCGCGCTCTCAAACTTAAACAATTGGCCGCGAATGTTTACGTTTTTTTTAAGGTGTGTTTTTCATGGATTAGAGGTTTGCCAAGCGAGCAGCGGAAACCCACACGTTATCCGCGTAAGGCTGGCAACCAATCTCCATCACGCACATCGCTTGCAGAAGGGCAATGTAATCTTCTGCACTCTGGGCAACTTCATCCGTACGATTTGCGCCCAACTTAT
>JBGVOS010000029.1:0-9183 GCA_045126595.1 Bacteroidaceae bacterium | reverse complement strand
ATAATGAAAAAAGAGGCTCCGGCCTCTTTTTTTTATGGGAAATAATTTCTATATTTGCATCAAGAAAACGGCTAAGATAGTTCGCGATGGTGTCATGCTGAAACATAGTGAAGCATCTCGCAATGTGTTCTGGCAAAGTCCTAATGCGAGATCCTTCGTCTTACTCAGGATGACACGAAAGGAAAACTCTAAGTAGGCAAGCGAACAAACCGCTTTCTAAAGGTGTTCTTTGAAGTGTAGAAAAAACGAAGACGATGACGAAAACGAAAACTTGTTTAGTTGGTGTTATACTTGTCGTTGAAGTTTTACATATAGTCGTGTCGGTTTAGACTGGGAAACTCATCAAACAAATCTGAAAACCGAGGACAGCTTCGACTTCCAATGGCGGGCCACGCCCCGAAAGGGGTAACCTTGAGTCGGTGGATTACAAAGGGGGCGAGCACTCAAATCCTATCTCTCGGAGTTTCATCGCATCAATCCGGCACGACTTTCTTTTTTTTATTGCATTTTGTTGTCTTTATAGAATGTTTTCTTATTAACTTTGCACGTGTAAATATGTGTGAATTGGTACGCAGATTTATAGATAAGCGTATATTGTAACATTAAATATTATCATTATGAATTTAAAGAAGTTGTTGCCTTTATTGGCTATTGTTTGCAGCCTTGCTGCTTGTGGCCTTGAGGAGGATGGTGGTGCTCTGTTTAAGGAACCTTGTGCTCAGTGGGGACTATCGTTCAGTGATGTTAAATCGTACATGAAGGGGAGCACATGTATAGATGAGGGAGATGAAAATTATCTTTGTTATTTGGATGTAAAAGTTCGTAATCTCTTGCCATATACGCTGATGTATGAATATGATTTTGAAACGGAGTATGATTATACAGGAACTCCTGAGATTATAGGAGTAAAACTTTGCGAGAGTTCGGTATTTGTCATGGGTACGACGAAGGCGCAGCAAGAAACCTTGAATGAGGAGTTTCTGGCGTTCTTTAAGGAGAAATACAATGAGGTGCCTCTGTCATCTCTCCCCGCAGATTATTGGACAGATGAAGAAGAGGAAGGTGAAGAGCTTGTAGGTGCTTTTATAAATGATGAAGGGACGGTATGTATTAGTATCGGAACTGCTAAAGACAAGAATTGTATAGGCGCTTACTATTGTTATGAGTTTTGACAGGTAGTAGAGTGGTTTGAATCGCATCGGAAAACTGGTTTTCCGATGCGATTTGTTTATGCAGATAAAGATCGGATTGTTTATAGTCCCCACAGCTTGGGGTTGCACTCCAACTCGATATGCTCTTCCATCTTGTCGGGGAAGTTGCAGAAGAAGTCTATGCCCGTAAGTGTTTCCAGGCTGTCGATGCTGATTGTGTAATCGGTGAGGCGGTACTTCTTGCCGTGGTCTTTGTGGTCGAGATAGAAGGCGATGCCTGTAAATGAATTGGCCTTTTGGCTGACGAGCGCAATGAAGAAGTGGGCGGGCACCACGATGCCGTTCATCTTGTTGGCTCTCTTTACTATGGTGTCATGCTTGCCGCGCGAGTCGTAGAACTCGCCGTCGCGTATGGTGCCTCCCTTTACGATGTATAGCGTGTCGCCTATAGGTGCGGTGTCCTCTTCGCATCCTCCCCATTCACGTACTTTCTTTTCCAGTTCGTACCAGGGGCCTCGTTGGTTGAACGCCTCGAGCTGCGGGCTGATGTTGGAGTAGTAGAAGGTGTGCGCATTGGCGTCCTGGCTGTATACTCTGTCTTCCGAGGCGCACAGATGGCCGCGGTCGTATTGGTCTTTGCGGTGCTCGGCATGGCCTATGCGCAATTCTTTGGGCAGCTTGGGGTCGGAACTGAAGGGGTCGCCCTTCTCCCAGTCGTCCCGGCTCCAGTTCTTTTGTGCGGTGTTGCGGTCTATGGTATAGGCTACCCACTTGGCGTGCCGCTTGGCCGGGTCATACTCAATACTGAAGGTGACGGTTTCTTTACCTTTGAACGATGTCGTGTAGCAATTGAAGAGATTGCCGTGTTCGAGACGTGGCATCTCGAGCCGTTGGGCATATCCCTTGGGGTTCTTGTTGCTGTTGGGGGCAGTGGCCCATTCGGTGGCTGTGGCTTGCTTCTCGGGTTTGCAGCCTATATATATAAATAGGAGTAGGGAGTAGAGTAGGGGGCGGAGGATTAGCGGACGTTTCATGTTTGTGTGGCTATAAAACAAAAAAAGTGTATTGAGGCTCGCCTCAATACACTCTATGTGGATAGGTGTTATCCTTACTTCTTCTGTGCGCGAGCGTAGCGGCTCATGAACTTGTCTACGCGACCAGCGGTGTCAACGAGCTTAGACTTACCGGTGTAGAAGGGGTGAGAAGTGTTAGAGATTTCGAGCTTAATCAAGGGATAAGTCTCGCCCTCAAATTCGATAGTCTCCTTTGTTGCGCAAGTTGAGCGTGAAAGGAAGCAGTCACCGTTTGACATGTCTTTGAATACTACGGGACGATAGTTCTCAGGATGAATACCTTTTTTCATTGTTCTATTTCGTTTTTTTTATTGGTTATTACTCGGTTTATTGCTGGTAACAATAATGTGTAATGGTTTCGGACGGCAAAGGTACTACTTTAATCTTGAACAGCAAAACGTTTTGTGCTTTTTTATTGCCCAAAATAGGGCTTTTATGCTGTTTCCTTGGCTATCACGGAGATTATGCCTACTTTTGTAACATAAAAGATAGAGTATATGACCAAGGAAAGTTTGCGAATCGTATATATGGGCACTCCCGACTTTGCGGTGGAGAGCCTGCGTTGCCTCGTCGAAGGCGGATATAATGTAGTGGGTGTAGTCACGGGTCCCGATAAGGCGGTGGGCCGTCACGGCAGCGTGTTGCAGCCTACGCCGGTGAAACAGTATGCCGTGGAGAAGGGCTTGCGCGTGCTCCAGCCCGAGAAGTTGAAGGACGAGGCTTTCATTGAGGAGTTGCGTTCGCTCGATGCCGACTTGCAGATTGTTGTGGCCTTCCGTATGTTGCCTGAGGTCGTATGGAGTATGCCGCGCCTCGGCACGTTCAACCTTCACGCCTCTTTGCTGCCTCAGTATCGCGGTGCTGCTCCCATCAACTGGGCGGTCATCAATGGCGACACGGAGACGGGCGTGACAACCTTCTTCCTCAAGCATGAGATTGATACGGGAGCCGTAATCCGTCAGGTGCGTGTACCCATTAGCGAGACTGACTGTGTGGGCGATGTACACGACCGCCTTATGCTGCTTGGCGGTGGTGTGGTGTGCGAGACAGTAGATGCCATCATTGACGGCAGTGCCGAGGCCACACCGCAAGAGGAGATGATTACCGAGGAGTTGCGTCCCGCACCAAAGATTTTCAAGGATACCTGTCGCATTGACTGGAGCCGTACGGAAAAGCAGGTGTACGACTTCATCCGTGGCCTCTCGCCCTATCCTGCAGCATGGACCACCCTCGTGGCTCCCGACGGCACGGAGACCGTGCTCAAAATCTACGAGACGGAGAAAATCACCAAGTCTCTGCAACCCCAACCTTGCGGTACGGTAGAAACCGACGGCAAGACCTACCTATATATATATACTGCCGATGGTGCCCTCAGCCTCCGCACCCTCCAGCTTGCCGGAAAGAAGCGCATGGGCATCGAAGACTTCCTCCGTGGCTCGCGTTTGGGCGAAGGGTATAGGGTAGAGTAAAATCAGCTTGTACGTTGCTTGCTCTCGGATAAAGGAAAAAAGTTTTTTCACCGCGATGAAAATCGTTTTTCACCGCGGTGAAAACAAATTGTCACCGCGATGGAAAAGTATTGTCACCGCGGTGACAATACTTTTTGGATATGTCTGTTTGGAAAAATGGTTTTGTGTGAATCGAAAAAAGTGTACTTCTGCTGTAACCTTTCGGCAAGTTATCTTGTCTAATTGACGGTGACACCGCAAAAGAATGAATGGAAATGAACAAATAAATTAAAACAACGAACGATATGAAAAAGTTTTTCAAGGTGCTGCTACTGGCAGCCGTGGCTTTGATGCCGGTGATGGGAATGGCGCAAACAGAGAATGAACGCGACTATGCATGGGAGCGACAGATGCGTTCGCAGGAGTATGCCGACTCGGTGCAGGCGGCCAAGCAAAAGGCAGAGTATGAGCACAGGGAAAAAATGGCAGAAATAAAAAATGCAACCCGAATGAGTGTTGTCAGGACTTTTTGGAATGAGGACCTTTGGATATTATTTGTTTTTGCAGGATGTACAATCACTATCGTGGTTCTATGCCTCCGTCACTCGCGCCGCAAGGCCGAGGACCACAAGGAGCTTATCAACAAGCTCATCGATAAGAATCTGTTGAACTCTACCGAGCCTATCAGCAAGGAGGCCATCGAGGCGTTGATGAAGCCGAAGAAGAGCGAGAAGGAGCGGTTTATCGGTGATGCCACCATGTTGGGACTCGGTATTGGATTGATTTTGGCAGGAGAAGGTCGAGATGCTGATATTGTTGAGATTGCTACTTATGCCGGCTTGATACTCTGTGGCTTGGGATTGCTTCGTCTTATTATTCGTACGATTTCTGTGACCATCGGATATATTATCAATAAGAAGAAAGAGTCCAAGATTGAGATCGAGGAGGCTGAGTTCGTAGAGGAGAAGTAATAGATTGGTGTCATCCTGAACGTAAGTGAAGGATCTCGCAAAGTGCTCTGGCTGAGTCCCAGCGCGAGATTCTTCACTACGCTCAGAATGACAAGCATAGACGATTTCAATTTTAACTTCGGCTTCACTCGCTGAGAGATTGCAAGTGAACTTGCATCTCGCTCGCTTGCACGAATCTTCAATTCTCAACTTTCAATTTTCAATTTTCAATTCTCCCCGTGTCTACTCCCGAAGAAATTCTCCTTATCTCCCGTGTGGTGCTCTTGAATGACGAGCGTGCCTTCGGCCGACTGATGAAGCGGTATCTGCGCCCTGTGCACCGATACTTCCTCATCCAGACGGGTGGTGACGAGGCACTGAGCGATGACCTCACGCAAGAGACCTTCATCCGTGCGTGGCGGGGGCTGGACAGCTATAAGCGGCTCGCCTCGTTCGGCACATGGCTCTACCGTATTGCCTATACGACCTATCAGAACCATCTTGCTGGGGTGAAACACTACGTGAGTCTCGACGATGAGCATGTGGCTCCCACGATACAGGGCCTGACATACGAAGCAGACTACGATAGTGAAGAGATAGCGGCCCTCCACCGCGCCATAGTACAATTGAACGAGGGGGAACGCACCTGCATCACCCTCTTCTATCTGGAGGAGATGAGTATCAAGGAGATAGCCGCTGTGACGGAGATGAGCACGAGCGCCATCAAGACGGCACTGAGCCGTGGACGCAACCATTTACGAACCTTATTGACCGAAACATTATGAACCGAGAAGACCGACAGATAAGAGCATTGCTGCTGAAGGCTGACACCCTGAGTAGTGAACACGAAGAACGCCTGCATGGACGCATCATGCAAAAGCTGCCCACACATGGCCTGAGACGTATCTACCTGATGGTCTTCTTTGCCCTGCTGTGGGGTAGTGGTGTAGGGCTGTTCATCACCTATTGGCGTGAGGTCGCCCAAGCCATACTTGCGATGGCAAACACACTGCTCGACTATCAACTGCCCTCGATGGAGGCCTTCGTCACGTTTGCGCTCTGCATAGGTGCCGCCGTGTTCATCATCATAGAGAGCCGCGATGCACTCAATGAATACTACGAGCACGAGCTGAAGCGTATGCTCGATGCCTTGGAGTAGGATATAAATAATGTTAAATCGTCCGGAAAGTATAGGATGTTTCTGTTTATTCAGTAATTTTACCGTCTGAATCAAATAGAAATACTGTTATGGATACAAACAAAGGTCAAACAAGAGGAAATGTGGCCACGGGCCTTTTCCTTATGATAGGGTTGATTGTCGGTGCCGTACTTCTGGGCAATGCCATCAAGGCGGCTCGCGCCGACGATAGGGTAGTGTCGGTCAAGGGTCTCTGCGAACGCGAGGTGAAAGCCGACAATGTCATCTGTCCCTTTGCCTATAAGGAGGGTGGTGACGACCTGCAGCAACTCTACCGCACCATAGAGCGCAAGAACAGAATCATCATCGACTTCTTGAAGGCGGCGGGCATTAGCGAAGGGGAAATCTCTATCGCTGCACCCAAGGTCGTGGACACGCGTACCGAGTGGAGCGGCAGCCAGAACCGCTATGCCTATATCGTGACCTCCGTGGTGACGGTATGCACCGACAAGGTAGACGAGATCATTCGCCTGCAGTCGCAGCAAGGCGAACTGCTGCAACAGGGCATCGCCACCACGAGTGGATGGGAGTTCCCCACGGTGTACTCGTTCACCAAGCTCAACGAGATAAAGCCCGCGATGATTGAGACCGCCACGAAGAACGCCCGCGAGACGGCCGAAAAGTTTGCTGCAGACAGCGAGAGCAGTCTGGGCAAGATAAAGCGCGCCACGCAGGGACAGTTCTCCATTACCGACCGCGACAGCAACACGCCCTATATGAAGAACGTGCGCGTGGTGACGAGCGTGGACTATTACCTGAAGGATTGAATCGTTCGTGTGGGGTAGGGGAATGAATTTTATTGCACCCTACGATGACAGTAAACTTTCATTGTTCTCGCTAAATCGAAATTTTGTTGTATCTTTGCAGCTTGAAATATAGAAAGTTTATGGTTAAGAAACTCATATACGCCTTATGGGGCCTGTTGGCAGTGGGATTGCTCGCTGCATTCTTGGTATTCTATTCCATCACTAAGGGATGGATCGGTTTTGTACCTCCTGTCGAAGAACTGGAGAACCCCAACTATAAGTTTGCTACGCAGATAATCTCGTCGGACGGCAAGTTGCTGAGTACCTATTCGTATAGCCGCGAGAACCGCGTATGGACCGACTATAAAGACCTTTCGCCTGCACTCGTCGAGGCATTGATAAGCACTGAGGATGTGCGCTTCACCGAACATTCGGGTATCGACCTCAGGGCACTGATGCGTGCCATCGTTAAGACGGGTCTGTTGCGTCAGAGCAGCTCGGGTGGTGGCAGTACGCTCACCCAGCAGTTGGCCAAGCAGCTCTACACCGAGGTGGCGGGCAGCAAGATAGAGCGTCTGTTCCAGAAACCCATCGAGTGGGTTATCGCCGTGAAGTTGGAGAAGTATTATACTAAGGAGGAGATATTGACAATGTATCTCAACAAGTATGACTTCGGCAACAATGCCATCGGCATCAAGACGGCTGCCAACACCTACTTCTCCAAAGAACCCAAGGAACTCTCTGTGGAGGAAGCCGCCACGTTGGTGGGTATGTGCAAGAACTCCTCATTGTACAATCCCGTGCGCCGCAACGAGACCACCCGTCAACGTCGCAATGTGGTGTTGTCGCAAATGGAGAAGAACAATTGCCTCACTGCAGCCGAGACCGATTCGCTGCAGGCCACTCCGCTTGTGCTCAAGTATCGCCGTGTTGACCATAAGTTGGGCCCGGCTCCCTACTTCCGCGAATATCTGCGTGGCGTGCTTACAGCCAAGGAACCCGTGAAGAAGAACTATCGCGGCTGGCAGATGCAGAAGTACTACGAAGACTCCATCGACTGGGCAGATAATCCTCTGTACGGCTGGTGCAACAAGAACAAGAAGAAAGACGGCTCTAACTATAACCTCTATACCGACGGTCTGAAGATACACGTGACCATTGACTCGCGTATGCAGCAGTATGCCGAGGAAGCGGTTGATGAACACCTCAAGGAGTATCTGCAGCCGCGTTTCTTCAAGAGCAAGAAGGGACGCCGCAACGCTCCCTACGACAACTTGAAGCCCTCGGAGATAGAGACCCTGCTTGTGCGTGCCATGAAGCAGACCGACCGCTATCGCGGTATGAAGAAGGCGGGCTATTCGGATGAAGCCATTCGCGACTCGTTCGACGTGAAGCGCGAGATGCGTGTCTTCACATACGGTGGCGACCGCGACACCACGCTCTCGCCCATGGACTCGATACGTTACTACAAGCACTTCTTGCGCACAGGATTTATGTCGATGGATCCCATAACAGGTCATGTGAAGGCCTATGTGGGCGGTCCCGACTACACACATTTCCAGTACGATATGGCCATGGTGGGCCGCCGTCAGGTAGGTTCAACCATCAAACCCTACCTCTATACCTTGGCTATGGAGAACGGCTTCTCGCCCTGTGACCAGACACGTAACGTAGAGCAGACCATCCTGACCGAAGACGGTCGGGTGTGGGCACCGCGCAATACGGGCAACAAAGACGATTATGGTAAGATCGTGACCCTTCGCTGGGGACTCTCGCAGTCGAACAACTGGATATCGGCCTACCTCATGAGCAAGCTCAACCCCTATGCCTTCAAGCGCCTCATACACCAGTTTGGTATACGCAACCAGGATATTCAGCCCGTTCCCTCGCTCTGTCTCGGCCCGTGTGACATCTCGGTGGGCGAGATGGTAGGCGCCTATACCGCATTTCCCAATGGAGGTATACGCACCGAGCCGCTCTTCGTAACCCGTATTGAGGACAATGAGGGCAACATCGTGGCCACCTTTACCCCGAAGACCCACGAGGTCATCAGCAAGGAGAGCTCATATAAGATGATTGATATGATGAAGGCCGTTATCGACGAGGGTACCGGTCGCCGTCTTCGTTTCCGTTATGGCTTCAAGGCCGAGATTGCCGGCAAGACAGGTACCACCAACGAGAATGCCGACGGATGGTTCATGGGCTACACCCCCTCTCTTGTGAGTGGCTGCTGGGTAGGTGGTGATGACCGTGATATCCACTTCACCAGCATGAGTGACGGCCAGGGAGCCTCCATGGCACTCCCCATCTGGGCCCTCTACATGCAGAAAGTCTATGCCGACGAGTCGTTGGGCTATTCCGAGGAGGAAACATTCAATATCCCTGAAGACTTCAATCCCTGTGCTCAGCAGACTGTCGTGGCTCCAGAGGAAGAATTGCAACTGGACGATTCATTTAGTTTCTAATCTGTTATATTGGAGTTCTGGAGATTTCCAGAACTCCTAAACAATATGCTCGACCGCACCACACCGCCTCCCATACAACCCACTTCGTTCACCTTCCGCAAGCCTGCGGAGCAGGTGTTGCCCAATGGTATACCCTTATATATTATCGATGC
>JBGVOS010000028.1:0-5899 GCA_045126595.1 Bacteroidaceae bacterium | reverse complement strand
GCAAACAGTACAGGGTGAAGAGCCTCTACTCCTTCGGATCGGTAAACACACCGGAGTTTACCGATAAGAGCGACATAGACCTACTGATTGATTTTGAACCAGGAATCAATGCCGAGGACTATACCGACAACTACTTCTCCTTGCGCGAGAAATTGGCGCGACTGTTCAATCGGGATATTGATCTCGTGACACGCCGCTCATTGTCGAACCCCTTCTTCATCCGCGAAGTGGAACAAACCAAAAGCTTGATTTATGGGTAAGAAGAGTGTAAAGAAATATCTGTACGATGTGCAGCAGTCCGTGGACTCCATCTTTGAATACTTGGGAGAGAAGCGCGACTTCTTTGAGTATGAGCGCAACAAGCAGCTGCGTCGTGCAGTAGAGCGTGAACTGGAAATCATTGGCGAAGCCGTGAAGCACCTGCTCGAACTGGATGAAAGCATCAGCATAGACAACGCACGCAGGATTGTAGACCTGCGCAACTTTGTGATACACGGCTATGATAAGGTGGATAATGTCATCATCTGGGGAATACTCAGCAAAGACCTTCCCAAACTGAAGCAACAGGTAGATGCACTGATGGCAGAGCAAACAATATTGTAACACCGCACTCATCTATAAAGAATCGCTGTGCAGTCCCCATAACGAAGGACAGAAAATCAAGAGCCGCAATCTCATAATAAACGAACCCGCCCGAGCGATGGCTCGGGCGGAATACTATACCGTTCTTCAAGGTTGCGCTTACCACCCATTCATTCCTTCACGGCGCGCCTAAACTTTTCGCTTTGCGGTGGCGTTCAACATCGCCTCACTCCCCACGCTGGCGCACGGCCTCGTAGATGAGCACGCCGGCGGCGACGGATACGTTGAGCGACTGGATGTGTCCGAACTGCGGGATGGCAATCCACTCGTCGCACAGGGCGAGGTGTTCGGCTGGGATGCCCTTGTCCTCGGCTCCCATGATGATGCACACGGGGTCGGCGAGGTTGGCCTTGGTGTAGGCATACTTGGCCTTCTCGGTGGCCGCTACCACGCGGATGCCGCAGTTCTTGAGGTACTTGATGGCATTACCGATGTTGGGCTCGCGACATACGGGGAGCGTGTGCAGGGCACCGGCCGAGGTCTTCATGGCATCGGCATTGACGCTCACACTATCGTGGGTGGGGATGATGATGGCATCTACGCCGGCACATTCGCAGGTGCGGGCGATGGCGCCGAAGTTGCGCACGTCGGTCACGCCGTCGAGCATCACGAAGAGCGGGTTCTTACCCTCCTCATAGAGCATGGGCACCACATCCTCGACGCGCTGGTAGGTCACCGCCGAGGTGAAGGCGATGACGCCTTGGTGATTCTTCGTGGTGAGGCGGTTGAGCTTCTCGATGGGCACGCGCTGCACGGGGATGAGGCGTCCCTTGAGGGCGTCGAAGAGTTCGCGCGAGAGCTCGTTCTGCAAGCCGCGCTTGATGAGTATCTTGTCAATATCCTTGCCAGCCTCGATGGCTTCGATGACGGCACGAGTGCCGAAGATGAGTTCGTTCTTGTCGATCATACCTTTATATCTTTATTTTTTGTGTCATTCTGAGTGAAACGAAGAATCTCATAACCTTTGCGAGATCCTTCACTGCGTTCAGGATGACAAATGTTTTATATATTCAGCAGTTCTTTGGCGTTGTTGATGGCCGCCTCGGTGAGTGTGCCGGCACTCATCATGTGTGCCAGCTCGGTGATGCGCTCGTCGGTGGTGAGGGGGCGGATGTGGCTGACGGTGGCGTCGGCGGTGTCCTCCTTGTACACCTTGTAGTGGGCTGCGGCCTTGGCGGCAATCTGTGGCAGGTGGGTGATGCTGATGACCTGACGGCCGTGACGGGCGATGTCGGCCATGATGTCGGCCATGCGGGCAGCGATGGTGCCCGAGACGCCCGTGTCTATCTCGTCGAAGATGAGCGTAGGCAGTGACGTGGCAGCCGCGATGATGCTTTTGAGCGAGAGCATGATGCGCGAGATTTCACCTCCCGAGGCCACCCCGGCAATATCCTGCAGGGCAGCGTTCTTGTTAGCCGAGAAGAGGAACACTACGCTATCGGCACCCGTGGCGTCGGGTTGGCGACGCGGGGCGATGTCGACGGCAAAGCGCGTGTTGGGGATGCCCAGCTCGACGAGGCGCGAGGCAATCTCTGTCTCGAAGGTGCGTGCCACCTCGCTACGTTGTGCGGTGAGGAGGGCGGCCTGCGCGAGCAACGCCTCATGGGCGGTGTCGACGGCGCGCTCAAGGGCGGCAACCTCTTCGGTGGCATCGGTGATGCGGTTCAAGGTGTCGCGGAAGCGTTGTTCTATCTCGAGGAGTTCGGCTACGGTGCCGACACGGTGTTTCTGTTGGGCGGTGTAGATGGTGTCGAGGCGCTCCTCGACCCATGCCTGCCGCTCGGGGTCTACGGTGATACGTTCGCAGGCATCTTCTACGTCGTCGGCAATGTCCTTGAGTTCGATGTAGAGGCTCTCCATGCGCTCGTGCCACGCTTCGGCAGCGGGGTATATGGAGATGAGCGAGCGCAAGGCCGAGGTGGTGCTCTTGAGGGCCGAGGCTTGTCCGCCCTCGTCGCCATTGAGGGAGGCGCTGATGCGGTAAAGGCCCTCCTTGATGTCTTCGGCATGGGTGAGCAGTTCGAGTTCTTCCTCCAGCTCCTCCTGCTCGCCTTCGCGTAGCTTCCACTCGTCGAACTGGTTCAACTGGAAGCGGATATACTCCTCGTCGCCCTTGTCGCCCGAGAGCTGTGCACGCAGTTCCTCCAATGCCTTCACGGCTTCGCGCCAGCGACGGTAGGCATCGGCATACAGCTGCTTGGCGCTCTTGTCGGCACAGAGCGTGTCGAGCACACCCAGCTGGAAGCTCTCGGCAGAGAGCAACAGGTTCTGGTGTTGCGAATGGATATCGATGAGGCGTTCGCCCAACTGCTTGAGCACGGTGAGCGGCACGGGGGTGTCGTTGACAAAGGCGCGGCTCTTGCCCGTGGCGGCAATCTCGCGGCGCACGATGCACTCGGCGTCGTACTCGATGTCGTGCTCCTCGAAGAGCGGCTGAAGGTCGTAGCCCTCGACGTCGAAAGTTCCCTCGACGACACACTTGGATGCCCCGGCACGCAGGGCGGCCGTCTCGGCACGCTGGCCCGTGAGCAGCCCGATGGCACCGAGAAGGATGGACTTACCGGCACCCGTCTCACCCGTGATGGCCGAAAAGCCCGAGGCGAAGTCAAGGTCGAGCGACTCGATGAGCGCGTAGTTCTGTATATGTAGGTTGCGTAGCATTATACCTTATTTATATAATAAGAGGTGCAAAATTACAGCAAATTTTCGGTAATTTGAAGAAAAACATCTACCTTTGTCAAGATATTAACAAGAAAAAACAAGAATGAAACTGAACTTGAAAAATCCGGTCATCTTTTTTGACCTCGAGACTACCGGAGTGAATATAGCCAGCGACCGCATCGTGGAGATATCCTACCTCAAGGTATATCCCAATGGCAACGAGATGTCGCGCACCCTGCGCATCAACCCCGAAATGCATATCCCCGAACAGGCTTCGGAGGTGCACGGCATCTATGACGACGACGTCAAGGACTGCCCCACCTTCAAGCAGGTGGCCAAGGAGATCGCAGCCGACTTTGAGGGCGCCGATATCGCAGGCTTCAACTCAAACCGCTTCGACGTGCCCCTCCTGGCCGAGGAGTTCCTCCGTGCCGACGTTGACCTCGACATGACGCGCCGCAAGTTTATCGACGTGCAGGTCATCTTCCACAAGATGGAGCAGCGCACGCTGGTTGCGGCCATGAAGTTCTACTGTGGCAAGGAGCTCGAGGGGGCCCACAGCGCCGATGCCGACACACGCGCCACTTACGAGGTGCTGCAGGCTCAGCTCGACCGCTACCCCGAGCTGGAAAACGACATCGCCTGGCTATCGGAGTTCTCATCACACACCAACAACGTGGACTTTGCCGGCCGTATCGTATACGACGACAAGGGCGTGGAGGTGTTCAACTTCGGCAAGTACAAGGGCATACCCGTAGTGGAGGTGCTGCGCCGCGACCCCGGCTACTATAGCTGGATACTGCAGGGCGACTTCACATTGAACACCAAGCAGGTGTTGACACGGATTAAGTTGGGGATGAGATAACAAAAACGAAGACGAAAACAAAGACAACAATGTCACTTCTTGGAAAGAAAATCGTACTAGGCATCACGGGAAGTATCGCCGCATACAAGGCTGCGGTGCTCATCCGCCTCTTGATAAAGAAGGGAGCAGAGGTGCAGGTGGTCATCACCCCTGCCGGCAAGGAGTTCATCACCCCCATCACGCTGTCGGCATTGACGTCGAAACCCGTCATCAGCGAGTTCTTCGCCCAACGCGACGGCTCGTGGCACAGCCACGTGGCCCTGGGCCAGTGGGCCGACGCCATGCTCATCGCTCCCGCCACCGCCTCATCCATCGGCAAGATGGCACACGGCGTGGCCGACAATATGCTCATCACCACATACCTATCGATGAAGGCCCCCGTGTTCGTGGCTCCCGCCATGGACCTCGACATGTTTGCCCACCCCTCAACCGCCGAGAATCTCGACACCCTGCGCCGCTATGGCAACCACATCATAGAGCCTGCCGAGGGCGAGCTGGCCAGCCACCTCGTGGGTAAGGGACGCATGGAGGAACCCAAGAACATCGTGGCCTACCTGGAGCGCTACTTCGCCCAGAGCGAGGAGCTTGCAGGCAAGAAGATTGTCATCACCGCCGGACCTACCTACGAGAAGATTGACCCCGTGCGCTTCATCGGTAACTACTCATCGGGCAAGATGGGCTTCGCTCTCGCCGAGGAGTGTGCCGCTCGCGGTGCCGAGGTGACACTTGTGGCAGGCCCCGTACAACTCAAGACCACGCACCCGGGTATCCGCCGCATCGATGTGGAGTCATGTGCCGAGATGTATTCCGCCGCCACAGAGGCCTTCAAGACGGCCGATTGTGGCATCCTATGCGCTGCCGTGGCCGACTTCACCCCCGAGACGACCGCCGATGCCAAGATCAAGCGCGAGGGCGACGACCTCGTATTGCGCCTCAAGCCCACACACGACATTGCCGCCGAGCTGGGACGCATGAAGCAACCTCATCAATGCCTCATCGGCTTTGCCCTCGAGACCAACGACGAGCAGGCCAATGCACAGGGCAAGCTCGTGCGCAAGAACCTCGACTTCATCGTACTCAACTCGCTGAACGACAAGGGTGCAGGCTTCCGCCACGACACGAACAAGGTGACCATCATCTCGCGCGAGGAGGTCAAGGAGTATCCCCTGAAGCCCAAGAACGAGGTGGCCAAGGATATCATAGATTACTACAGCAAGTGTTGCGAGCGATAGGTCCGCGCCATGGAAGTGCAACTAACGGAGCCTTTTACGCGTTTTTATGAAAAAAATGTCGTACATTTGCGGGCTAAAATAAAAGAATGTCAATATTTATGACAAAACTGCAAGAACTTTTGCTCTTTTATCCGTTGGCATCATTATTGTTCTAAAAATAGAGAAACGAATATAAAACATAAACAAAGATATGGGATTCAACGAACTGATAGGAAAACTATTCGGAAACAAGAACACACGCGACATGCGTGAAATACAGCCTTGGGTAGACAAGGCGAAAAAGGCCTATGAGAGTATCGAAAAGCTCTCTCCCGACCAGCTGCGCGCCAAGACGCAGGAGCTCAAGGAGCGCATCCGCCAGTCGGCCACAGCCGAGAACGCCAAGATTGCCGAGCTGAAGGCCAAAGTCGAGGAGACCGAAATCGAAGAGCGCGAGAAACTCTTCACCGAGATAGACAAGCTGGAGACCGCCGTGCTCGACAAGTACGAGATGGCGCTC
>JBGVOS010000027.1:0-11232 GCA_045126595.1 Bacteroidaceae bacterium | reverse complement strand
CACCACGTACCATCATTATGTTCAAATATGCTGTGCATCACCCGGGCCGGCTCTTCCTCAAGCTTTGAAGCGATGTAGATGTTTTTATATTCATACTCCACCTTCTTGTCCATGGACGCCTCTTCGGGCGTTATCTGCCGTATATAATAGGTATTGTTGGAGCCATCAGTAGAGTCGGGAAGTGCCTCGCCCGAGAGCCATTGGCGCGTGATATGCTCGGAGTATACTTCCAGCTGGTCGTCCACCTCGTCGATGAGTTCATCGGTGAGGATAAAGTAAAAGGCCACCGACCATACTCCGAAGATAAGGAGCAGGGGGAGGATAAGGCTGCGTATGGCGTGCGTGGTGAGTTTCATGTTTCAATTAACTTATACCCCATCCCATATACAGAAGCAATCTCAATGCTTGCCTTCCACGCCGCGAGTCGCTTGCGCAGATTCTTTATCTGGGCGTAGATGAAATCGTAGTTGTCCACATCATCGAAATGGTCGCCCCAGATAGCTTCGGCCAGCATGCTCTTGCTCACTATACGACCAGGGCGTTGCAGGAAGTAGAGCAAGAAGTCAAACTCCTTGCGCGAAAGCTCCACCTTCATCTCCCCTACCCATATATCGAACGTATGCGGATTGACCTTCACATTGCCGTAGCTCACGTATTGCTCTCCGCCCTGATTGTTGCGTCGCATCACACTCTTGATACGCGACAGCAGCTCGGCCAGATGAAACGGCTTGGCGAGGTAGTCATCGGCCCCGAGGTCGAGTCCCTCTACCTTATCCTCTATGCTGTCACGTGCCGAGATGATGATCAAGCTGCCCGTCTTCTTCATCTCCTTAAGTTCGCGCAACAAGTTCAGCCCATTACCGTCGGGCAGGTTAATATCGAGCAATATGCAGTCATACGTATAATCCGACAGTTTGATGAGCCCCGAACGATAGTCGGGCGCCACCTCCACCACATACCGCTCCTGCTCCAATGTGTTGCGCAGTATCTCCTGGAATGAAAGGTCATCTTCGATGATGAGGATCTTCATGGAAGCTTCATAATATTAGTCAAATATTTTCATTTTCTCTTCTTATCTCCTCCAATACCTTACCTTGATAAGAAAAGTACTTTGCACCTTGATAAGCACCTGATGTATTACGACGTTCTATAGGCATAAAAGTGCCAACAAATGGAGATAATTTATATATACGACCTTCATATTCTATAGAGTCATCAGATGCTACTTTTACAACAAGTCCAGTAGGGTCAAATGTTATAAGTTCTCCTATCTTAATATTGCACATAGAGAATTTGAATCGAGCTCTTTTGACTTCCCGTACGTGTTGTTGTTCTTTTCGATCACTATTTGCAATAGGCTTATTATCTGAGTACAATATCACTTCTGCATCATCAATAGTCATTGCAATGTCTTGAAAGATGTCTAATGCTATTTGTGGAGCAACATTGAAGAATTCACGATTTTGACGTATACGTAAATCAGTAAGCCTGTCAATGGTTTTGTGCACAAGTTTTTCCACCTCATTATATTTGCGAGTTTTCATGGTCGCAAATATTTCAAAAGGTAAAGGTACTGCAGTATTATCTAATTCTTTACTCCGTACATCTACAGGACGCGAACTTTTACCAATCTTTACCCAATCTTCACGAAAACTTGGATTGGTCAATATATAAACATACCCAGGCTCTTTGTTGCTACACATAGGATTTCCTTTTAGAGATGAAACAAAAGTAGTAAAACTTTTGAATATACTGCACACTATCGTCTAAATATTTGTTTTTCCTCCATTAAAGTCGTAAATTTGTAAAGACAAAATAACCCCTTAAACCGAATATACTATGGCACAACAAACAACGAAAAACCCGAACGAGAAAGTCCCAAATAACTATACCCTCTGCACCCAAAGCGACTGTCCGAAGGCCGCTACATGCTTGCGTCACGTAGCTACAAAGATGATGCCTGCCGAGGTAAAGACGTGGCAAATTGTAAGCCCGGCATATCTGGCACAGACAGAGGGCGAGTGCCCCATGTACCGCTCGGCCAAGAAGGTGATGTATGCTCGCGGTTTCGTGCGGATGATAAGAAGCCTCCCGGTGAATGTGTCTGAAACTGTGGCGCATAAGCTGATTTCTCGCTTCGGGCGCAATGCTTACTACGATATGCGCAAGGGAAAACGTGCCATTGCACCTGATGAGCAGGAGATTATCTGTGCTGTCGTTGCTGAATGTGGGGCACAACAAGAAGTGACGTTCGATAGCTATGAGGAAGGTTATCAGCGGTAATCGCGGTCTTCAGTTAAAACTTTTTTAGTGCCATAGAAACGTTTGGATTCGTTTGAAAGTATCCAAACGATAGTTTTCCTTAACAAAAACTTCAGTTTGCACGGCTACAAACTGGAGTTTGGAACTGAAAAAATTGCAGTTTGTAGCCCTGCAAACATATTTTGTTGATATCACATCCCAAATACAGTAAGAAGAAACGGCAGGCGATGCCTGCCGTAACTGAGACTTATACTTTAGTTCAGAATATGTGTTGCCAACATTCTCTGCAATGACTTAACATCGACATCACGTTTAAACTCTTTTTTCAAAGGCTCGTGCATACCCTTAATCCATAGCTTCATTTCGCAATCATCGTCAAAGGTTCCACCCGTCTCCACACTGAATTGGTCGATCGAACGGTATGGAATGGAACGATACTCTCTTTTGCTACCGGTGACACCCTGAACATTCAGCATGATCAAGCGCTTGTTTGTGAACACCCATTTATCACGGAATATGCGAAATGCCGCTTCGATTTCTTCCCCATCGACGAGAATCTCACCAAATTCTTTTCTTAGTTCCTCAACGTCTACCTCTGTAGCATTGCCAAATAGATTGTTAAGTAATGACATGATTTTAACTGTTTTATAATATAATTATCTGTTCACACACTCTGTCCCTTTGATGCAAAATACTTCCAAAGCGGAGCAGCCATCAGGGCTTGGCGGATTTCGTCATTCTCAAGCAGGGCTCTGACCTCTGCTTCGGAGAGCAGGTGCACGGTAATATCCTCTGTAGATTCAAGGTGTTGGGTAGAGATGCACTCCACATCCGTCGCCAGAAAGCTGTAGGTGAGGTTGGTCGAGGTGCTTGGGTTGGGGCTCACGGTCATCCACAATTGCCACTCTCCTCCCCCATATCCAGTCTCCTCATATAGTTCACGACGCGCACTCTCCATCGGGTCTTCGCCCTCCTCACACACTCCGGCAGACAGTTCATAGCGCGTCTCGCCCAATCCGTGGCGGTATTGGCGTATCATCACAAACTCACCCTCCTTGGTGATGGCAATAACATTAACCCAATCGGGATACTCCAGTATGTAGTACTCCTTGTTCTCCACTCCCGTAGGCAGCTTCACATGATCGCGCCTTGCCGTGAGCCAGGGACGCTGTATGAGGTATTCGGAAGACAATATCTCCCATTTGCGCTCATCGGTATTCGGTGTTGTAGATGATGTGTTCATATGCTTTTATGTCTACTATACCGCAAAGGTAACTAAATATTTTGCGAAAGTGAAGAACTGTAAATAAATTTGGTTTAGTGAAAAAATACACACCAGCAAAACCTTGTATAGAAAGTTGGGAATGATTACTTTTGTGGTATAAACAAAGCTATCGGATATGAAAAAGACCGACGAAAGCCTTGATACTGGTAAGGAACTTGGCGAGCGCCAATCACAATGATAGCTTTTCCCTTAAACAGGTTTTCCTCAATACGCTGTTGCAATGTACGGACTATCATTCTGTTATTTCCATTTTGATTTATGGAGCAAAATACATTAAAAACACTCCTAATCCAAAATATCTTGCATATTTTTCGGATTAGCCGCTAATAATATACAATTTTTAAAGTTTGATATACCGGAGGTGGAACTATAAAGAATTTCTTTAGGGAAACATATACAAATATACACTTTTGCAAGATTTTTCGAGACCTTGCAAAAACTTTTTCACTATAATGAAAATTTATTTTCAACAAAGCGAAAAACTTTTTTCAACGAAGCGAAAATATTTTTTCAGTTGCTACAAAAAAAGTGCCGAATGAAGAACTTTAGGGAATTATTATTCGTTTGCTTCTCTTGCATGTATTGCCTTGCGCTGGGTTAAAGCTGTCGTAGGTAGTCATTTCATGAGGATCTTCTGATACTAAAACAACGATATTGCCTGTTGAGGTTGTATCAACTTTTACCGCTTCGTCTTTTCCTAGTCGAAAGATTATAGGCATCGTCATCTGCACATTTACCCTCTTGCCCTTATATGCACCTGGTCGCCAATAAGGCATATTGTTCACTACGCGTAAGGCCTCTTTGTCGAGGAACTTGTGAGCAGATTTCACCACCCTTGCATCAGACACTCGCCCCTCCTTGGTGACCACAAACTGTACAATCACGCGCCCCTGTATGCCCGCATCTCGACAAGCGTCAGGGTATCTAATGTTTTTCCGAAGGTAGTCAGATAGTTCTATCTTGCCATCGTAAAAGACTGGCATTATATCGGGATTCGTATAGATGAGATAACCCTCCTCATGCGGTTCGATACGGTACTCCATTGCCCCGTCTGAAGTCGTACTCACCACTTCCTCATACTGTGCCGTAGTGGGGTCTTCCTCAAGGTGTAGCTCAAACTGTTTTTCGTTAGCATATATACCCGTTACAAAACGACATTTGTTATATACAACCTTTGCCTTCCCATCCTTAATGGCAATGATGGTAGTCAAGGTTTCTCCACAACCATACGTGAAACCCTCAAGCAAGAGGGCAGCTGCATCGTTTGCCAATGGATACACCAGGCAATGCCCTTTATATGTGGCGTGCTCGCCAATCAAGTCCATAATCTGACTGAATGGCGTTCCGTCACTATCTATAGAGTCGTGCAACCATGTTTGTCCTTCCTTGAATAAAGGGTCGCCTATCCAGGCTCCATCATCGGAAAACTCCAAAATTTGTTTGCCCTCATGATAAAGCTTGATGACGCGGAAGTCGCCTGCCTCATCCTCCCAGCCTTTATAGTTCAAGACATGCAGTTCGTATTTCTTTGAATGAACCTCGAAAGTCGTAACGCCTACTGGCTCATAAGGCTTTACATCCTGGTTATTGAACTCGACGTTTTGTTCGATAAACTTTTCATTTACGACTATTTCACCATTCTCATCGAAGGAGAAGACACTCTCTACCTTGATTTGCGCGACTGCTTGCACGCAGCATAGAAGACTAAGGATGACTAGCTGGATTAGTTTCATTGGAAAATATTCCTTATACTGGTTTATTCGTACTGTCCACAAAGGTAGGGAATTATTGCGATATAATACAAGGAGATACATGTTTCTGAATCTTTTTTGCTACTTTTGTAAAGAAATAATTATATGAAATTATGAATATTAAAATAGTTTATATTTCGATTTCAGTATTCATGGCCCTTATATGGGTTTTTGCAGGCATTTATGTTCGTCGTCATCCAGAGAATATTAGTGGCATTAACACGATGGCACGTGAGAAGCGCGATAAGTTAGATCTTCAACGAGTGGGGCGCTTCTTTTCAAATACTCTATTTGCAGCATTGCCATTTACGTTGATTGCTCCGTTTATGCCAACTGAACAACTATTTGAGGTGATATTGCTTGTTCCTGCTATCGCTTTAAGTATTATAGCAGTAATCTATTTCAATATATTTGAAGAGAAATTCCAAAAATAAGAAACCCTCTCTATTTATAACAATATACTTACGGTGTCACTAAAACTCCCTTCTATCATCCTTTGTAATGCGATAAACTTTCCAACTCCAGCAACCATCGCTTGGTCTCAGTGCCATAGGCAAAGCCAACAAGTTTACCATTGGCTCCGACAACGCGATGGCAGGGGACGATGAGCAGCAAGGGATTCTTGTTACAGGCCATGCCCACGGCTCGGCTTGCCCGTGGGTTGCCTATGGCGGTGGCTATCTCTCCGTAGGTGCGTGTAGTGCCATAGGGTATCTGCTGCAACGCCTGCCACACACGCTGCTGAAAGGCGGTACCCACCATACGAATGGGGAAGTCCAGCTGGCGACGCTCACCTCGAAGGAATGCCGTGATCTGATGCTCCGCCTCACGCAACAGGGGAGTGGGCGCAGAGGATGAAGCGTTAGCGTCGGTCAGCTCGATGCGTATGATGGAGCCGCCCTCTTCAACGAGACGGACGGCTCCGATGGGAGTGTTGAAGGTATATGTCATAGACACAATCAAGAGTAGTATGACAAAGAAATTTGCCTTGAACAGTGGACTTATATCGTTCTTGTCTCCCTACCTCTTCTTCGAGAGCCATCGACGTATTGGCTCATCGTAGAGTTTGAGACTGAAGATAGCAAGGAAGATGCTGGAAAGTACGACCAGTGTGGCCACACCGAGGCATTGGCTCAAGGAATATATTTGCTTGTCGATAAGCCAAGCGTAGAAGATGTACATGATGGGGTAGTGTACGATGTAGAGCGGATAGGAGAGGTCGCCAAGGGCTTTGTTGATGCGATGGGTCGCCTTGTTTCCTTCAGTGATACTGCCACAGGCACCGAACCACACGAGCACGGGGAAGATGAAGGCTACACAAGCAAACTCATATAGGCAGTTGAGGTTGACCGCTCCCTCTGACTCGATGTAGGGAACGGAGAACAGGGCGATGAGCACAAGGCTACACACCCAGAATGCTCCCCTCACCCTCTTGGGCTTGAAGGTGCGTGCAAGCAGCATACCTAACGTGAAGGGGAAGAGCATACGTAGGAGTCCGCCCCAGAAGTTGACCTCATCGATAGTCCACCCTACACCCATCATGCCATATCCAGAGATATCGCCCACGAAGAACCAGGCATGCAGCACGCCCAGCACGATGGTGAGCACACTCAGCATCTTAGTCGATAGGCGGCGGATGAAGAGGGCATAAAGGATATTACCTATATACTCAAAGAAGAGCGACCAGGCAGGTCCGTTGAGGGGAAACATCTCGCCATTGCCGCGCACTTCGTAGGGAACGCCAGGTACGGCGGGTATCATAAATAGGGTGAGTAGCAGGGCTATCATAACCCAACTCATAGGTGCTGCAGAGTCATCCCACCGCTCAAAGCCTACAAAGGCAAAAGCCACAAAGCCAAGCACGGCACCCATGACGAGCATCGGGTGGAGGCGGATGAGGCGGCGCTTGAAGAACTGCCCCATGCTCATCTGTCCCCACCGATTGTCGTAGGCATAGCTGATGACAAAGCCCGAGAGGATGAAGAAGAAGTCTACGGCGATGTGGGCATGATTGAGCGTAGTGATGATGCCACTGCCCACGCCATTGGTGGCCTCGGCAAAGGCAAAACCCTCGAAGATATGGTAGAACAAGACGAGAATGGCCGCTATGCCTCGTAGTCCATCAAGCAAGGCATAATGAGGTTTAGCTGGTAATGTCGTCGTGTCGTGTTGTATATTTGGCGTATTTTTCATGAAATAAAGGAGTTCTTATTTGCTTACAAAGGTAAGGAATAATTGCGATATAGAACAAGGGCATACCCCTTTCTGAATCTTTTTTATTATTTTTGCCAAGAATATACTAGAAAAATCACTATGAAGAGAATCATCAACCCCTACGAGGGGATGGGCCGCGAGGAGGGATACCACTGCTTTGCCTGTGCACCCCGCAACAAGCATGGCTTGCATATGGAGTTTTATGAGGATGGCGACGAAGTTGTATGCTTTTGGACTCCCAAGGAGCACCACCAAGGGTGGACCGACACGCTGCACGGAGGCATACAGGCTACACTCATCGACGAGACGGCAGGATGGGTCATCGCTCGCAAGCTGCAGACCTCGGGCATGACGACAAACCTCAATATCAAGTATAAGCGCCCCATACCGACCACAGAGGGCACGAAGGTGGAGATACGCGCTCACATCCGCGAGATGAAGCGCAGCTTTGCGCTCATGGAGGCCTCGATCCAGTGCAATGGAGAACTGTGCACCACGGCCGAGCTCACTTTCTTCTGCTTCTCGCAAGAGAAGGCCAAGGAGAAGTTTAACTTCCTTCCCTACAAACTGGAGGACGAGGTATGAACAATGCTGGGCACTGGGCATTGGTGACAGGAGGCAGTGCAGGCATCGGGCTAGCCATTGCTCGCGAACTTCTCTACCGCGAATATAGTGTCATCTTGGTGAGCCGCTCACACGAACGGCTGCAAGAGGCACGCCGCACACTGCTTGCTGAGACGGATAAGGGAGAGGAGTGCATCGTCACCTATGCTGCAGACCTTACACAGACGGATACACCGAACAATATGCTGCAATGGACCGCAGAGCAGGGCTACGCCATCGAGGTGCTCATCAACAATGCAGGGATGTATTTCTTCCGCGACACCGTAGCACTCGCGACCGAAGATGTGGAGCGCATCATCCGTCTCAACGTGCGTTCCGTGGCTATGATGTGCCGCCTGTTTGGTGAGCAGATGGCCACACGGGGCAGCGGATATATCCTCAACATATCTTCCTACTCTGTATACATGAAGTTGCCAGGATGGTCGCTCTACAGCGGCAGCAAGGCATTCGTGCGCAACTTCTCCATCACCTTCGGCCGTGAGATGCGTTCACGCCATGTCTATGTCACTACAGCAGCACCTGCCGGTGTGGCTACCGAGCTCATGGGACTGCCGCCCAAGGTATTCAGCCTGGCACGCAAGACGGGCTTTCTCATGCGCCCCGAGGTGTGTGCAAGGAAGTTGGTACGGGCAATGTTCAAACAGCGCGAATACATCATCCCCGGATGGTACAACCGCATGTGGATACCGCTACTCACAAGCATTGGAAGAGGTGTAGCGGTATGGTTTCATCGGAAGACAGAGCAGTGGCAACAATAATAACAACACCATATATAATAAAATGTAAACCCATGAAAAAGATTGTAGTACTCACTGGTGCCGGCATGAGTGCCGAGAGTGGTATCAGCACCTTCCGCGACTCGGGCGGACTGTGGGATCAGTATCCCGTAGAGGACGTAGCAACCCCCGAAGGCTATGCACGCAATCCGCAGCTTGTCATCGACTTCTATAACGCACGGCGCAAGCAGCTGCTCACCGTAGAGCCCAACGAAGGGCATCGCCTCGTAGCGGCATTGGAGGACAAGTACGATGTGACCATTGTGACACAGAATGTGGATAACCTGCACGAACGAGCCGGCAGCACAAGAGTGATCCACCTCCATGGCGAACTCACCAAGGTGACCTCAAGCTTCAGCCCAAACAACCCGAAATATATCCGCGAGCTGTGCCCCGAAGAGTATGAAGTGCACATGGGCGACTGTGCCGAAGACGGCAGCCAACTGCGCCCCTTCATCGTATGGTTTGGCGAGTCGGTGCCCAATATCGAAGTAGCCATAAACTACGTGGAGCAGGCTGACATACTGATCATCATCGGCACCTCGCTCAATGTGTATCCTGCGGCGGGACTCATCCGATACACCAAGAACAATACCCCCATCTACCTCATCGACCCGGCCGATGTGAACGTGCCCTACGGCCTGCCCGTACACGTCATAAAGAAAGGAGCTTCGGAGGGGATGCGCGAACTAAGACTTTTGCTTACAATTTAAACATACTCCCTTCATAACAAGACTTATTTCCCTTACTTCATATCCTTCGGGATGAGGAATTCCCGCTACATCAATATCCTTGATGCAGTATGTCTCGTTACATTCAGTACAAGTAAAGTGTATGTGCGGAGTATAATTATGCCCGTGATTGTACTCACAGAGACAGAAAAGTTTTGAACCACTGCCATTGTCTATTTCGTGAAGCAGTTTGTGCTCCACAAAGAGCATTAACGTACGAAAGAGCGTAGAACGGTCAAGCGTCACCATTTTATACTCCATATCAGCAAGCGTAAAGGTATGATTATATTCAATAATCTCCTTCAACACTAACAATCGTATGGCGGTAGGGCGTATACCCGATTCTATCAGTATCTGCTCTTCGCTATTCATAATTATATCACTTCACCAGCTTATCGGAAAGCTCCAGCATGCGCTCAATGGGTTTGATGGCCTTGGCGGCAATGTCGGCATCGACCTCTACCTGGGGAAATTCGTATCGGAGACAGTTGTACACCTTTTCCAGTGTATTAAGGCGCATGTAGTTGCACTCGTTGCAACCGCATGAGGTACCGCCTTCGATCATCTCGGGAGGAGCGGGAATGAACTCCTTGTCGGGACAGCTCTTCTGCATCTCGTGCAGGATACCCGACTCGGTGACTACGATAAACTGGCGCCCCTCGCTCTTCTGAGCATAGGAGAGCAAGGCCGCAGTAGAACCGATGACATCAGCCAATTTGAGGATTACGCCCTTACATTCGGGATGAGCCAATACGGCAGCCTCAGGATACTGCTTCTTGAGTTCGATGAGCGCCTCTACAGAGAACTGGCTGTGTACGTGACATGCACCGTCCCAGAGGAGCATGTTGCGGCCCGTAATGCTATTTATATAGCCTCCGAGGTTACGGTCTGGGCCGAAGATGAGCTTGGCATCCTGTGGGAAGCTCTCTACAATCTGGCGAGCATTGCTTGAGGTCACCACCACGTCGGTGTGAGCCTTCACGGCAGCTGAGGTGTTGACGTAAGAGATTACTTGATGGTCAGGGTGTGCAGCTACAAACTCGGCAAACTTGTCAGCGGGGCAACTGTCGGCCAACGAGCAGCCCGCATTGAGGTCAGGCACAAGCACCATCTTGTCAGGACAAAGGATCTTGGCTGTCTCGCCCATGAAGTGTACGCCACATACGACGAGCACGTCGGCCTCCACCTTGGCAGCCCATTGCGCCATGGCAAGGCTGTCGCCTACGAAGTCGGCAATATCCTGTATCTCGCCACGCTGGTAGTAGTGGCCCAGGATGACAGCATTCTTCTCGCGCTTGAGCTGGAGAATCATCTCTACCAAGTTTTCCTTGTTCTCTACAGGTTCGTCAGCAAACCCCTTGGCAATCCATTCTGGTTTCAACATAACTAAAATATATATCCTTCTTTTTTATTTCTTAAAAAAATAAATGTGTGTATGGTGATAGCCTGTGGAAACTGTGTATAAAAAGTTTACTCCATATTTGCGTATCTCGCACCCCACATTAGGTTTTCTGGTATGAACAGGTTATCCACTGATGATATTCTTTGCTTATGACTGAAAACCAGAGTCACCGGGAAAGTTATCCACA
>JBGVOS010000026.1:0-3529 GCA_045126595.1 Bacteroidaceae bacterium | reverse complement strand
AGGCTACCCACATCGATAACTTCGGTACCGTGGTATGTGCCGGTGGTGGTGTAGGCGTAGCTCCCATGCTCCCCATCATACAGGCCCTGAAGGCTGCGGGCAACCGCGTCATCTCGGTGCTTGCCGGTCGTTCCAAGGAGCTCATCATCCTCGAGGATGAGGTGCGCAAGAGCTCTGACGAGGTAGTCATCATGACCGACGACGGCTCATACGGCACCAAGGGTCTCGTGACCGAGGGTATCGAACGCATCATCCAGCGCGAGAAGGTGGACAAGTGCTTCGCCATCGGCCCAGCCATCATGATGAAGTTTGTGTGCTTGCTCACCAAGAAATATGAAATCCCCACTGACGTATCGCTCAACACCATCATGGTAGACGGTACGGGTATGTGTGGCGCATGCCGTGTCACCGTAGGTGGCAAGACCAAGTTCGTGTGTGTCGACGGTCCCGAGTTTGACGGTCATCAGGTAGACTTCGATGAGATGCTCAAGCGTATGGGTGCCTTCAAGGACATTGAGGTGACCGAGATGGAGAAGCCCGAGCATGTTCATCCCGTACCTGCAGAGGATAAGGAGAACACCGAAGTGCTTGACTCTAACTGCCAGTTGGCAGCAGCCAATGCCTTGCCCGACATCGACCGCAACAGCGAGTGGCGCGAGGCACTGCGCAAGAGCATGAAGCCGAAGGAGCGCACCCAGATTGAGCGTTGCGTGATGCCCGAGCTTGCTCCCAGCTACCGCAGCCACAAACTGCGCGAGGAGGTGAACCAGGGTCTTACTGCCGAGCAGGCACTCACCGAGGCCAAGCGCTGTCTTGACTGTGCCAATCCCACCTGCATGGAGGGTTGTCCCGTAAGCATTAACATCCCCACATTCATCAAGAATATCGAGCGCGGCGAGTTCCTCGAAGCAGCCCGCGTGCTCAAACTCACCTCGGCTCTGCCGGCAGTATGCGGTCGTGTATGTCCGCAGGAGAAGCAGTGCGAAAGCCGCTGTATGCACCTCAAGATGGGTCACAAGCCCGTAGCTATCGGCTACCTTGAGCGTTTCGCTGCCGACTATGAGCGCGAGAGCGGCAAGGCATCGGCTCCCGTGGCAGCCACCAGCAACGGCATCAAGGTGGCCGTCGTAGGTTCAGGCCCTGCAGGTCTCTCCTTCGCTGGAGACATGGCCAAGCAGGGATTTGACGTCACCGTATACGAGGCACTCCACGAGATTGGTGGTGTACTGAAGTATGGTATTCCCGAGTTCCGTTTGCCCAACCACATCGTAGACGTCGAGATCGAGGGTCTCCGCCAGATGGGAGTACACTTCGAGAAGGACTGCATCATCGGCAAGACCATCACCGTAGAGCAGCTCGAGGCCGAGGGCTACAAGGGCGTATTCATCGCTTCGGGTGCCGGCCTGCCCAACTTTATGAACATCCCCGGCGAGAACAGCACCGGTATCTTCTCATCCAACGAGTACCTCACTCGCGTGAACCTCATGGATGCTTCGAACCCCGAGACCGACACTCCCGTCATCTTCGGTAAGCGCGTAGCTGTTATCGGTGGTGGTAACACGGCCATGGACTCGGTGCGCACCGCACTGCGTCTCGGTGCCGAGCGTGCCATGATCATCTACCGTCGCAGCGAGGAGGAGATGCCCGCTCGTGTTGAGGAGGTGAAGCATGCCAAGGAGGAGGGCGTAGAGTTCCTCACCCTGCACAACCCCATCGAGTACATTGCCGATGAGAAGGGCCGCGTGAAGCAGGTCGTACTGCAGAAGATGGAACTTGGCGATCCTGATGCCAGCGGTCGCCGCAGCCCCGTGGCTATCCCCGGTGCTATAGAGACCATCGACATCGACATGGCCATCGTAGCCGTAGGCGTATCGCCCAACCCCATCGTGCCCACCTCGGTGAAGGGCCTCGAGCTCGGTCGCAAGAACACCATTGCGGTGAATGACGACATGCAGTCGAATATCGAGACCATCTATGCCGGTGGCGACATCGTGCGTGGCGGTGCTACCGTAATCCTCGCTATGGGTGACGGTCGCCGTGCTGCAGCTGCCATGGCAAAGCGTCTTAAGGGAGAGTAAAGGCTGTTGAGTACGGATATTCCAAACGTCCCCTTCTGTTAACAGGAGGGGACGGATTTATTGACAGATATTTAATGTCGGACACTGCGGACTGTTTAATATGTCAGTCGGTGTCCGACCTGTTTTTTGCGATGCTTATTTCTGCTGTTTGGCTTTGCGTGCCATCTTGTGCGCAGCCTTCTGACGTTGCTTTATGACCTTCTTGTCCTTTTCGTTCAGCACGGTGGCTATTTCGTGGGCTATGATGGCCGCACCGTCAGAATTGGGGTGGATCTGGTCGGGAAGCAGGTGGGGGTAGAGTGCGAAGGCAGTATAAAGGTCTATGATGGGGAGATTCATTTCAGTGGCTACCTCCTCAATATAGGGTATCACGTGGTGCAGTGTGGTGCTGTCGTTGATGCCCCAATCCAAGCGGGTTCCCGGGATGGGGTAGCAGAGGTACACCTGTGGATGGCTTTCGAGCTCCTGGAAACTGCGGATGAGTGTGCGCAGGTTGTCCTTGAACTCGGCGTGATGCTTCCAGTTGTGGGGCTTGGTGTCGTTAGTTCCCAACTTGATGGTCACGATGTCGGGTTCGAAGGCCAGTGCGTCGCGGTAGGCCTGCTCCTTTATGTAGGGGCGGTCGCCTTTGCTGAGCAGTGTGCGTGCGCTCACGCCATAGTTGCGCACATCATATTTGTCGTTTCCCAACAGGCGGTTGAGTACTGCGGGATAACTGTCGTTGGCCCGGTCCTTGATGCCGGCACCGTAAGTGATGCTGTTACCTATACAAGCGATTTTGATTTTCGGGGTTTCTTGTGCTCTTGCTATACCTATATATAACAGAACAAGCAATAGGGTGGAGATTTTCTTCATAATGTCTCGCTGTGCTAATTGTTAAACTGAAAATTGGAGCAAGTTATGAAAAATATTATGAAAACACAAAGAATATCCAGGATATTTATCTGTGCTTCGTTGTATGGCTTTCTTGTCGCAAGAGGTTGATGAACATTTGTTCTTATTAGTGGTTGTTGCATATACAATAAAGTATATAGTATGCATCTAACCCTTTTATCCTTAACCCTTATGATTACAACAAAGATAGTAGCGTATACGCTGCCCGTACTTCCTTATCCGGCCGATGCGTTGGAACCGGTCATCAGTGAAGAAACCTTGGCGAACCATCATGGCAAGCACTTTGCCGCTTACGTAAATAACCTGAACAAACTGATACCTGGCGGTGAATACGAGGGACTGCTGGTGGAAGAGATTGTGCAGCAAGCTGCCGATGGTCCCATATACAACAATGCCGGTCAAGTGTTTAATCACAGGCTTTACTTCGAACAGTTCATCCCTGTGTCCCAATATAAAGCCCCGGGGCGTCGTTTGAGCAATGCCATAAACTACACTTTTGGTAGTATGGAGGTGTTCAAGAAGCAGATGGTGGATGCCGCCATGAGTGTCTTTGGCAG
>JBGVOS010000025.1:0-9884 GCA_045126595.1 Bacteroidaceae bacterium | reverse complement strand
GGAGATAAACGGCAACGAATATGAACTGAATTCCATCATCAAGGAGAAATGGGAGGGCAAGGCATATCGCCTCGTCATACAGCGGGAGCGTCGCAGGGGCGGTGAGCTGGACTTGTGGGAGGGCGGGTATACATACCGCTGCATACTGACCAACGACTACACGTCCACTACGAGGGAAATCGTGGAATTCTACAACCTCAGAGGTGGCAAAGAACGCATCTTCGACGACATGAACAACGGCTTCGGATGGGCCAGGCTGCCAAAGTCCTTCATGGCAGAGAACACCGTTTTCCTGCTGCTGACGGCAATGATACGCAACTTCTACAAGTTCCTTATGGGCAGGCTGGACACAAAAGCCTTCGGACTGAAAAAGACAAGCCGAATCAAAGCCTTCGTGTTCAGGTTCATCAGCGTGCCAGCCAAGTGGATAAGAACAGCAAGGCACTATGAACTAAACATCTACACGCACAACAAATCATATCAAGCCCCTTTCGCACTCACTGGCGGGTGAAAAACTGAATTCGCAGGTTAACGACAGCATAAAGCCCCTGTAATGCCTGACGGGGTAAGGGGAAGGTGGGCATGACCCATGCATAATCACGTCGGTACAGACAAGACTATCGCCAGATGGAGAAGCGAACTGCATAATTAGTCTGCATCACTATTAGTTGCGGATTTTAGGTTAAAAAAACACCGCAAGTGATGAACTACAAAGGAATGCTCTCCCGAGGGAAGAAAAAAAGACGTATGTCGGGTGGACACACGTCTGCTCTGTCAACTATCCACAATTCCTACGGCAGTACTAACTGCTTCAGGTTCGAGGGTGTAATCTCAGCCAATCCCCGAAGGAAAGGCACCCCTTTGTTCTCAATATCAGTTGCAAAAGTAAGCATTTTATTTCAATGCACGCCATTTCATCCGGTATTTTATCTCATCTTTCCCGTGAGCCCTCAAAAAAAACTCAGCAACGGAAGAACTTAAAAACTCAGAGCCTACGGTTCCCCCAGATACTCGAAGATCAGTTGTACCTGCCGTCTCGTGAAGTGGCGGTCATTGACACGATAGCCCGTGTCGAGCAGCGCGGGCAACAGGCCGTGGGCGTGGTGGATGTAGCGGTTGAGCCGACGCAGCGCATTGGAGGCAGAGCCGATGGGGAAGTACATCGTGGCGAGTTCGCTCTTGGTGTAGGGGCGGATTTCAATCATTGTTTCCATAGTAGTTTATTTACATTCGGTGTAACCGCCCAACTGTCCCTCTGTTTATAGAGGGACGAGCGGAACATAGTGAAGCGGAGGGAGTTATAAGCGTAGCGCGTAGTAGAAATGCTCCGCACTTCGTTTCGCTGAAACTCCGTTTGGAACTCCCTCCCGGCTTCGCCGTACTCCCTCTATAAACAGAGGGAGAGTTTGACGGCAAAGCCGAGTGTTTACGTTCCTTTCGCCCTATAAAATTACGAAAAATTAGCCATATAATCAAGCATAAACACGCTTATTATCAGTGGATAATAAGAAAATCTGCATCTCCAAAAAAGTTTGTTTCTGTAGCCTACCATAGGTCGCAGTGGCGGACAGGGAGCCTGCTGCAAGGTCGTAACTTTGCACTGTAAATGATAACCGGTAACTCACTTACACTAAACGTTAAACTCTAAACAAGAAAAAACCATGCCCATTACCTACGCAGTAAAGAAAGTAAGCAACCCCAAGAACCGCGATGTAGACTACTTCCACGGTCAAGCCATCAAGACTGGTGAGCTCACCCTGGAGAAGCTCGCCAAGCGTATCAACAACAGCACCACCGTGACGCAGGCCGACTGCCGCGCCGTGCTCGTGAGTATGAAAGACCACATCATTGAAGCCCTCACCGAAGGTCAGGTAGTGGTGCTCGATGACCTCGGCCGCTTCCAGATAACGCTCCAAGGCAAGTGTTATCCCAAGGAGGTAATCAATGCCGAAGACTTCTCACCCTCAGCAATGATCAAGAGCCACAAGATTGTGTTCCGCCCCGATGCGGCCCTGAAGAGGGAGGTCGCCAAGGACTTCAAGCTGAAGCGCATCTCGTCTGACGCGATGGCGTAAACAGACCCACCCCAAACCTCTCCCTCTATGGAGGGGCTTTGCGGGCATCGCGGAAACGAAAGCCAACAGCGATAATGTCATCCTGAGTGCAGCGAAGGATCTCGCAGAGTGAACTGGCAAACCATTGATCCAAGTCCTTGCGCGAGATTCTTCGCGTTGCTCAGAATGACACGATAAATCGAACTCTAAAACATTAAAACTCTAAACAACCACTAATATGAAAGTAAACTGGAAACAAGTTCTTAAGATCGTAATCACCGTACTCACTGCCCTGGCTGGTGCCTTGGGCGTAGCCTCATGCACGACGTAAACTATGAGTACATTCTTTCGTGCGCTGCTGCTCATCAGCGGCGCACTTACGCTTATCGCGTAAAGAGACCCACCCTAACCCTCCCTGTGAGGGAGGGGATTCGGAGTCCATCGAATACTAACCATTAAACATACCCCACGCTACCGCGATGTCGGTAAGTCCTCCCTCACAGGGAGGATTTAGGTGGGTCTTCATCATGAAACATTTCAGTATATCAGAATTAACATCCAGCGCTACCGCGCTGCGCGAGGGCATCGACAACCGCCCATCGAAGTGTGCATACCACCTGTTGCACGTACTCGTAGACCAACTCCTCGACCCCATCCGCGAGGCGTGGGGCGAGCCTATCGTGGTCAGCAGTGGCTACCGCTGCAAGGAGCTCAACACGCTCGTCGGTGGCGTGAAGAACAGCCACCACATGCTCGGTTGCGCAGCCGATATCATCGCAGGTAACCGAGCTGACCATCGTCGTCTGTTCAAACTCATTCAGCAGATGCAGCAGTCGGGGCAGATTAGGTTTACTCAGCTTATTTGGGAGGGCGATGGCCGTTGGATTCATATCTCCTACGTCCCCTCTGACCTCAGGTGTCAGGTCATTGGATAGCCTATCATCCACATAGGATTCTTGTCCATTTATATCTTTAAGGGTTAGTCTCCCCGATTCCACGTGATGTGGCGTCGGGGATTTTCATTTGGGTGATGCCCCTATCACCGCTATTTAGCAACTGCGCTTGGCATTCTTGCACCTGATGGGTGGTGTATGGCCTTGTAGTGGCGATTTGGGTGGTGAGGGATGGATAAAAAGCGGACGTTTTCCTTTCTCAGACCATCGGAAAGAGCGAATTTTGCAGTGCGAAAGGATGTCGCATCGTCCCAACAATGGTTATAGATAATCGTTAAGATATAAAAACACATCATCATGGAATGGTTGGTAAACCTCTTCACCGGTAGTGGCGTGGCCCACTCGGTGTTTATCGTGGCTTTGGTCATCGCCATAGGCCTCGGACTCAATCGGATTAAGTTTGGCAGCGTGTCGCTGGGTGTGACGTGGATACTCTTCGTGGGTATCGTGGCGGGACACTTCGGCTTCCTGCTCGACCCGACAACGGCTCACTTCGTCAAGGAGTTTGGCCTCATCCTCTTCATCTACTCCATCGGCTTGGAGGTGGGACCGGGTTTCTTCTCATCGTTCCGCAAGGGAGGCATCACGCTCAACATGCTGGCTGTAGGCTCCGTGCTGCTGGCTTGCTGCACGGCTTATGTCATCCACCTCATCACAGGCACCGATCTTGTCGATATGGTGGGCGTACTCAGTGGTGCGGTGACCAACACGCCCGGTATGGGTGCGGCCCAGCAGACCTTCTACGACATGACGGGGCAGACCAACACCTCCATCGCGCAAGGCTACGCAGTGACCTATCCTCTCGGTGTGGTGGGTGTCATCCTCACCATCATCCTGCTCAAGCGCCTCTTCCGCGTCAACTTCGACAATGAGCGCCGCATCATGATGGAGCGCAACAAGGAGAATGCCGAGCACCTCGACGCGGTCACTCTCGAGGTGCACAACGACTCGGTGTGCGGACACACCATCCGCGAGATTCAGGAACTCTTTGGTCGCAAGTGTGTGATCACTCGCGTGCTGCACGAGCGCACCCACGACATCGAACTGGCCGAGTCGAACACGACCTTGGGCATGGGCGACAAACTCTTTCTCGTGGCCACTCCGCTCGAAGTAGAGGCGCTCACGCTGCTCATCGGTCCGCGCATCGACATGAACATGGCGGAGTGGGATGCCATCGAGGCCAACAACCTCACGGCTGAGCGCTTCGTCATCACCAACCCCCGCATCAACGGCAAGCGCTTGGGCGACCTGAAGTTGCGCCAGACCTTCAATGTGACCATCTCGCGCATCACTCGTGCGGGCGTCGACCTCATGGCCGACCCTCACCTGCTGCTCCAACTGGGTGACCGAGTAATCGTGGTGGGCAAACCCGACAGCATACAGAAGATTGGCAAACTCATGGGTAACTCCGTAAAACATCTTGAGGAACCCAACCTCACCGCCATCTTCCTCGGCATCGCGCTGGGTGTGGTGCTCGGCTCACTGCCCATCTTCATCCCCAATGTGCCTGTGCCCGTGAAACTCGGCTTGGCGGGTGGTCCGCTCATTGTAAGTATCCTCATCAGCAAGTTTGGTCCGCAGATGAAACTGGTGACCTACACCACCTCGTCGGCTAACAAGATGATACGTCAGATAGGTATCACGCTGTTCCTCGCCGTAGTGGGCATAGGAGCAGGCGACGGATTCGTCGACACCATCATGAATGGAGGATACTGGTGGGTGCTCTATGGATTCCTCATCACCGTCATTCCCTGCATCATCATCGGTTTCATTGCACGTAAGGTGTGCAAATTGAGTTTCTTCACCATCACGGGACTCATCTCGGGTACCATGACCAACCCTCCCGCCTTGGCCTATAGCAACGAGATCTGTGGCAACAACCAAGCCTCGGTAGCCTACTCTACGGTGTACCCGCTCACGATGTTCCTCCGCGTGGTGACAACACAGATATTGGTGCTGATGGCGCTGTAAGTAAATTGAAAATTGAGAATTGAGAATTGAAAATTAACAACTGCGTTGTTGAGCCTCGGCGTTTGCACGAACCTTGACTGTGGTCCGTTGACCTAATTCATAATTGACTACGTCGAAACTGCTTCGCTCGCTGTGAGATTGCAAGTGACACTTGCATCTCGCTCGCTTATTCGCAGTTTTCAGAAATCATAAATCAGCATTCAATAACATGACCCTCCTCACCTCAGGAAACATCCTCCTCATCGGCTCCATACTGCTCTTTGTGAGCATTGCAGTGAGCAAGACCAGTGCACGCTTCGGTGTGCCCACCCTGTTGCTGTTCCTCTTCGTAGGCATGCTCTTTGGCAGCGATGGCCTCGGCATCCAGTTTGACGACATGCGCGGTGCCCAGTTTGTGGGTATGATAGCCCTGTGTATCATCCTCTTCTCGGGCGGTATGGACACCAAGTTTGCCGAGATCAGGCCCGTGCTCGGGCCCGGACTGGTGCTCTCCACGGTGGGCGTGCTGCTCACGGCCCTCTTCACGGGCGTGTTCGTGTGGTGGCTCTCGGGCATGGAGTGGAGCAGCGTAGGCTTTGCCTTCCTGCCCTCGCTGCTGCTGGCAGCCACGATGTCGTCCACCGACTCGGCATCGGTGTTTGCCATCCTGCGCTCGCAGAACATCAACCTCAAGCACAACCTGCGCCCCATGCTCGAACTCGAGAGCGGTAGTAACGACCCCATGGCCTATATGCTCACCATCGTCATCATCCAGTTTATCGGGGGCGAGGTGAGCGGTGCGGGCAGCATACTCCTCTCCTTCGGGCAGCAGTTCCTCTTTGGCGGTGCCATCGGCTACGGGGTGGGCAAGCTGGCGGTGTATATCATCAACCAACTCAACCTCGACAACAAGTCGCTCTACTCCGTCTTCATGCTCGCCGTGACCTTCTTCACCTTTGCCTTCACCGACCTCTTCAAGGGCAATGGCTACCTGGCAGTGTATATCGCCGGTATGATCATCGGCAACTCCAAGATTGCCAACCGCAAGGAGGTGGCCACCTTCTTTGACGGACTGACGTGGCTGTTCCAGATCGTGATGTTCATCCTCCTCGGCCTGCTCGTCAACCCCAAGGAGATGCTCGGCGTGGCTCCCGTGGCGCTGCTCATCGGTGCCTTCATGATTCTCGTGGGGCGCCCCCTCAGCGTGCTCATCAGCCTGCTCCCCTTCCGCTGGCTCACAGGCCGCTCGCGCCTCTACATCTCGTGGGTAGGCCTGCGCGGTGCCGTGCCCATCATCTTCGCCACCTATCCCGTGGTAGCCGGCATCGAGGGTTCAAATCAGATCTTCAACATCGTCTTCTTCATCACCCTGCTCTCGCTCATCCTGCAGGGCACCACGCTCCCCTTCTTTGCCCGCAAACTGGGTCTCTCAGCCCCGATGGAGAAGACCGGCAACGACTTCGGCGTAGAGCTGCCCGACGAGATTGACACCGACCTCTCGGACCTCACCGTCACCCCCGAGATGCTCACCGCAGGCGACACGCTGAAGGAGGTGGAGCTGCCCGACGGCGCTCTGGTGATGATCGTCAAGCGCGGCAAGGAGTTCCTCGTCCCCAACGGCTCGCTCCACCTCCAGGCAGGCGACAAGCTGCTACTCATCTCGGAGGGGGAGAAAGAAAAATAACTTGCCTATTCCCCTATTTATTCGTACCTTTGTTGATTCATGTGTCAAACAACAAAACTTAAATTTGCATGTTAACAACCGTAATCATTCTCTTGATATCCGCCGCGCTGTTTGTGAGCGGTAAAGTGAGGTCCGACCTCGTGGCGCTGTGTGCCCTGCTGGCACTGCTGCTGTTCCAGATATTGAACCCCACCGAGGCGTTGGCAGGATTCTCCAACACCACGGTCATCATGATGGTGGGACTCTTCATCGTGGGTGGCGGTATCTTCCAGACGGGCCTGGCCAAGATGATTGGCGGACAGGTGATCAAGCTGGCCGGCACGAGCGAGACACGCCTGTTCCTCATGGTGATGCTCGTGACGGCACTCATCGGCGGTTTCGTGAGCAACACGGGCACCGTGGCGCTGATGCTCCCCATCGTAGTGAGTATGGCCGCCTATGCCAAGACCTCGGCACGCCGCCTGCTTATGCCTCTCGCCTTCGCCAGCAGCATGGGTGGCATGATGACCCTCATCGGTACGCCCCCCAACCTCATCATTCAGGAGACACTGGCCAATGCCAAGGCGAGCGAACTGGTGCCGGCTACCGTGCAGGACATCTCCTTCTTCACCTTCCTCCCCGTGGGTATCATCACCCTCGTGGTAGGTATCCTGGTGCTCATGCCGCTCACCAAGCTCTTCCTCACTCCCAAAACGGGCGAGAAGGACAAGAAGCAGGGCGGCAAGTCGCTCAGCGAGCTGGTCAAGGAGTATGGCCTGGCCGATAACCTCTTCCGCGTGCATGTGACCGAGGGGGCCAAGGTCATCGGCAAGACCATCATCGACCTCGACATCTACCGCCAGTATGGCGTGAACGTCATCGAGCTGCGCCGCAGCGCGGGCCACAACAAGTTTGTGCGCACCGTCAACCAGCAGCTTGCCTCACCCTCGCTCATGCTGCAGCAGGGCGACGTGCTCTACCTCTCGGGCGAGCTCGACAAGGTGCAGCAGCTGGCCGAAGACTTTGCCTTGCGCCTCATCGATAACCACACCGACGAGATTGAGGGCAGCTCATCGAACGCATCGCTCGACTTCTACGACATCGGCATCGCCGAAATCCTCATCATGCCCTCCTCATCCATGGTAGGCCGTAAGATTATGGAGATAGACCTGCGCAACAAGTTCAGCATCAACGTCCTCGGCATCCGCCGCGACGGACAGTACCTGCTCCACAACCTCGGTCACGAGAAGATACACGAGTCCGACGTGCTCCTCGTGCAAGGCACCTGGAAAGACATCGCCCGCCTGCGCAGCGAGTCCACCAACTGGGTGGTACTGGGCGAGCCCCTGCAGGAGGCCGCCAAGGTAACCCTCGACTACAAGGCACCCGTGGCCGCGCTCATCATGACCGCCATGATCGTGATGATGTGCATCGACTCCATCCCCGTGGCCCCCGTCACCGCCGTGCTCCTTGCCGCCGTGCTCATGGTCATCACGGGCTGTGTGCGCAGCGTGGAGGCCGCCTACAAGACCATCAACTGGCAGACCATCGTGCTCTTTGCCGCCATGCTGCCCATGTCCACCGCACTGGAGAAGACAGGCGTGTCGACCATGATTGCCGACTTTATCGTCAACACCTTCGGCACCAGCGGCCCCTACGTGGCCCTCGCCGCCGTCTACTTTGCCACCTCGGTGATGACCATCTTCATCAGCAACACCGTCACCGCCGTGCTCATGGCCCCCATTGCCCTGCAGTGTGCCATCGGCATCGGTGTCAGCCCGCTGCCCTTCCTCTTTGCCGTCACCGTGGCCGCCTCCATGTGCTTCGCCTCGCCCTTCTCCACACCGCCCAACGCGCTGGTGCTGCCCGCAGGCCAGTACACCTTCATGGACTTCATCAAAGTGGGTCTCCCCCTGCAAATCCTCATGGGCGTGGTGATGATATTCCTGCTCCCCCTGCTGTTTGCATTCTGAGGCATCGGCAAACAAACCAACATAAAGAGACGAGCGGCACATGCCACTCGTCTCTTATTATTTCCCCGGGGCGACTATATGCCCTTGTTCATTTCTCGTTCTTGTTGTATTTATTTTCCTTGTCTTTCTTACCCACTTTATCCCTAATTATGGGAACGATAACACTCGCCCAAAAGCCGATGAGCAGGGCCACCATGATGTATCCGAATACAGTGTTAAGGGTGTCAGCCTTGCGAAATGATTTCGCGATAAAGATCAACATGTTGGGGGTGGCGATGAGTGCCATCACAACAAGCATTATGTTTTCTTCTTTTTTAGAGCTCATTTCCGTACTGTTTTAATTTTTCACTATTAGTCGCGTCTTCGCTGAAACAAAGGTACAACATCCCAGCAAGCGATGCAAGAAATCTCGGCAGGATTTTTTGCAGTATTCATCAGAAAGCGCAGCAAGGGCTTTAAAGTATTTTTTGCAGATTCGCCCGTTTATCATATCTTTGTCATTGGAAAAGCAACATAGATTGAGAAACACGCTAAAACGATACACTATGGACAACAAGCAACTACTGCTTCTGGGATGTGGCCTGGCTACCGCTCCCGCAGGCTGGGCACAGCAGGCTGCAGAGCAGCAGCGCCCCAACATCATCTATATCATGTGTGACGACCTGGGATATTCTGACGTGGGTTGTTACGGACAGCAGTACATCGCCACCCCCAACCTTGACCGCATGGCCGAGGAGGGTATGCGCTTCACCCAGGCCTATGCGGGCAGCCCCGTGAGTGCGCCCTCGCGTGCCTGCTTCATGACGGGCCAGCACACGGGCCACACCAAGGTGCGCGGCAACAAGGAGTGGAGATCGGGTAGTGTGCAGTATGGCAACCATTCCGACGATGCAGTGGTAGGTCAGGAGCCCTACGACCCGAACCATGTCATCATCCCCAAGATTATGAAGAACGAGGGCTACACGACGGGCATGTTCGGCAAGTGGGCCGGTGGCTACGAGGGTTCTGTCTCTACCCCCAAGACATGGGAGCTTGACGAATACTATGGCTACATCTGCCAGTATCAGGCCCACCGCTACTATCCCAACTTCCTCAACTCCTATGTCCGTGGCGTGGACGCTGATGTGAAGCGCGAGTTGCTGGAGGAGAACATCAAGCACGGCATCGGCATCACCGACCCCGACTATCTGAACCGCCCCCAATACTCTGCCGACCTCATTCACGAGCGCGCCATGGCATGGCTCGAGAAGCAGGACCCTGCGGAGAAGCCCTTCTTCGGTGTCTTCACCTA
>JBGVOS010000024.1:0-18160 GCA_045126595.1 Bacteroidaceae bacterium | reverse complement strand
TACCCATAGAATCAATAGATACCATTACGCTGCTCAATGGCAAGATCCGACAAGTGGCGAATTTACCAGGCGGAAGACTCATCCACGGCATGGGCTATGTAGACGAGCCGTTCTTTGAGCCAATCTATCGTTTAATACCACCAGATGGAACAATATGGTCTCCCGTCAGTTTTTATTATCAGAACAAGTTGCTGTGGGGCAAAGAACTCCCCAAGAAACGGGAACAACGCTTCTTCCCTGCCAACAGGGTCTATACCACTAACGTATATCATGGTCCAGAGTATAGTGACGATTTTGAAAAAATAGAACCACGCGACACCATTTATTACAACAAGTGGATCGGCAATGACACCATTGTTGATGGGCGCGAATGCGTAGTGGTATGGCATAATCTTAGAGGCGGAGCCAAACGTTTCGGTGTAATATACGAGAGCTTCAACGGATTGGTATATTTCAACTATGCGAATGATGAACCTTATTCCCCCAACTATTGGTTATGCCTATACGATTTCACTCCACGTAATTGGAAAGTGGGCGACATGATATGCACCAATATCGGTGGTATTATGGAGCAGTATGAAGAGGTGGAGAAAGTTTCTTCCGTCACACTTCAAAATGGAGAGGAGGTTCCATCTATCGAAATTTACTATACTTCCATCATCTATGGGATTGGCTATAGTAACGAACCTTTTCTTTCTCCTAGGGAGGCTTACAATAGTTATAGCGGGAAGAGTTATCCCATCAACTTCTACCGCAACGGCGAACTGCTGTGGGGTGAGGAATATAATCCTAACACTTCGGTTGTTCTTCCAAAAGCTAATAATGTCGCTTCTCCCTACTACGACCTCAAAGGGCGCAAGGTCGAGAGTCCTGTGCGCGGTATCTATATCAAGGATGGGAGGAAAGTTGCGATTAAGTGAGCGCAGACGCAAAGTTTACTTTGGTTATGCCGAGTGTGAGCAACTTCAACGAAGTTAAAAGGTTGTCATCGGTGATTGATGCCTATAAAACAGGTCTTCCGATTTCAGCTGACCAGCTGACCCGACGAGCTTAATCCACTGTTTTACAATACATAACAGCGGCCAACCCAGCTGACTGGGGTTGACCGCTGTTGACTTTTGAATTATACTCCAACGCTTATACCTCAGACAAAAAGGCCTTGCCGATACTCACACGAGTGGCTACCTTTGCTTAAATTTACGCCTGCATTCGCGTGTTCTTGATGGCGAGCACTCGCGCAAGTGGTCGCTATCATGCGCGCACGTGACGGCGACCATCCGCGCACATGGTCGCCACCAAGAAATAGAAAATACAAAGAAAGCAGGGAAAATTATGAAAAAGACAAAAGCGACTCCCGAGGGGAATGATAATCGTATAAGGTCAGCAGCTGTCAGCCTCGGTCAGCAGGGGTTGACCGAACGTATTGACTGATACACAGAATATTGCGTGGTGCTCGGTCAGCTGGTCAGCTGATTTTGGGAAACCGATTTTATATGATTATTTCGCTTAGCCGAAATTTTGTGTTACTTTTGCATCGAGAAAACAGATTCAGAGATGAACTATAAGTCCTCACAGATACAGGTACAGGGCCAACAGATGGTGCAGACGCAAGGACTGTCGCCCCTGCAGGTGCTGGTGGCGCGCCTCGTCGAGCTCACCACCGTAGAGATGGAAGAGCGCGTGCGCGGCGAGGTCATCGACAATCCCGCACTCGAGGCATCGGCACCCGAAACTCCTGCCGAGCTTACCAGTGGAGAACATGACGGCGGCACCGAAAGCAGCGAGGAGCTCATCATGGGCGACTATCGCAGCGAGGACGACATCCCCGACTACAAGCTCAGCGCCCTGCCACAGAGTGCCGAGCAACAGGCCGTGCAGTATGCCGACATGCCCTCGTTCTATGATTACCTCATGGGGCAGCTCCATGACTGGCCCCTCAGCGATGAGCAGACTACCATAGGCGAGTACCTCATCGGCTCGCTCGACGAGGACGGGCTGCTCCACAAGTCTCTGGCGAGCATTGCCGACGAACTGGCCATCTATCACGGCATCGATGCCGACGAAAGCGCCGTAGAGGAGGTGCTGCGTTGTATACAGCAGTTTGACCCTGCAGGCATCGGAGCACGCGACCTGCAGGAGTGCCTGCTGCTACAGCTCGACCGCAAGGAGCAGACTCCACTGATCAATCAGCAACGCCTGTTGCTCACCCAGTGCTATGATGACTTCACTCACAAGCGGTGGGAGAAGATAGAGCAGCGCCTTGGCTGGAGCTCTGACGAGACAAGCGATGTCATTGCCGAGATAGTGCGCCTCAACCCGCGCCCCGGAGCCTCGTTGGGCGACAGCATGGAGCGCAGCAACGCGCAGATTGTTCCCGACTTCATCGTCGAGGTCTTTGACGATAACATCACCCTGAGCCTCAACAACCAAAATACCCCCCAGCTGCGCGTGAGCGGCGAGTTCATGCAGATGCTCGACGAGCAGGCGGCCTCGGGAAATGCCGACAGCCGGGGAGCGGCACAGTTCCTACGGCAGAAGATAGAGGCGGCACGCGACTTCATTCATGCCATACAGCAGCGCGAACAGACACTCACCCGTACGATGGAGGCCATTATCACCCTGCAACGACCCTTCTTCCTTGAGGGCGACGAGTCGCTCTTGCGCCCGCTCATCCTCAAGGATGTGGCCGAACTGACGGGGTATGACATCTCTACCGTCTCGCGTGCCACCATCAGTAAGTATGTGCAGACGCCCTTCGGCATCTTCCCCCTGCGCTATTTCTTCAGCGATGGCATCGCCAATGCCGAAGGCGATGAGGTGTCCATCAAGGAGGTACACAATCTCATCAAGGAGTTGGTAGACGAGGAGGATAAGAACGCCCCACTCACCGATGAGCAGCTTGTGGCAGCACTCGCCCAACACGGCTTCAGCGTGGCACGCCGCACCGTGGCCAAGTATCGCGAACAGCTACACATCCCTGTAGCGCGGATGCGTAAGTAATGGTACACAAAAAACGGCGAATCCATCGGTAAAATCCGCAATCTGCCAAACTGCTATTTACCGCGCACAATCTTCTTTATCTCGTTGAGCTTGTTGAGCGCCTCGAGCGGCGTGAGATTATTGACATCAATGCCCAATATTTCATCGCGCACCTGGCAGAGTACAGGGTCGTCGAGTTGGAAGATGCTCATCTGCATACCCTCACGGCTATCGGCAATCATCTCGGTGGGTTTGCTAATACCCTCGGCGGCGGCATTGCTTTCCATCTGCTTGAGAATGTTCTCGGCACGTTTGACAATGCTTTTGGGCATACCAGCCATATTGGCTACGTGGATACCGAACGAGTGGTTGGAGCCTCCGGGCTGGAGCTTGCGCACGAAGATGACCTTCTTGTCAACCTCGCGAACGGCTACGTTAAAGTTCTTGATGCGCGAGAAGGACTTCTCCATCTCGTTGAGTTCGTGATAGTGGGTGGCAAAAAGAGTGCGGGCACGGCCCTTGGCATTCTCGTGGATGTACTCTACGATGGCCCATGCGATGGAGATGCCGTCGTAAGTAGAGGTACCGCGGCCCAGCTCATCGAAGAGCACAAGGCTGCGCGGACTGATATTATTCAGGATATCAGATGCCTCGGTCATCTCGACCATGAAGGTGGATTCACCCACGGAGATATTGTCGCTGGCTCCCACACGAGTGAATATCTTATCTACCAAGCCTACGTGTGCTGCCTCGGCAGGTACGAAACTACCAATCTGCGCCATCAAAGTGATGAGAGCTGTCTGACGCAGCAGGGCCGACTTACCGGCCATATTGGGACCGGTAATGATAAGTATCTGTTGGCGTTCGGTATCGAGCAACACATCGTTGGCAATGTAGCTTTCGCCTACAGGAAGCTGCTGCTCGATGACGGGGTGACGGCCCTGGCGAATGTCGAGCGTAGTGCTGTCATCGACCACAGGACGCACGTAGCGGTTGAGGGCTGCCGCATTGGCAAAGGAGAGCAGGCAGTCGAGCCGCGCCACCTGATTGGCATTGATCTGTATGGCTGGGATATATTCATTGAGGGCGAATACAAGGTCGTTGTAGAGGCGGGTTTCGAGGGCGGTAATCTTGTCCTCAGCACCGAGAATCTTCTCCTCATACTCCTTCAACTCTTGGGTGATGTAGCGCTCGGCATTGACAAGCGTCTGCTTGCGTATCCAGGTCTCGGGCACCTTATCCTTGTGGGTGTTGCGCACCTCGATGTAGTAGCCGAAGACATTGTTGAAAGCAATCTTGAGGCTGGGTATCTCGGTGGCTTCGCTCTCGCGTTGCTGCATCTGCAACAGATAGTCCTTGCCTGAATAGGCTATGCGGCGCAGTTCATCGAGTTCGGCACTCACGCCATCTGCAATGACGCCTCCCTTAGCCGCAAGCAGGGGCGGGTCGTTCTTTATTTCATGGGCTATGCGGTCGCGTATGGTACGGCATACGTTGAGCTGCTCACCTATGCGGCGTATGCTCTCGTTGTCAGACTCTTCACAAGCGGCCTTGATGGGCTCAATGGCATTGAGAGCTATCTTGAGCTGCACTACTTCGCGAGGCGACACACGACCTGCGGCAACACGAGAGATGATGCGCTCGAGGTCGCCAATCTGGTGCAGGGCATCGTCAAGCAATTCGCGAAAATCGGGATGACGGAAGAAGTATTCTACGATGTCAAGACGCTCATTGATGGCACGCTTCTCCTTGAGAGGGAACACCACCCAACGTTTGAGTAAGCGGGCACCCATAGGACTGATGGTCTTGTCAATGACATCAAGTAGGGACTTTCCTCCTTCGTTCATCGGATGGATGAGTTCGAGGCTACGCACGGTGTAGCGATCGAGACGCACATAACGTTCCTCTTCGATGCGCGACAGTGTGGTGATGTGCTTGATTTGTGTGTGCAGCGTCACCTCCAGATAGTGCAACACGGCACCCGAAGCCACAACACCACTCTTGAGATGTTCGATACCAAAGCCTTTGAGGTTCTTCACCTGGAAGTGCTTGATAAGCTTTTCACGGGCAAACGACTCGGTAAAAGCCCAGTCATCAAGTTCGAAGGTACAGTGCTTGGAGCCGAAATTGCTTTCAAATTGGCTACGCATGCCATGTTGGAAAAGCACCTCCTTAGGAGCAAAGTTAACAAGTAGTTTGTCAATATAGTCGAAGGGACCCTCAGCTGTGAGGAATTCGCCAGTAGAGATATCGAGAAATGCCACACCACAGGTTCCCTTACCGAAGTGTACGGCTGCAAGGAAATTGTTCTCCTTATAGTTGAGTACATTTTCATTGATGGATACGCCCGGAGTCACTAACTCGGTGATACCGCGCTTCACAAGCTTCTTGGCCAATTTGGGATCTTCGAGCTGGTCACAAATGGCCACACGACGCCCTGCACGCACCAACTTGGGCAGATAGGTATCGAGCGCATGATAGGGGAAACCCGCCATTTCAAGATATTTGTCCTTACCATTGGCACGCTTAGTCAAGGTGATGCCCAATATCTCACTGGCTACCACAGCATCGGTGGAGTAAGTTTCGTAGAAGTCGCCACAGCGAAACAGCATGATTGCATCCGGATGCTTGGCCTTAAGCTCCAGGAACTGCTTCATCATCGGGGTCATCACTATATCTTCTGCCATATCGCGTTTATCAATTATATTTATAATCCTATCAGAAAAAATAATTTATTCGCCTTTCGATGCACTCAATGCCAGACGTTTGACAATTACCACGAAGCCACCAGTGAGAATCAGGTTCAGCACCAAGGTCAACACCGAAATCAGCAATATAGGTCCGCCAATATGATAGCCAAGTGCTATGAAGATAACGCCTGCACCTACTTCGCCACGAGTAAACATACCAACAGAGAGTGCCAGACGCTCTTTCAGTGAGTGATTACGATAAAATAGCATAGGTACCAATTTACCAATATTAGAGAGCAATGACACGACCAACACATGCAGTACAATGATTCCCCAGCCAGGCATGGGAAGCGTAGCAATGACACTCGTCGACTGTTCGGGCACAGCATCCACATGAATGAGCGGCATACTCATGCCTACCAACAACATAAACAGCAGCGAAACGAATGATGCAGCACGGTCATCGGCCTTCGATGTGCCGTGAGAATGCTTCATCACCATACCCAACACAAAAGCGGGTAGCAATACTTCAATATGCACACTACCTTCCTCGCCAAAGAAATGCCCGGTAAGTATATATATAATATAGGTGGCGCCATAGGTCAAGGCTGCATAGAACAACAGACTTTTCCAATCGCTACGCAACGAATAGGAAGACATCTTCTTCCATCCTATCCATAACAATAAGATTACCACAACAAGTATTGCCCCCATCTGCCACTGCATACCTATCATAGCTATCTGCAACGGAATCATCAGCAGTATTGTATCAAGGTCATCAAAGATAGCTAGTACCTGAATCTTCTGATATATCCAACTCTTCTGCAAACCGATGGCAGCAAGCATCGTAAAGAGGATACCGGCCGAGGTAGGAGCAGCGAAGCGGCTCAGCAGCAACGACTCTTTCCATACCGAACCATTGGAACACCAATCTGAAGGCATCAGCACAAAAATATAATACATGGCAATAAGAAGCCACGGCATAGCAGCTGCCAACATGGCTACAAGATAGTCCTTAGCATAAGACTTGATATTCGACTTGTCCACTTCAAACTCGCGCCCCACATTAATCATAATAAAGGCCAGACAAACACCAAGAAGAATCTCTATACCACTACGTACCGTCTCATAGTTCGCGCCCAATGTTCCAGGTAGCAATTGCGACAACAGCAATCCGAGCATCAGCATCGCGGAGAATGACAACACTTTCTTCATCAATCAATTTATTTTACTAATCTATAATTATTTTAGGAGTACAAAGATAACCATTTGTCTCCATACTGCCAAAAAAAAGAGAAGTGCTACATACAAGTATCATAGGAGCAACAACTTCGTATAGAGTCTGCAATAAAAAGTTTAGGCACCTACGATATTCTGCTCCACTCATGACTATAAAGATTTTATATCAAAAGAAAGAATTTGCTCTTTCAAATAATAAAAAACGTAAAAAAATGCCATGAAGCATAAAAAACACCCGCTATGTAGAAGAAAATGCGTACCTTTACACGTTCTTATAAAATAAGACAGACTATAAAACAATGATGAACAATACACCACCCGTAACCAAGAACTTGATTATCATCAATATCCTTTGCTTCATGGCCGCTATTGTGGGCGAACGGTATGGGATGAATCTCAATAATCTGCTGGGACTCCACTACTTTGAGTCAGAGAAATTCAAACTATATCAACTCTTCACCTACATGTTCATGCACTCGGGATTCGAGCATATCTTCTTCAATATGTTTGCCGTATGGATGTTCGGACGTATACTCGAAACGGTGTGGGGGCCACAGCGTTTCCTCTTTTTCTATATCCTCTGCGGTATAGGAGCCGGACTAGTACAAGAGGTGACACAATATATCGAATTCATGCCTCTGATGCACGATGCAGCGCAGTTTGCCACCTATCCCGGCAGCGAAATCATCTCCATCAACGGCACATCGCGAACGGCCACTGCATGGCTCGCCCTATGCCAGCAGATTATCAGCGTACCCACCGTAGGTGCTTCAGGTGCTGTATATGCCATATTGATGGCCTTTGCCATGCTGTTTCCCAACCAGGAAATATTCATCTTTCCACTACCCATGCCCATCAAGGCCAAGTGGCTCATCATTGGCTACTTCGTGTTGGAACTGGGTATGGGCATCATGAACAACGATGGAATCGCCCACTTTGCACATTTGGGCGGTATGGTGTTCGGTTTCATCCTTATTATGTATTGGAAAAAGAAAGGGACACTCCATGGCAGGTATTTTTGACGACTTGAAGCACACTTTCCAGCAGGGCAACATCGTAGTCCGCCTCATCTATATCAATGTAGCCGTATTCGTGCTCAGCATCTTGTTGAGTGTGATTTTGGGCCTGTTCAATGTCAGCATTTCTGACTTCTTGCGCAATCTTTATCTCCCTGCCGATCTGCTGCAACTATTGCGTCGTCCCTGGACCCCCATCACCTACATGTTTATGCATGCTGGGATATGGCATTTGTTGGGCAATATGTTGTGGTTATATTGGTTCGGGCGTCTATTCCTTTATTTCTTCTCGGCCAAACATCTGCGTGGACTCTATGTCGTAGGCGGACTTTTGGGTGGTCTGCTCTATATCATTGCCTATAACCTGTTCCCTGTGTTCAGCAACCAACTCTACAACGCTACACTCGTGGGAGCATCAGCCTCGATATTGGCTATCGCTATTGCTACAGCAGTACGTGAGCCCGAATACCGCATCAACCTAATGTTCATCGGCCCCGTACGATTGAAGTATTTCGCCCTTTTCATCGTACTTTTTGATGCATTATACGTAGGTTCCAACAATGCCGGTGGACACATCGCTCACCTTGGAGGAGCATTGGCAGGATGGTGGTTCGTCCGAGGAGTAAACCAAGGATATGACATTACTCATTGGGTAAACGTTTGTATAGATGCTATCGCAGGACTGTTCAGTAAACGCGAGCGTAAGCCACGAAAACCCAAAATGAAAGTGCACTCCACAAACAATCGTAGTGCCGACTATGACTACAACGCACGCAAGAAAGCACAGTCTGACGAAGTAGACAAAATATTGGATAAACTGAAGAAATCAGGCTATAGCAGCCTCAGTGAAGAGGAGAAACGCCGCCTCTTCGAAGCCAGCAAACGATGAAGAAGATACTGAAAATATTTTTGTTGCCGCTTCTTGCCGTCAATCTGTTGGCTGCCGTATGCCTCATAGGCTGTGCCTATAGTCCTCTGTTGCCTGCCGGGCAGTTACCCCTGCTCTCTTTGGCAGGCTTAGCCTTCCCCTTCGTGCTGGGAATCAATGTTCTGTTTCTGTTGCTGTGGTTATTGCTCCATCCTCGCTATATCATAGTGCCCCTCATTACAGGCCTCATCTGTTTCGCTCAGATACGTACATTCTTCCCGATAAACTTCAGCGGGCAACGCATTCCTGAAAACAGTCTGAAAGTACTATCATACAACATCTTGAGTCCAAACATCAATGCATCGAATGCTAATAAGGAAAATGCTATCATCACCTATATCGAAGAGTCCGATGCTGATATCATCTGTTTACAAGAATTTCATTTTGACGCACTCAAGAAACAGAAAAATCTATTCAGCAAGTATCCTTACAAGTCCTATTTGATTTCTCCTGACAATCAAACAGCAGCACATCACTTGAGTTGCTTGTCCAAATATCCTATTCTCAGTATAGAAAAACTGGAATTCAATGTAACAGCTAACGGATGTACCAAATACCGTATTCTGCACAAGAATGACACAATCGTAGTCTATAACTGTCACTTGCAATCGAATGGGCTCAATGGTGAACACAAAAGTGCCTATGAGCAGATGTTTACCAATCCCAAAGAACAGATACGCAGCAAAGATACCAAAGATTTAGTAAAGAAACTACGCGATTCTGGATCCAAGCGCGCAGTGCAAGCCGATATCATGATGGCAGACATAGAGAAAGAGAAATCACCCTACATCATCGTTTGCGGTGACTTCAATGACTCTCCTATTTCATACACTTGCCACCGCTTGAAAGAACAACTCAATGACGCATACACTATGAGTGGTAATGGCCCTGGCATCAGCTACAACCGTAACAAACTCTTTTACCGCATAGACCATATCATGCATTCGCCGCGTTTCAAGGCATATAACTGCACCGTGGACCGCTCTATCAAGGTCTCGGACCACTATCCTATCTTCTGTTTCTTGGATAAAGAGTAAGAGCGGTTTACCTCTTCAGATCGAACTCCTTGCTCTGTATAATTTCGAGTCCCTTCATCACCGTCTCGTCGGTGTGGTTGTAGATTTCATAGAACTGGCTCATTTCCCATAAGTCACGGGCTATAAGGGCTTTTAGTTGTACTTTAATGAGCGGGAGCGAAGCCTTGTAGAGTTCCTCGTCATATTTTACACCCGTTTTTTCGGCCTCGGAAAGGAGGATGGATAGGATGGTGTCGTCCACTTCAAACTTCTTCGCATAAGCCCTAAAGTCGGGATAACGCCGCTCATAGTCCTTGCGGTAACGGTCTATCACGGTAAGGTTGGTATTTGCAATGACTCCCTTGGCAGTGAGCTCGCGGTGATACTTAGTGTAGCTTATCGTGTCAAGCGGGACGAAATAGTCAGGCATGATACCACCGCCACCATATACTGTACGTCCCATCCTTCGGGTCTGAAACTTCAGCGAATCGGGGAGTTGTATGCTGTCAGCATGCATCAGTTCACCCTTATTGAAGCGTTCTACGAGATCCTTGCTATAATCTATATCTTCTCCATAAGGTTTTTGTATACAACGTCCTGAAGGAGTATGGTATCGTGCAATGGTAAGGCGTATCATCGAGCCGTCGGACATGGGCACAGGACGTTGCACCAGTCCTTTGCCAAATGAACGGCGCCCCACAACAATACCTCTATCCCAATCCTGTACGGCACCAGTCACAATCTCCGAAGCTGATGCCGAATACTCATCAATGAGTACCACTAAGCGTCCCTCCTGAAACTGCCCTTTACCTACGGCATTAAATTCCGAACGAGGCGACTTGTTTCCTTCGGTATATACTATCTGCTGACCTTCATGCAAGAAGTCATTGGCCATATCCACAGCAGCTTTCAAGTAGCCACCTCCATTTCCCTGCAAATCGAGAATAAGGTGTTGCATCTTCTCTGCCTTTAGTTTAGTGAGCGCCATACTGAACTCCTCGTGAGTAGTAGCCCCAAAACTGCTGATTTTGATATATCCTACCTTGGGTGCTATCATATAGGCTGCATCAAGTGTATGCACCGGAATCTTGTCACGCGTCACACGGAATATCAATTGTTCATCATAGCCACGACGTACGACACCGAGCTGCACAATAGACCCCTTGGGACCACGCAAACGCTTCATAATCTCATCACGTGACATTTTGACACCGGCAATAGCAGTATCATTCACCGTGACAATGCGGTCACCCGGCAATATCCCCACCTTCTCTGAAGGCCCCTTGCTCACAGTCTGTATTACAAAGAGCGTGTCATCAGCTATATTGAACTGCACGCCAATCCCCTCAAAATTACCTTGCAACGGTTCATTCATCTTCTCCACTTCCTTCGCGGTGAGATAAGTAGAATGTGGGTCCAATTCCTTGAGCATAGCCTTGATTCCTGCCTCCACCAGCTTCGGCTCGTCTACTTTATCTACGTACAGATTAGCAATAGCACTATGAGCCATTACCAACTTACGCACCTGCTCCATATCGGCAGCATTATTTTGCGAAATGCTTGCAATGGCACAAGCGATAAGAGATACAAATAGAAATATACGTTTCATTAAGATGTCTTTTTAAGGTAAATACATACTCACGTCCTTACCGAAGTGTACGAGTTCGCGCACCACACTGCTGCTGATAGCGGCATACTCGGGTTCGCTGATGAGCAGCAAGGTGTCAATGCCGGTGAGCATACGATTAACATCAGCAATATTCCGCTCGTACTCGAAGTCGATGGTGCTGCGCACCCCACGAATGATGCACTGAGCTCCGACAGATTGGGCAAAATCGGTGGTCAATCCTTCGTAGCTGATCACATGAATCCTGGGTTCTTCCTTATATAATGTAGCGATACGCTCCATGCGCTCGTCAAGAGAGAGCATCGTCTGCTTCCCCGTGTTGATGCCGATGGCAATGTAGAGTTCGTCCACCACGTTCAGTGCACGGCGCACCAAGGCAGCATGACCAATGGTGAAGGGGTCGAAGGTACCTGGGAAAATTGCGGTTCTCATTCTTCTTCGGGTTTGTCTTCCTCGACAACGAGGTTATCAATGATAAAGTTCTGACGCTCCATGGTGTTCTTGCCCATGTAGAACTCGAGGAGTCCCATCACCGCATCGTGCTTGCTGAGGGTGACACGTTCGAGACGCATCTCCTCACCGATGAAGTGCTTGAACTCGTCGGGCGATATCTCACCGAGACCCTTGAATCGGGTAATCTCGGGGTTAGGTCCGAGCTCCTCGATAGCCTTCTGGCGCTCCTCCTCGGAGTAGCAGTATACGGTGACGAAGTCGCACTTGCGGTCGGTGTCGTTCTCTTTCTTGTAGCCCTTGATGGCGCGTTTCTTGTTGCGTACACGGAAGAGTGGTGTCTGCAGGATATACACGTGTCCCTTCTTGATGAGGTCAGGGAAGAACTGCAGGAAGAAGGTAATCATCAAGAGGCGGATGTGCATACCGTCGACATCGGCATCGGTAGCCACGATGACCTTGTTGTAGCGCAAGCCCTCAAGACCGTCCTCGATGTTGAGCGCGGCCTGCAGAAGGTTAAACTCCTCGTTCTCATACACCACCTTCTTGGTGAGGCCGAACGAGTTGAGCGGTTTACCGCGCAGGCTGAATACGGCTTGCGTATTCACATCGCGGCTCTTGGTAATCGATCCGCTCGCCGAGTCACCCTCGGTGATGAAGATGCACGACTCCTCGGTGCGGTCGCCCTTGGCATCGTTGAGGTGTATGCGGCAGTCGCGCAGCTTCTTGTTGTGCATGTTCACCTTCTTGGCACGCTCGCGGGCTATCTTGGTCACTCCGGCGATGGCCTTGCGCTCCTTCTCGCTCTCCTGTATCTTCTGCAGCATGGCGTCGGCCACCTCGGCATTGCGGTGCAGGTAGTTGTCCACCTCGGTCTTGATGAAGTCGCCCACAAACTTGTTGAGGCTGCGACCACCGGGCTCCATGGCGGTAGAGCCCAGCTTCACCTTCGTCTGGCTCTCAAATACCGGCTCCTCCACGTTGATGGCTATGGCGCCCACGATGCCGTTACGGATATCGGTGAATTCGTGGTTTTTATTGAAGAACTCCTTGATGGTGCGTGCTATATGTTCCTTGAAGGCACTCTGGTGTGTACCGCCCTGTGTCGTGTGCTGACCGTTGACGAAGGAGTAGTACTCCTCGCCATACTGGTCGGTATGGGTGAAGGCAATCTCTATGTCCTCGGTCTTGAGGTGTATGATGGGATAGAGCGTCGAGGCCGTCATGTTATCGGTGAGGAGATCTACGAGACCATTGCGCGAGAGTATGCGCTTGCCGTTGTACATGATGGTGAGTCCCGTGTTGAGGTAGGTGTAGTTGCGCAGCATCGTCTCGATGTAGGCCGAGCGGAACGAGTAGCCCACGAAGAGCGTGTTGTCGGGCTCGAAGACGATGCGTGTGCCCGTCTCCTCGGGCCCTGCGCTCTCGGTGGTGTCGCTCACCATCGTGCCCTTCTCAAACACTACCGTGCGCACTTTGCCGTCGCGGTATGAGCTGGCTTCGAAGTGTGCACTCAGCGCGTTCACCGCCTTGATACCCACACCGTTCAGACCCACGCTCTTCTTGAACGCCTTGCTGTCGTACTTACCGCCCGTATTGAGCACGCTCACCGCCTCCATCAGCTTACCCTGCGGTATGCCACGGCCATAGTCGCGCACACTGACGCGCTTGTGGTCGGTGATGTCAATCTCGATGCGCTTGCCGGCATGCATCTTGAACTCGTCGATAGAATTGTCGATGACCTCCTTCAAGAGCACGTAGATACCGTCATCATTCTGCGAGCCGTCGCCCAGTTTACCGATATACATACCGGGGCGCAGTCTCACGTGTTCCATATCACTCAAGTGGCGTATGTTATCATCGGTATACGCCACCTGCTCCTCAATGGGCATATTCAGTTCGTCGCTCATAAGTGTGTTTTGGGTTTTATCGGGTAAAGGTACAACTTTTTTGCGAGATAACGTGAGATAAAGGAGAGAAAATGCGCGCGAGCCCTGACTATGCTTGGGACGACAGAGACGAGAGCGCCATCACATCGTGAAAGAGGAATTCCTTGCGTCTCATCTCTATGAAGCCTTGTGCCTGCCAACTGTTCAGTATGTTAGATATGTTGAGGCGGGTATCGTCGAGCAGACGGGCGAGGTCCTCCATCTTCACGCGCAGTATCTTGGTTCCCTGCGGTGTGGTGTACAGGCTACGGATGAAGTGGATGAGCCGCCCTTCGAGCTGCTGGGGCGTGATGCTCCACACGCGCTCGTGCAGCTGCTCGGTCCTCGCGCTGAGCTGGTTAAAGAAGTTCATGCGGAACACCTCGTACGAGTCGAGCACACCATATATATACTGTTTGTCGATGGTGAGCATCGACACCTCGCTCTGCGCCGTATAGGTAGCCTTGTAGCAGGGACGTCGGCCAAAGAGGGAGTGAGGCTCTATCATCATCGGTGTGCCGTGTACCTCCACGAATGAGAAGGTGCCGCAAGGGGCCATAGTCTCGGCCATCAGCTTGCCCCCGAGGAGAAATGCCAGTTTCGTGCACGGCTCACCCTGCGCGAAGAGGGTATGCCCCGCCTCCACCTTCACGAAGTGGAACTTTGCCCGCTCAATGACTTCGGACAGTTCGGCACGGCTCATACCTTGAAAAAGGGGTAGCTGCAACAGCGTGTTGTACATTGTATATTCCATAGGGGGATGGCATTTACAGATTCAAAGGTACGCATAAATCCATTGCCACGTATGCCTGGGAGCGAGATTTATTGTTTTTTAACGGAGAGGCGATAAAAACACAGCAGAGCCGCACCCCGAGGGATGCGGCTCTGAATGATATTGCTGACAGCGTGTATTACTTCGCTACAGCCTCAAGACGCTTGAGGATAGAGAAGATGAATGCAGCTGAGAGGAGGCAGATACCGATGAGTACGCCCCAGATGATAGAGAGGTCCATACCCCACATGAGACCGGGCACCATGATGAGGAAGTTACCGATGGCGGTAGCTACGAACCATCCACCCATCATCATACCCTTGTACTTGGGAGGAGCCACCTTAGACACGAATGAGATACCGATGGGCGAGAGCAGCAACTCTGCAATGGTGAGCACGAAATAGGTGCTGATGAGCCAGTTGGGCGATACCAAGGTAGCTGTGCCAGCGGCTACGGCAGCCTGCTGCTCGGCAGCAGCGGGGAGCGACCATGAGCCTACCAGAAGCACCATGAAGGCAATAGAAGCCACGAGCATACCGAGACCGATCTTCATGGGTGAAGAGGGCTCCTTGCCCTTCTTGGCCAAGGCACCGAAGATGATACCGATGATCGGGGTGAGGGCTACTACGAAGCAGGGGTTAAACTGCTGGAAGATGGGAGCCTCAACAGCTACAGAACCAGTAACATTCATAGCTCTATAAGCTACAACACCAAGCGAAGCCACTGCGATGAGAGCAGCGATAGCCTTACCCTTGGCAGTCTTTGACTGGAAGATGTTGAGGATACCATATACTGCAATCACGCAGAGGAGGAGGTTCCAGAAGCTACGCACCTCAGTGAAGCTCAATGAGCTGCTGAGGAAAAGGCTCATGAAGCCTGTCTCAGAGGTAGCGGTATACTCACGAGCAAACTGGTTCATGGTGATACCGTTCTGGTGGAAGGCCATCCAGAAGAAGATAACCACGGCAAACACGAGGCAGAGGCAAACGATGCGCTCCTTGGTCTGAGCAGGAGTAAGTTCCTCCTCTACTACCTCAGCACCGGGAGTGGCAATCTTGGCACGGTCGGCATGAGCGAATGTCTTGCGGAATGCGTAGTAGATAATGATTGAAAGGATGAGCGAAATGCAAGCTACAGCAAATGCATAGTGGTAGGCGTCGCCCTTGCTGATGCCCAGAGACTCCTGTGCCCAAGCCATGATAGAGAGCGCCACAGCAGCGGCAAACATAGAACCGAGGTTGATAGCCATGTAGAAGATGCTGAAGCCTTCGTCGCGCTTGGCCGAGTACTGAGGATCGTCGTAGAGGTTACCCACAAGTACCTGGAGGTTACCCTTGAAAAGACCGGTACCTACGCAGATGAAAAGCAGAGCCAATGCCATCACACCGAGTGCAACTGCACCAGCACCAAGAGGCAAAGAGAGCAGCAGGTAACCGAGGAACATGATAATGATACCGCTAGTCACCATCTTACCGAAGCCGAACTTGTCGGCCAACATACCGCCGAAGAGGGGCACGAAATAAACTATACCAAGGAATGCAGCCTGGATAGAGCTGGATGTTCCCATGGAGAAACCGAAATTGTCCTGCAAAAAGAACAGGAACACTGCCAACATGGTGTAGTAGCCGAAGCGCTCACCAGTGTTTGCGAGGGCGAGAGCCCATAGACCTTTAGGATGTCCTTCAAACATAAAATTGCGTTATTAATTAGTGAATATTATTGCATTTTCGTTTGCAAAAATAGTCATTCAAACGCAATCAGCCAAAAAAAAACTATGGGTTTGAGGTTTTTTAATACCTTTCCGTGAACATTCCGCCTATTTTCCCTCATTATCATCGCGTTTGCGACGCAGCTTCTCGCGGTACTGCATGGCTATCCACAGGGCCAATACCAGCACATAGGCCACCACCACGGCGACCGTCTTCTCGGTGGCCGACATCTCCTGATTGCGCGGCACGAAATAGATGACCATGCCCGTGACATAGATCACGAGTGCCAGGCACATCAGCAGAGGTTTCTCGTATAGCTTCATCGTATATAGTGAGTGGTGTTATGCCACAAAAGTAGGGATTATCGCGGACATATCGTCCCAAGGGACCCTATTTTTTTAATTAAAATTAAACATTGCGTTGCAACTTCGCATAAAAAGCATTAGTTTTGCAGATGTGTCATTACCTTTAGGTTCTGTTAAGGAATGACACGAGAAACCGACAATAAGAACATAACTCATAATTCATAACTTACAACTCACAACATGGCAAAGTTCAACAGAATCCTCCTCAAGCTCAGTGGCGAGAGCCTCATGGGCGAGCAGCGCTACGGCATCGACGAGAAGCGCTTGGGCGAATATGCAGCCCAGATTAAGGAAATCCACGACATGGGCGTGCAGATAGGTATCGTCATCGGCGGCGGCAACATCTTCCGCGGTCTCACGGGAGCCGGCAAAGGCTTCGACCGCGTCAAGGGCGACCAGATGGGTATGCTCGCCACTGTCATCAACAGCCTTGCACTGAGCTCGGCCCTCACCGCCATCGGCGTGAAAGCCCGCGTGCTCACCGCCATCCGCATGGAGCCCATCGGCGAGCTCTACACCAAGTGGAAGGCCATCGACTGCATGGAGGCTGGCGAGGTAGTCATCCTCAGCGGCGGCACCGGTAACCCCTACTTCACCACCGACACCGGCTCGTCGCTCCGCGGCATCGAAATTGAGGCCGACGTGATGCTCAAGGGCACCCGCGTCGACGGCATCTACACCGCCGACCCCGAGAAGGATCCCACCGCCACCAAGTTCACCGAGATCACCTACGACGAGATCTACACCCGCGGACTCAAGGTGATGGACCTCACCGCCACCACCATGTGCAAGCAGAACAACCTCCCCATCTACGTCTTCAACATGGACGTCGTGGGTAACCTCAAGAAGGTGATGGAGGGCGAAAATATCGGTACTTACGTGCATAATTAAGGGAAAACGAAATTCTACAGTTTAGTGTCATCCTGAGCGAAGCGAAGGATCTCGCAAAGTGTTCTGGTGAAACGTATTGCCAAGTCCTACTGCAGAATCCTTCACTAAGTTCAGGATGACAGGCTTGTGATAAATTATCGATTTTTTCTCAAAAAACACCAATTAACGCGCTTTTTTGAAAAAAAACGCCGTTCCGCCTTGCAGATTCAGAAAAAATCACTACCTTTGCGCTGTCTTTCAAAAGACGCCCAGATGGCGGAATCGGTAGACGCGCTGGTCTCAAACACCAGTGGGGCAACCCATCCCGGTTCGACCCCGGGTCTGGGTACAGAGAAAAGAGAAGTTCGGTGAACTTCTCTTTTTCTTTTTATATGCTATCTCACTTACCAACACAGGTGTCGGTGCATGCGTTATCTTCTATGAGGTCTTAATAATTTGACCGCTTTATTTTTATTGGACTCAAAAGTGAAGACATCAATAACAAGGTCGGCATTGTCCAAATCAACAATATGGTTTGCCATGATTTCCAATGCTTTCAATCTGTCGCTAT
>JBGVOS010000023.1:0-2263 GCA_045126595.1 Bacteroidaceae bacterium | reverse complement strand
ATGCTTGTAGGTCCCAGCTGCACCATGCCGAACGGAACGTTGGCTCCCACGAACACATGTCCGTGCCCGCCACTTCCGATAAGCGGGTCTACATATCGTGTGAGCCCTCCCTCTGCATCGGGTTGGCTGCATGCCGACAGCATTGTGAGCAGTATACCTATTATATATATGTACTTTTTTAGTTTCATGTGTCAAATCTATACTACAAAGATAGGGAAAAAAACACTGCCTTACAAATTTTGTGATTTTTTGTAATAAAAACATAAAAAAAAGAACCATTGAGCGAGTAAAAAGCGTATCTTTGTCTCTTGTAAGCAAAAAACGGCTATAGCAACCTAAAAAACATACAGACATGTTAACACAAATTATCAATGCCAGAATCCTGACTCCTCAGGGTTGGCTCAAGGATGGTTCGGTAATCATTCGCGACAACAAGATTTTAGCGGTGACCGATTGCGATCTCGCAGTGGTGGGCGCCGAAGTGATTGATGCAAAGGGTATGTATGTCGTTCCTGGCGGTATCGACATCCACGTGCATGGTGGTGGCGGTTACGACTTCATGGAGGGTACCGAAGAGGCTTTCCGCGGTGCAGTAGCGGCACACATGAAGCATGGTACTACCAGTATCTTCCCCACACTCTCATCATCTACCGTACCCATGATTGAGGCTGCAGCCGAGGTATGTACCAAACTGATGAATGAGCCCAACAGCCCCATCCTCGGTCTTCACCTTGAGGGACACTACCTCAACTTGGCGATGGCAGGCGGTCAGATACCCGAGAACATCAAGAACCCCGACCCCACAGAGTACATTCCCTTGGTAGAGAAGTGGGACTGCATCAAGCGTTGGGACGCGGCTCCCGAGCTCCCCGGTGCCATGCAGTTCGGTAAGTACATTACCGAGAAGGGCATCCTGGCATCTGTTGCCCACACACAGGCTGAGTATGACGACATCCATGCTGCTCGCAAGAGCGGCTATACCCACGCCACACACTTCTACAACGCCATGCCTGGTTTCCACAAGCGTCGCGAGTACAAGTATGAGGGTACTGTAGAGAGTATCTACCTGCACGAGGATATGACCGTAGAGGTAGTTGCCGATGGCGTACACGTGCCTGCTACCATCCTGCGCTTGGTACACCACACGAAGGGTGTAGAGCGTGCCTGCGTCATTACCGATGCCCTCGCATGTGCAGCCAGCGACAGCCAGGTAGCCTTCGACCCTCGCGTAATTATCGAGGACGGCGTATGCAAGCTCTCTGACCGCAGTGCACTGGCTGGCTCTATTGCTACTATGGACCGACTCATCCAGACCCTCGTTCAGAAGGCCGAGATTCCTTTGGAAGATGCTGTGCGCATGGCATCAGAGACTCCCGCCAAGATCATGGGTGTATACGACCGCAAGGGCTCGCTCGAGAAGGACAAGGATGCCGATATCGTAGTCCTCGACGACAACCTCAACGTGCGCGCCGTATGGGCCATGGGTAAGGTTGTGGAGGGAACCTTCACCATTTGATACAATTATTGTATGTAGAATTATCCCCGAAGGCTTTGCTTTCGGGGATAATTCTATTTATGTATTTGATAGTGTTTTAGCTTTATTTTACAAGAATGAATAATAGCTTGGAACTCTCTTGTGAAATTTTAAGAAGAAATAACTTTTCCGCATAGTGAAGTAAACTTGCAGTATTTGCAGGCCTCTTTGTTGGTTGTGGCGGTGTAGGGTACATCACTGTTGAATATCTCATTGATAGTCTCATGAAGTAATTGAGCAAAAGTGTCGCGGTAGATGGAGAAGTCCTCTACGGGATGCTTGTCGATGAGGATATGTGGCTCGAAGGCTTCGTCCGAGGTGTTGCGCACGAAGAGGAGCGAGGGGGCTATGCGTTCATACTCGCTGCTCATGAGGTAGGCATAGTAGAAGGCTTGGAACACGTAACCGTCGCGTGGCTTGTCGCGATGGAAGAGCTCGTCAATGCTTTTTATCGTTTTCTTACTACCGCCAGTCTTGTAGTCGATGATGCGTGTCACTTTGTGTCCGCTCTCATTCTGTTTGCTGTCGATGCGGTCTATGGTACCACCGAGAAGTATATCTAAGGTGGTGCCGTGGCTCTCTACGGTGTGTACTTGGCGTATTTTCTTTTCGCTCTCTATATAGTCGAAGGGAGCTCGGCGTTGGTCCATACGCAGCAGTTGGCGTAGATAACTGCAGATGACGTGGCGAACGATGAGCTGTGTGCCGTTGTAGTGGAGCGGTGCATCG
>JBGVOS010000022.1:0-2699 GCA_045126595.1 Bacteroidaceae bacterium | reverse complement strand
CCATTGTTTCCATATTGAAGGGCTTTTTAACAACAATTTCCCCTTCTTTTACCTTCATCCCGTCAACTATCGCATCCATATGACGCAACTCTTTCATGTAAAGTCGTTTACCCTTGAGCATCCATTCACATTCAAATGTTCCGTATATTCCTTGCGTGTAATCTCCCCAATGAAAATACTGCTGTCCTCCCGTAGTAAAATATAGCATATCCCTATAGATACCAGGCTTTACATTTTCGTACGAGTCAATCACAGAGGGAGTCATCAGGTACCTCTCACCCTTGATATAGATTACATCACCCCAGGTGACCATCCCGTTAACATCCCTATACTTCTCTTTCCAGGTAATACTCTCCTGGGCTGTTGCAACTGTAGTCAATAATGCAAGTAAAATAAATGCTTTCAGTTTCATAGATTCAGTATTATTTAGGACACAAAAGTAGAGAGAATCATTTAAATCACCAAGAAAGGTGACTTACAATATACTTACAATTTGTATATCGCAGATTTTCAGCGTCAAAAAGTATGCTGGATGGTTTGTAAGGGTCAACGTTCCGGTTTGATATTTATAATGGCGCTCTGCACATAATTGTAAGGGGCGCCTTTGGTGGTGACGACCTCGGTGCCTTCATCATCGGTGTGCGAAGCAAGTGCTTCTCGCAGGATGCCATGGCAGCAAGCGACTTCTCGCCCTCCGTCTCTTCCGCAAGGAGCTACACGCCACGAGCGGACTGTGGGAGGCACTGCAGAAAGAGGGCTTCAAGGAGTATACCAAGGCACTCACCCGAAGCCAAGTACGGACGATAGTCAAATTCCTTGGTGAACCGTAATTTTAAGTGCTGAGCTATTGAGTTTTTAAGTTGCTAACTCACAAACTAAAAACCTGATAAACTAAAAACTCAAATAGCTATGAATGATAATAGCCGACCCTCATGTGAGAGTCGGCTATTAACATTATAAAGGATATAAACCTAATCGCTCAAAATTACTTGAACTCGTCCCAGCTCTTGATGGGGATGTCGCCGGCGGTGAGGCCGCAGAAGGCGTTGATGAACGCTTCGGCAAGGCGAGCATTGGTGAGCAAGGGGATGTTGAGGTCTACAGCAGCACGGCGGATCTTGTATCCGTTGGTGAGCTCACCGGCGGTGAGGTTCTTGGGCAAGTTCACCACCATGTCGATCTCCTTCTTGTGGAGCAGGTCGAGTGCCTGGGGCTGCATACCCTCTTCGCTGGGCCAGTATACGAGGGTGTTCTCCACGCCATTCTCGGTGAGGAAGCGTGAGGTGCCACCGGTAGCGAAGAGCTTGTATCCCTTGCTCTGGAGCAACTTGGCAGCGTCGAGCATAGCAGCCTTCTGCTTGGCGGTACCTGTAGAGAGGAGGATGTTCTTCTCGGGGATACGCTGACCTACAGAGAGCATTGACTCGAGCACGGCGATAGAGGTGTCGTCACCGATACAGCCTACCTCACCGGTTGATGCCATGTCGACACCGAGCACGGGGTCGGCCTTCTGCAAGCGGTTGAATGAGAACTGCGATGCCTTGATACCTACATAGTCAACATCGAAGAGGTTCTTCTCGGGCTTCTCTACGGGGAGGCCGAGCATCACCTTGGTGGCGAGCTCGATGAGGTTGATCTTGAGTACCTTGCTCACGAAGGGGAACGAGCGTGAAGCACGGAGGTTACACTCGATTACCTTGATGTCGTTGTCGCGAGCGAGGAACTGGATGTTGAAGGGACCAGAGATGTTGAGCTCCTTGGCAATCTGACGGCTGATGCGCTTGATGCGACGCATGGTCTCTACATAGAGCTTCTGGGGCGGGAACTGGATGGTAGCGTCACCAGAGTGTACGCCAGCAAACTCGATGTGCTCGCTGATAGCGTAGGCGATGATCTCACCGTCCTTAGCTACAGCATCCATCTCTACCTCCTTGGCATTCTCGATGAAGCGGCTCACCACTACGGGGTGCTTCTTCGATACGTTGGCGGCAAGGCGGAGGAAGCGCTCGAGCTCTTCCTGGTTAGAACATACGTTCATGGCAGCACCTGAGAGCACGTATGAGGGACGCACGAGTACGGGGAAGCCTACCTTCTCGATGAACGCGTTGATGTCGTCCATAGAGGTGAGGGCGCTCCACTCGGGCTGGTCTACGCCGATGCGGTCGAGCATAGCAGAGAACTTGTCGCGGTCCTCGGCATTGTCGATATACTTGGCCTGTGTGCCGAGGATGCGTACACCCATGCGGTCGAGGCTCATGGCGAGGTTGTTAGGAATCTGTCCACCGGTAGATACGATGACACCCATGGGGCACTCGAGCTCGATGACATCCATCACACGCTCGAAGGTGAGCTCGTCGAAGAACAAGCGGTCACACATGTCGTAGTCGGTAGATACGGTCTCGGGGTTGTAGTTGATCATCACGCTGCGGTAGCCCTCCTTGCGGATGGTGTTGAGCGCCTGCACACCACACCAGTCGAACTCTACAGACGAACCGATACGGTAAGCACCTGAGCCGAGTACGATGATAGACTTGTCGTCGCGAGCAAACTCGATGTCGTGCTCGGTACCCGAATAGGTGAGGTAGAGGTAGTTGGTCTGTGCGGGATACTCGGCAGCGAGGGTATCGATCTGCTTCACCACGGGAGTGATGCCGAGCTCCTTACGACGGAGACGAACAGCCATGAGACCCTCATCGGTA
>JBGVOS010000021.1:0-8643 GCA_045126595.1 Bacteroidaceae bacterium | reverse complement strand
ACGGCCAACTACTTCATTGAGCCCGACTTCCACTACACCATCATCGACCTTGACGGCAACCCCAGTACCGGTGTCATCGAGATCGACAACGCACACCCCACCACAGAGACATGGTCAACCATCAAGGCAGTAGGCAAGGGTACCGCCATCGTACTGGTGACCTACGATGCCATAGCACTGAACTACTATAAGTACAACGCCAAGGGCGACTCACTCACCAAGACCCCCTTCATGGGCGGTGAGTACTGGGGCGCCATCTGGCCCGAGAACACCGCAGCCTACGTCGTGACCGTAGGTGATGAAGCCACAGCCATGCAGCCCAACATGTTCATCAACGAAGCCTACAACGAAGGAGCCTTGAAGACCGCCGGCAAGTATGTCGATGCCGAGCACGACGTGTTCTATTACCTCGACACCGAAGAGGGTGCCACCTACACCTTCACCCCTGAGGGCGTCGACCATATCGAGATCGCATACCCCACCATCGGTGAGCAGATGGCAACCTACCACGGATTCACCACAGAGGGTGTACGCAAGAATGACGACGGCTCATACACCCTATTGCTGAAAGAAGGCCGACAGATTGTCAAGCTCACCGATGCCACAGGCAACTCTATCTATCAGGTGCTGACCGCCAAGCCCTGCCATCGCGAGATCACCAATGCAAGTCGTGAAGGCAGCACCATCTTCCAAGCTGGAGACAAAATCAAGATTCAGTATAGCGGACTCCATCACCCCGCCAACAAGCTAGCAGGCATATACAACATGTCGGCCTACGTGACCTACAACAACATCCCCAATGGCTCGTCGCTCATCCTCGGCGCAGGCCAGTACACCTTCGGCTCTGTACCCTCGGCACAAGCCGTCACCATCGACATCCCTGCCGACTATACCGCCGAGGAGCTCGTCATGGATCAGGGTGTGATACAGGTTAATGGATTCGGCGATCCCATCGGTGCCCACCGCGACATCAACAAAAACTTGGGTCGCTCGCCCAACTTCACCGCCATTGCCCACAAGACCTATTTCGGCCAATTGCCCGAAGTGCGCATTCCTATCGCCGAGACCAAAAACTTTGTCATCAACCTCCAATCCGACGTGGACAGCATACAGTACACCATCACCTATGAGGGCGACACCTTGCGCCCCAATGCCGAGGGCACATACTCAGCTACCTATGGCACATACCTCATCAAGGCCGCCAAGGCGGGCTACCGCTGCTTCCGCACCACACTGACCATTGCCGACGATGCCGAGGGCGAGCAGACCGTCCTCATCGAGATGGTCAAGGCCGATGAAAACGCATGGGACGGCACCACACTCACCGAGCCCCGCTACGAGGACGGCATATACCACATCGGCACGGGTGCCGAGCTGGCATGGTTTGCCGCCAAGGTCAATGCCGGCGACTATAAGCTGTCGGCCAAGCTCGTGAGCGACATCGACCTCTGCGGCCACGACTGGACTCCCATCGGCGGCAGCAAGTCGAGCACGGCCTACCAAGGCACATTCGAGGGCGACGGACACACCGTCGATGGCCTCTACATCAACAACACGCTCACTTACCAGGCCCTCTTCGGCTACACCACCAACAGCCACATCAGCGGCATCACCGTCGATGGCGAGGTCAGTGCCAAGCAGTATGTGGCAGGTATCGTAGCCCTCATGGGTGCCAAGTCGCCCGTAGACCGCTGTGTCAACAAGGCTACCATTATAGGCACATCCAGCTACGTGGGAGGCGTCACAGGCTCCGTGTCACAAGCCACCTCGACGCTCACCAACTCCTACAACCTGGGCGACATCACAGGCACGAGCAGCTGCGGTGGTGTGGCAGGCTACAACCACAAGAATGCCGTCATCGAAAACGTATTCAACCTAGGCACAGTCACAGGCAACAAGGTAGCAGCCTGCATCGGAGGCACCGCAGCGAAGGACAAGGCCAAGAACCTCTTTGCCACTCAGGAGTATGACATCACCGAGGGTCAGACCACCGTCACCGACGAGCAGATGCTGTCGGGCGAGGTAGCCTACCTCTTGGGCGAAGCCTTCGGCCAGAAGATAGGTATCGACACACACCCCGTCCTCGGCGGTGAGCGCGTATACAAGGTGACCTATACCACCAGCACTTCGGAGGAGACAGACTCACTCTACACCAACAGCACACTACCACAGCTCGCCACCATCGAAGGCTACCGAGCCATCTGGCGAACAGCTCCCGACGGCGAGGAGGTGACAGAAATCACTGCCGACACCACGTTCTACGTGGAGTTCCGCAAACTCACATACGCCCTCACCTACGTTGTCGACGGTGAGGTATACGCTACCGACAGCGTTGAATACGGCACAGCCATTACATTGATTGCCGAGCCCGTCAGGGAGGGATATGACTTCAGCGGATGGAGCGAGGTGCCCGAGACCATGCCTGCACAGGATGTAACAGTAACTGGCTCGTTCATCGTGAACCGCTACGCCATCATCTACATCGTAGATGGTGAGGTATACGCTACCGACAGCATCGAGTACGGAGCAGCCATCACGCCGATTGCCGATCCCGTCAAGGAGGGCTACACCTTCAGCGGATGGAGCGAAGTGCCTGAGACCATGCCTGCCGAGGACGTAACAGTAACTGGCTCGTTCATCGTGAACCGCTACGCCATCATCTACATCGTAGATGGTGAGGTATACGCTACCGACAGCGTTGAATACGGCACAGCCATTACATTGATTGCCGAGCCCGTCAAGGAGGGCCACACCTTCAGCGGCTGGAGCGAAGTGCCCGAGACCATGCCCGCACAGGATGTAACGGTGACTGGCTCGTTCACCGCTACTGGCATCGACGAAATCCTTCTCACCGAGCAGATTGTTGATGTATACTCCATCAGCGGTACCCTGCTGAAGAAAGGCATCCGCGCCGATAAGGTCAAGGAGCAGCTGGGCCGAGGCATCTACATCATCAATGGCAAGAGATATTATCTGAAATAACCCAAACTATTTGCCGATAGCCAAGGATGCGGACGACATCGACGGATTTTCGCTCACGCGATGTCTCCGCATCCCCATTTTTCGGTTTGGACTTTACCATTACATGTATTGGGAATTTCTTGCCGTCAGACAGGAAGCATGTTTTCGATAGCCATCATCGAAACAGTCCATAATATCGGCTTCATCATCCCGATGGCTTTGTCTACCTTTGCACCATCAAAAAAAGCTATATTAATTATGACTAAAGTAACTATTCTTTGGGCGACGATTGCATTGGTGGTACTCCTCGCCATTCTCTTCAGAGCGTGGGAAAGAATTCGAGATTTGAAAAAGGGTTTAACGGATGAACAGCGCGAGCTGGCCTATAGTCTTAATCATATCATAGAATAATCAATGAACATACTTACAGAACTGTTACAATCATCTTACTTTTCGCTGTTTGCTATCGTAGCTTTGGGGTTCTTGCTGGGGCGGATAAAGGTCAAGGGGTTATCTCTCGATGTATCGGCTGTCATCTTCGTGGCATTGCTTTTCGGGCATTACGGAGTGGTTATCCCCAAGGAATTGGGCAACTTTGGTCTGGTGCTGTTTATCTTCACCATAGGCATACAGGCCGGACCGGGATTCTTCGATTCTTTCCGAAGTAAGGGGAAATCACTCATCATCATTGCCTTGCTGATTATCGCTTCGGCATGTGTCTCGGCTGTCGGATTCAAGTACCTGCTGGGACTGGACACACCCAGTATCGTAGGTCTTATAGCCGGTGCACTCACCAGTACGCCCGGTCTGGCTGTGGCTATTGACAGCACCCATTCGCCGTTGGCATCTATCGCTTATGGTGTGGCCTATCCGTTTGGTGTTATCGGTGTAATCCTCTTCATCAAACTGCTTCCCAAGATGTGGCGTATCGACCTGCAGCAAGAGGCCAGACGACTGGAAGCAGAACAACGCGAGCAATACCCCGAGCTGACAACCTGCATCTTCAAGGTGACCAATAGAATGGCATTCGGCAACACATTGCAGCAACTGAATGTACGTGCCATGACAGGAGCTGTCATCTCTCGCATACAACATGGTAAGGAGATTATCATACCGCAAGCCTCCACCATACTGCATGAGGGCGACACGATACAGGCGGTGGGCACCGAAGAGGCGTTGGCAAAGCTGGCCGTGCTCATAGGCAAGCGTGAGGAGGGGAAGCTCCCCCTGCACCACTCGCAAGAGGTGGCACAATTGCTGTTGACAAAGAAGGATGTGGTGAACAAGACTATAGGGTATATCAACCTGTCGCAGAACTATGGATGCACGGTGACTCGTGTACGCCGTAGCGGTATCGACATATCGCCCTCGCCGGACCTGAGGCTGAAGTTTGGCGACAAGCTGACGGTAGTCGGCGAGAAGGAGGGATTGGCAGGTGTGACACAGCTCTTGGGCAATGATGTCAAGCGATTGTCCGACACCGACTTCTTCCCCATCGCGCTCGGTATCGTATTGGGTGTATTGCTCGGCAAACTGAATATCCCGCTCGGTGGCAGTCTGTCTTTCTCACCGGGACTGACAGGAGGCGTACTCATCACGGCTTTGATTCTCGGTGCCGTGGGTAAGACTGGCCCTGTTCTATGGACCATGTCGGGAGCATCCAACCATCTCTTGCGTCAATTGGGTCTGCTGCTCTTCCTCGCCGAGGTGGGCACATCGGCTGGTAAGAACCTCGTGGCGACTTTCCAGGATAGTGGACTGACCATGTTTGCCGTAGGCGTGGCAGTAACCTTGATTCCCATGTTTGTAGCCTTGCTCGTGGGTCGTTATCTGCTCAAGATTAACCCGTTGGACATGATGGGAGCCATCACTGGTGGTATGACCAGTACCCCAGGACTCGTGGCAGCCGACTCTATGGTCGACAGCAATATGCCCGGTGTGGCCTATGCTACGGTATACCCCATCGCCATGGTATTCCTCATCCTATTCATACAGGTGATAGCGATGTTCGTGGTATAGAAATCATTTGGCGAAAAACGATTGCAAAAGGGATGGGTGACCCCATCCCTTTCGTTCTGAAAAAAGATGCTATAATGTGATTATTTCAATATCCACAATCGAAATAAACCATAATACATACTTCACTACAATGCAAACTTTACATACCTTTGTACCCTCGAAAGATGGCTGTAGACATAGCCAAAGGCATAACTTATGGAACTCAGACAATTAAAGTATTTTGCAAAAGTAGCAGAGACGCTGAACTTCTCTGATGCTGCCCGCCAGTTGTTCATCACGCAGAGTACCCTCTCGCATCAAATCAAACAATTGGAGCAAGAACTGAATACACTACTGTTCGAAAGGGACAACCACAAAGTAGTCCTCACAGAAGCCGGGCAAGAGATTCTCCCCTATGCGCAGCAAACGCTGCATTCGGCAGACACCTGCGTGGAGCGCATCTCGGACTTGCAGAAACTGCTTGCAGGAACACTGAACATCGGCGTTACCTTCACATTCAGTTCCATCCTGACAGAAACCCTGCTCAACTTCATGCACCAATATCCTAAAGTAAAACTCAACATCTTCTACAAGACGATGGAGGAGCTTATGGATATGCTGGAACAACAGAAAGTGGATTTTGTCTTGGCCTTCAAGCCTACGCAAATGTATGAAAATATAGAATCACACGTCCTGTTTGACAACCATCTGTCAGTCATCGTCAGCGACTCTCACCCTCTGGCGGGGCTAGAACAGGTGCATCTCGAAGATCTGGAGAAGTTTGACTGGGCAATGCCCTCCAAAGGTCTGCAAGCCCGCAACGCATTGGAACAGGTGTTGGCGAAATCCTATTTCCGCCCCAATGTGCGTATAGAGTTGAACGAAGTGCATATCCTCTTGAAACTGATAAGGCAAAGCAAACTGGCAACTATACTATCCGAGGCAACCCTCCACAATGAGAAGGGAGTCAAAGCCATCCCCTTGAATATCCCGGGGAACGAGATGGCAGGTTGCGTGCATCGCCTGAAAAACACCTACCGCAAGCACTCTGCACAGGAGTTTATTCGGATGTTGAGCGACTCGAATGCCATACGCGAACGAGTCAAGGAGTGGCTGTAGTCGTATAATCTATAAAAAACAATACAAGCAACATGGAATGGTTAGTAAACCTCTTCACCGGTAGTGGCGTGGCCCACTCGGTGTTCATCGTGGCCATCGTCATCGCCATTGGCCTCGGGCTTAATCGTATCAAGTTTGGCAGCGTGTCGCTGGGTGTCACCTGGATACTCTTCGTGGGTATCGTGGCGGGCCACTTCGGCTTCCTGCTCGATGCCACCACCTCCCACTTCGTCAAGGAGTTCGGTCTCATCCTCTTCATCTATAGCATCGGTCTTGAGGTGGGCCCGGGATTCTTCTCCTCGTTCCGCAAGGGTGGTGTCACGCTCAACATGCTCGCAGCAGGTATCGTGCTCCTCGGCTGCTGCACGGCCTATGCCATACACCTCATCACGGGTACCGACCTCGTGAGCATGGTGGGTGTGCTCAGCGGTGCCGTGACCAACACTCCGGGACTGGGTGCTGCGCAGCAGACCTACTTCGACATGACGGGCCAGAGCAACGCTACCATCGCACAGGGCTATGCCGTGGCCTATCCCCTCGGCGTGGTGGGTATCATCCTGAGCATCATCGTCTTGAAGCATATCTTCCGCGTCAACTTCGACAACGAGCGCCGCATCATGATGGAGCGCAACAAGGAGAATGCCGAGCAGCTCGAAGCCATTACACTTGAGGTACACAACGAATCGATGTGCGGACACACCGTCCGTGAGATCAACGAACTCTTCGGCCGCAAGTGCGTCATCACCCGTGTGCTCCACGAGCGTACCCACGACATTGAGCTGGCCGAGTCGACCACCACACTGGGCATGGGCGACAAGGTGTTTATCGTAGCCTCTCCGCTTGAACTCGAGGCGTTGACCCTGCTCATCGGTCCCCGTATCGACATGAACATGGCCGAGTGGGATGCCATCGAGGCCAACAACCTTACCGCTGACCGCTTCATCATCACCAATCCCCAGATCAACGGCAAGCGTTTGGGTGACCTCAAGCTGCGCCAGACCTTCAACGTCACCATCTCGCGCATCTCGCGTGCCGGTGTCGACCTCATCGCCGACCCGCACCTGCTGCTCCAGCTGGGCGACCGCGTGGTCGTGGTGGGTAAGCCCGAGAGCATAGAGAAGATTTCGAAGCTCATGGGCAACTCGGTGAAGCGCCTCGAAGAGCCCAACCTCACCGCCATCTTCCTCGGCATCGCCCTGGGTGTGGTGCTCGGCTCACTGCCTATCTTCATCCCCAACGTGCCCGTACCCGTGAAGCTCGGCCTCGCAGGCGGTCCGCTCATCGTGAGTATCCTCATCAGCAAGTTCGGCCCGCAGATGAAGATGGTGACCTACACCACCTCCTCGGCCAATAAGATGATACGCCAGATAGGTATCACGCTCTTCCTCGCTTCGGTAGGTATCGGTGCGGGCGACGGCTTCGTGGACACCGTGCTCAATGGTGGTTACTGGTGGATTCTCTACGGCTTCCTCATTACCACACTGCCTTGCCTCATCATCGGCGTCATCGCTCGTGTGAAGTGCAAGCTCAGCTACTTCACCATCGCGGGTCTCATCTCGGGTGCCATGACCGACCCTCCCGCCCTGGCCTACAGCAACGAGATATGCGGTAACAACCAGGCCTCAGTAGCCTATTCTACCGTCTACCCGCTCACGATGTTCCTGCGCGTGGTGACGGCACAGATACTGGTGCTCATGGCACTGTAAGGGGCAAGCGCAATGTCTCCGCATCCCCATTAAAGAGTTTAGCCAAACAGAACAAAGCATAGCGGCACATCACCGCTCCCCCACTGCGTATGTCTCTGTGAAGAAGTGTGCGTAGTAATTAGTAAACATGTGTACGGATGTCGCCAAGCATACTTGGCGGCATCCGTTTATAGTATAAACTTATCTGTCAAAACTTATGGAACAACAAATCAAACTATTGTTAGCACGCATGGATGCGTTGGAACATGAACTGGCACTACTGTGTGACAGAGTGAAAAAAAATTGAAGCAAGAGTGGCCTCACCCCAACCCTCTCCAAGAGGAGAGGGGGCTACAGACATCGCGGAAAGTCTAAGTAAACTAATGAACTACAGAGGACTTGACGGGCGCTACCTCGTCACTCGCAAGGTGCACTGGCAGGCGATATTCCGCATATTGGTAGACCGTGGTATCTATCCCGATGGGACAGACTACCGCGGTTTCTGCTGTTATATGGAGGAGGTGTTTCCCACAGAGGAATATCGTGTGCCACTCAGCTACCAGTCGCTGAAGGGCATCTCGCGCACAATGTATGTGCGCCCCTTCACGGAGTGGCGCTACGATACCGTCTATGGCATCAGCCGACAAGCATACGAGCGGATGTACCGTATAGCGGCTACACTAAACGAGTTGCTAGAGTGTCGATAGCCAATTGTTAAAAAATCACCGAGGATATCACCCGTCGGTGATTTTCTTGGTCATGCGCGGCAGATTGGCTTACTTCGCATAGAAAAATCAGAGCCGTCCGATGGATTTATCAGAGCCTTTTGATAGAATTATCGGAGCCTTGCGGCAGAAAAATCGGACGGCTCTGATTTGCG
>JBGVOS010000020.1:0-6786 GCA_045126595.1 Bacteroidaceae bacterium | reverse complement strand
GGGTAACTCATCCATCACGGACTTTGAAGCCCCCTCTCCTTGGGAGAGGGATGGGGTGAGGCTTCCTACTTTCTCCAAAGCCTCAATGGCTGCAGCGTAGCGTGAGAGCAGACGCATCTGTTCCTGCACCTCAGCATTGTCGAGCGCACCCTGCTGCTTCTCCACCACGTGGAGCACGCCGAGCTCGCCCAAGCGTTCGAGGAATTCCTGATACTCTTTATAGAATACGAGGAACGTGAGTTTCTTCATTCTTGTTATCATAGTACTTCCTCCATCTCGTTAAGTGCTTCGTCGGGCTGTGTCACCGGCTCGGCACGTTTTTCCAACAGCGTCTTCAGGATCTTCTGTGATGACTTGGAAAGGTTCTCCTCGTCTTCCATGAAGCGCTTTATCTTACGCACTGCATCCTGATATCCGGGTATCTGCACCTTCTCGAAGAGGTTCACCTTCTGAGTGGTCTTCTTACGGGCATGTTCGAGCAGTCCCAGCTTGGCCTCCATAAACTCACTCGCCAAGGCGGTCTTGGCCAACCCCTGGAGGAGGTTGATGCCATCGTAGTACCACTTGGGAGCGCCAAAGAGGCTGAAGGGCTTGACATCGAAGTCGACATCGCCCAACACGGGAACTCGTACACCGGCTATCTTCTTCACATCAAGATGCACATCCTTCACGCCGATAAGCGAAGCGTCGAACTCGTTCCAAAGGGCAAACATGTACTCGTAGGCCTGAATCTGCTCTTCGAGCTGGGCCTCCAGGCGGCGTACATCCTCCTTGCACTTCTTCACCTCCATACGCAGGGCACTCTCCTTATTTTTGATAATAGGCAGGGTGCGCTGACGTACCTTGAGCTGCTTCTCTATCTGCTGAAGTGACGTCTTGTTATATTGAAATTTTATAGCCACGTTATTTTTATTTTTTTGAATTGAAAGTTGAAAATTGAAAGTTGAAAGTTAATAGCACAGCATGCTCTTCCAATAATTCTAATTCATCCGAAGACCAATTTTCAATTTTCAATTCTCAATTTTCAATTAGTTTTTCGGCCAATACTGCTCTACCAACTCACGTTTGATGTTAACCTCTTCGGGCTGGAAGTACTTGCCAAACAAGCCCCAAGTAACGTCGAGCATCTCGGTGGTGTTGAGGTTGACGTCGATAGCCAGGAGCTGGTTTGAGTAGTCCTTGGCAAAGTCGAGTGTACGCTCATCGTAGTCGGTGAGGTCGAAACCGTTCTCCATCTTGGTCTTGGCGTTGGCGGCGTCGGCATAGAGACGTACGGCAGCGTTCATCACCTGCGGATGGTCCTTACGGGTCTTCTTACCCGACACGAGCTGCTTCAGACGTGAGAGTGAGCGGAAGGGGTCTACGATAACCTTACCGATATCGCTGTCGCGACGGAGGAAGAGCTGACCCTCGGTGATGTAACCGGTGTTATCGGGCACAGCGTGTGTGATGTCTCCACCTGACAGTGTGGTCACAGCGATGATGGTAATAGAACCACCTGAGGGGAACTGCACGGCCTTCTCGTAGATCTTAGCCAAGTCTGAGTAGAGCGACCCGGGCATAGAGTCCTTAGAAGGAATCTGGTCCATACGGTTCGACACGATAGCCAGGGCGTCGGCATACGAGGTCATATCAGAGAGGAGCACAAGCACCTTCTCGTTCTTCTCCACAGCGAAGTACTCGGCAGCGGTGAGGGCCATATCGGGAATCAACAGACGCTCTACAGGGGGATTCTCTGTAGTGTTGATGAAGCTGATGATACGGTCGAGCGCACCAGCGTTAGAGAACACATTCTTGAAGTAGAGGTAGTCGTCGTTGGTCATACCCATGGCACCGAGGATAATCTTGTCGGTCTCGGCACGGAGAGCCACATTAGCCATCACCTGGTTGAAGGGTTGGTCGGGGTCGGCGAAGAAGGGAATCTTCTGACCTGACACGAGGGTATTGTTAAGGTCGATACCGGCGATACCAGTCGCAATGAGCTCAGAGGGCTGCTTACGACGCACGGGGTTCACCGAGGGACCGCCAATCTCCACTTCCTTACCTTCGATCTGAGGACCGCCGTCGATAGCGTTACCATAGGCATCGAAGAAACGGCCGGCCAACTGGTCGCTCACCTTGAGCGAAGGAGCCTTGCCGAGGAACACCACTTCGGCATTGGTGGGGATACCGCCTGTACCCTCAAACACCTGGAGGGTAACCTCGTCTCCGGCAATCTTTACCACCTGTGCCAACTTGCCGTCGATAGTGGCAAGCTCGTCATAACCAACGCCTGTTGCCTTCAGTGAGCAAGTGGCCTTGGTAATCTGACTGATCTTTGTATATATCTTTTGAAATGCTTTTGTTGCCATAATTTTTCTAATTGAAAATTGAGAATTGAGAATTGAAAATTAATTGTCAAACTCTTAACTTTTAACTCTTAACTCTTAACTTTTTTTCGTTGCTATCAACTCGTCGAGCTGCTTCATGTACTCGTTGTACTTGTCTGACTTGTACTCTGAGTAGTTGATCTGCTTGCAGATGTTGATGACACGCTTGAAGAAGTTCATTACATCGAGGAAGTTATCGAACTCGAACTCAGTGTGGCAGATGCCCATCACCATGTTCACGATGTCCTCCTGACGCTCCATTGAACTCACTGAGTCGATGTCGTCGAATGCATCCTGCTGCAAGATAACGAAGTCGATAAGCTCTGACTTCCAGAATACTACGTGATACTCTACAGGTACACCGTCGTCACCGAGGATGTTGATCTGCTCGGCAATCTCCTTACCACGGAGCAAGCGGGTCTTGATTTCGTTGACCTTCTCAATCCACTGGTCATTGATGCGCTTAGAGATATAGGCCTCGAACTCGGGGTACTCAAGATACTTGGAGTATGAGTCGATGGGGTTCACAGCGGGGTAGCGCTTCTTGTCGGCACGCTCCTGCTCGAGGGCGTAGAAGCAGCGGGCTACCTTCTTGGTGTTCTCAGTCACAGGTTCCTTGAGGTTACCACCGGCAGGTGATACGGTACCGAGGAAGGTTACAGAGCCTACCTCACCGTTGTTCAAGGTTACGTAACCGGCACGGCCGTAGAAGTTGGAGATGATAGATGAGATATCCATGGGGAACGCATCGGGGCCAGGGAGCTCCTCCATACGGTTAGACATCTCACGCAACGCCTGTGCCCAACGTGAAGTAGAGTCGGCCATGAGCAATACACGAAGACCCATTGAGCGGTAATACTCGGCCATGGTCATAGCGGTGTATACTGATGCCTCACGGGCAGCTACGGGCATGTTAGAAGTATTGGCGATGATGATGGTACGCTCCATCAGCTTGCGACCGGTGTGGGGGTCGATGAGTTCGGGGAACTCGGTGAAGATTTCCACTACCTCGTTGGCACGCTCACCACAAGCCGCGATGATTACGATGTCGGCCTCGGCCTGCTTTGAAATGGCGTGCTGGAGTACGGTCTTACCCGTACCGAAGGGACCGGGGATGAAGCCGGTACCACCCTCAACGATGGGGTTCACGGTGTCGATAACACGTACACCAGTCTCGAGCAACTTGAAGGGACGGGGCTTGTCCACATAGTTGGTCATGGGCACCTTAACGGGCCAGCGCTGAATCATGTTCACCTTTACCTCCTCGCCATTCTCATCGGTGAGCACAGCGATAGTGTCCTGGATAGTGTACTCGCCCTCAGCCACGATAGACTTCACGGTGCATACACCCTTCTGTTGGAAGGGTACCATGATTTTCAGGGGCTGTGAGTTCTCCTCCACAGCACCGAGCCAATCTGAAGCCTTCACCTTGTCGCCAACCTTTGCGAGGGGCTTGAAGAGCCACTTGCGCTCGTCGTCAAGCGCATAGGTGTACTGTCCGCGCTTGAGGAATACGCCATCCATCTTGTCGAGGTCGTTCTGCAGACCGTCGTAGTTCTTTGAGAGCATACCGGGGCCGAGTGTAACCTCGAGCATGTGTCCGGTAAATTCGGCAGGCGCACCCACCTTCAATCCACGTGTGCTCTCAAACACCTGCACAAACACGTCGCTGCCCACTACCTTGAGCACCTCGGCCATGAGCTTGTCGCCACCGGTGGTGATGTAGCAGATTTCGTTCTGTGCCACGGGACCGTCTACTGTCAGCGTCACCAAGTTCTGGACAACGCCTTTAACTTTTCCTGTTGTAGCCATATATCTGTTTATTTCTTATTATTTATAGTAAACTCCTGAGGCACCTTCACCTCGTCCTTCAATTGCTGAATCATGCTACGCAGCATCTCGCCTCCAGCCTCGGCATCAAGACTGATCCAACGCTCGATAATCTGCACCTTGATGAGGAACGAGAACAGCTTCTCGACACTGAAGTAGTCGAAGAACGAAGCCTCCTCCATCCACTCCCACTTAAACACATCGAGACGGCGCTCGCGCTCCACGAGGTTTTCAATCTCGCTGATGCGCAGGATCTCCTCGAATGAGTCCATCACACCGGTCAAGCCGAAGTCACGGCTGTTGGATGTGCGCAATGCCTTGGCCACCTCGTTGTCGCCCACGATGAGTGACTTGGCATCGAGCTTGTAGCGACGGGCAGTGATAGCGGTGAGGAAGTTGTTGAGGTTAAGGTTGAACTCAAACCAACGTGCTACGAATGCATTGCCCTGATTCATGGCATGTGCGTAGTAGAGCTGTGCCAAGCGATCCTCGAGGAACTGGCCCTCGGCAGCGTTCTCCTCGCTCTCGCTTTCAACCACGAAGTCGTACATGTAGCGAGGACATTTGCACTCGGGAGCCTCCTCGGCACGAGCAGCCTCGATGATGGCGAGCAGCTCGTCACGTGTATACAAGCCCTCTTCGCCAAGCTGTGCCTCTTTATCCTTTATTAATAACAGGAGGTTGGCATTGTCGTAGCTCAAGTACACGAGGTCGAGCAGTGCACGGTCATCAGCAGCCAGCTCGGGATAGTACAACTCGCGGAAGTCACGCACGGTGAGGTTCAGCTTGTTGTCATCGAGTGACAGCTCGGGCAGTCCGGCAATGAGATAATAATAGTTTTGTTTCATAATCAAAACAACATCTCAACCAACTCGGGACGGAGGAATGACTTGAAGAAGTTTACAAACTCCTCTTCACCGAAGTTCACCTTATAAGAGCCGTCGGCAGGCTGGATAGTGAAGAGTGCCTTCTGGCCGTTCACCTCCTCGATGGTCACGCCCTTGTCGAGCAATGCCTTGGCCTTAGCGGCGAAGTACTTCTTCAGTGTAGCGGCATCAGCAGTAGAGATTACGATAGGCTCGTCGGCCACCCATTTCTCGGCGAGTGCAACAACAAACTTACCCATCACCTCCTTGTCAGCGGTGAGTTCCTTCACGGCATCGCCCACTACCTTGTCTGATACGAGGGTTGCCACCTCGCTCTTGAGTGCATTTACTGACTGGCCAGCAAACAAGCGGAGCTCCGACTTGGTGTTGTCCATCAACTCGCCGGCCTGCTTCTGAGCAGCAGCGATGAGAGCCTCAGCCTCCTTGCGTGCCTTCTCTACAATCTCGGTAGCCTGGGCATTGGCAGCAGCCACGATGCGTGCAGCCTCTTCGTTGCCCTTCTCTACTCCATCCCGAAACATCTTTTCGGTCAATTCCTGTATGTTCTTTTCCATGTTATAAATAGTTATTTGATATATTTTTCTTATGAACGGCAAAAGTACAAAATAAATTCCAATAAAACGGCACAAATATTAGAATATTTGCAAAGTAGATTTTACAAACATAAAAGCTAATTTAAATACACACACAAAGCGACACCATTCAAAATGATGTCGCTTCGATATAATTATAAAGATGTCAAGCTTAATTACTCAGCAGAAGCCTCATCGCCTTTCTTACGAATAGCGCGTTTGCGAGTCTTTTTCTCGGGAGCCTGTACAGTAGTTTCCTTTACACCTGCCAATTCAGGGTCAATCATGATACGTCCACAGTACTCACATACAATAATTTTCTTACGCATCTTGATGTCAAGCTGTCGCTGGGGCGGAATCTTATTGAAGCAACCGCCACAAGCATCACGCTGTACGTACACTACACCGAGACCGTTGCGTGTGTTCTTACGGATACGTTTGAATGACTGCAACAAACGAGGTTCAATGGTACCTTCAAGAACCTTGGCGCGATCACGAAGTTTCTCTTCCTCCTCCTTTGTTTCCGACACAATTTCCTCGAGTTCATTGCGCTTGTCATCAAGTGCACCGATACGTTCCTCGAGCAATGCATTAGTACGATCAATATCCTCGTTCTTAGCCTTCAAATCGGCAGCATACTGACGAAGCTTCTTCTCACAGAACTCCACCTCGAGGGTCTGAAACTCAATCTCCTTGGCCAAGAGGTCGTACTCGCGATTGTTACGTACATTATTTTGGTCCTGAGTATATTTTTCAATCATCGCCTTAGCCTCTTCAATCTTGGCACGACGTCTGCTTTCCTCTTGCTTAATCTCTTCAATGCTACCGGTGATATTGCCGATACGAGTTCTTAGTCCAGCAACTTCATCCTCGAGGTCCTGCACTTCGAGAGGGAGTTCACCGCGAAGTGTCTTAATGCGGTCAATCTCCGAGAAGATGAGCTGCAACTGGTAGAGAGATTTCAATTTTTCTTCCACAGTGTATTCCTGCAGATCTTTTTTGATTTCTTTTGCCATAGTTACAAATAATTTATCGGGTTTGTATTATATGATGTTTTCACTATTTTCAGTTCGGGGAAATGCTTATTCAAAATGTCAGCAAGGACATCAATGGTATACTGTTCGCTCT
>JBGVOS010000019.1:0-20595 GCA_045126595.1 Bacteroidaceae bacterium | reverse complement strand
ATGCCAACGGTACCACCCTGCTCGACTCTATCACTGTACCCGCCCTCGGTGAGAACCAGTCATGGGCCCGTGCAAAGGACGGTATTGGCGAGTGGCGTATCGTAGAGGCCGAGAATGTGACCCCTGCCGCTACCAATATCGTAGAGCAGGGCGAAGGCAAGGTGGCCAAGTTCAAACGTATGGACAGCCTCGGCCTCGGTATGACCGTGATGTGTATGGCAGTGGTATTCTCTGCCCTCGCCATCCTGTGGTGGCTCTTCGCCCTCATCGGTAAGATTTTTGCAAGCACCATTTCAAGCACAAAGAAAGCTTCCGCCAAGACTGCATCCCCTGCTCCCAAGGCTGCATCTGTCGCTAAGAATGGTAAAGCCGATGAAGAGATGGCAGCCATCTGCATGGCATTGTACGAACACTTTGGCAACGTGCACGACGAGGAGAGCGACATCCTCACCATCGATGGTGGCGAGTCAAGCTGGCACATGCTCACGCATACTCACTCACATCCGTATCCGTATCATTAATGGCCTCCCCCTGCCCCTCCCAAGGAGGGGTGACTCGGAATCCATTACAAATATTAGAATAGTAACTAATTAAAAAGTCCTCTTACTTCCGCGATGTCGGAAAGCTCCTCCTTGGGAGGATTTGGAGAGGCCTCATTAAAGACAATGAAAGAATATAAATACAAAATCAACGGTAACGAGTATAACGTAACCGTAGAAGAACTCGAGGGTAACAAGGCTAACGTCACCGTGAACGGTAAGTCATACGAGGTAGAACTCGACAAGCCCGCCAAACCCGCAGTAACCAAACCCGTAGCACGCCCCGCTGCCGCTCCTGCTGCAGCACCCGCACCCGCTGCTGCACATGCTCCACGCCCTGCAGCTGGTGGTGCCGGTATCAAGGCTCCGCTCCCTGGTGTCATCCTCGACATTAAGGTAAAGGTGGGCGACGCTGTAGCCAAGGGCCAGACCGTAGCTATCCTCGAGGCTATGAAGATGGAGAACAACATCAATGCCGACCGCGAAGGCAAGGTTGTTTCTATCAACGTAGAGAAGGGTCAGTCTATCGCTGAAGGAACAGATATTATCACATTGGGATAAAATCATAAGTTATGAACGACTTTTTCAACTTTATCGGAAACAACCTCGTAGACTTCTGGCAATACACCGGTTTTGCCAATGCTACGGGGGGACATATCGTGATGATTCTGGTGGGATGCCTTTTCATCACACTGGCCATCAAGAAGGGCTGGGAGCCGCTGCTACTCGTGCCCATAGGATTTGGTATCATCTTGGGTAACATCCCCTTCAAGGCCGATGCTGGACTCGAAATCGGCTTGTACGAAGAGGGTTCTGTGCTCAATATCCTCTATCAAGGTGTGAAGACCGGTTGGTATCCTCCCCTCATCTTCCTCGGCATTGGAGCCATGACCGACTTTGGTCCGCTCATCGCCAACCCGAAGATGATGCTCGTGGGTGCATCTGCCCAGTTTGGTATCTTCGCAGCTTATATCATTGCACTTGCGCTCGGTTTTGAGCCCGACCAGGCAGCAGGTATCGCCATCATCGGTGGTGCCGATGGTCCTACCGCCATCTTCCTGTCGTCGAAGCTCGCTCCCAACCTCATGGGTGCCATCGCTGTGTGTGCCTACTCCTACATGGCCCTCGTGCCTGTGATCCAGCGTCCCATCATGCGCCTGCTCACCACCAAGAAGGAGCGTCTCATCCGCATGGAGGCTCCCCGTCAGGTATCACAGACTGAGAAGATCATCTTCCCCATCGTAGGTCTGCTGCTCACCGCCTTCATCGTGCCGAGCGGATTGCCCCTCTTGGGTATGCTCTTCTTCGGTAATCTATTGAACGTAAGCGGTGTTACCGGTCGTCTGGCCGAAGCCGCCAAGGGTCCGCTGATCAACTGCGTCACCATCCTCCTCGGTCTTACCGTAGGTGCTTCGACTCAGGCCAGCGAGTTCCTCACCCCCTCAACACTGAAGATTCTGCTCGTAGGTATCACCGCCTTCATCATCGCTACCGCCAGCGGCGTATTGTTCGTGAAGTTCATGAACCTCTTCCTCCCGAAGGGCAAGAAGATCAACCCGCTCATCGGTAATGCCGGCGTATCGGCCGTACCTATGGCAGCGCGTATCTCTCACGACGAGGGTCAAAAGGCCGACCCCACCAACTACCTGCTCATGAATGCCATGGGTCCCAACGTAGCCGGTGTTATCGGTTCGGCCTGTGCCGCCGGTGTACTGCTCGGCTTCTTAATTTAAGTACAATCTGTACAATTTTACACATTGATAAAAGGGAGCATCCAAAGATGCTCCCTTTTGTTTGTCTGAATACCTTGTATATTCCATTATTTCGCACTATATTTGCATAACACCGAACCACATGACTCATACCATACAATAACAACATGACAAAGCGGAAGGTCATACACATTGACATGGATGCCTTCTACGCATCGGTGGAGCAGCGCGACAACCCCGAGCTGCGCGGACGCCCTGTGGCTGTGGGTCATGCCGGGGAGCGGGGCGTGGTGTCGGCAGCAAGCTACGAGGCACGCAAGTATGGGGTGCGCTCAGCAATGGCATCGCTCAAGGCCATGCGCCTGTGCCCCGAACTGGTGTTCGTGCCTGGACGCATGGAAGTATATAAAGAGGTCTCGGACCAGATACATGAGATATTCCGCGAATATACCGATATAATAGAGCCTTTGGCATTGGACGAGGCGTTCCTCGATGTCACGGACAACAAGAAGGGCATGCCTCTCGCCATAGACATTGCACGCGAGATAAAACGGAGGATACGTGAGGAACTGGGATTGGTGGCCTCGGCAGGCGTGTCGTACAATAAGTTTCTCGCCAAGATAGCTTCGGACTACCGCAAGCCCGATGGATTGTGTACCATTCATCCCGACCATGCGCTCGACTTCATAGCCCGACTGCCCATAGAGAGTTTTTGGGGCGTGGGCAAGGTAACGGCACGGCGGATGCATACCTTGGGCATACACAACGGAAAAGACTTGAGCGAGTGGTCTATCGACGGACTCACACGTGAGTTTGGAAAGATGGGAAAGCTTTACTATGACTTCTCGCGAGGAATCGACCTGAGGTCTGTGGAGGCGGTGCGTGTACGAAAATCCATTGGGTGTGAACGTACGCTGGAGCATGATATTCACACGCGGGCAGCAGTGATTGTGGAACTATACCACACAGCCGAAGAGCTCATACGCCGACTGAAGGAGAAGGAGTTTCGTGGCAATACGCTAACGCTGAAGATAAAGTTTCACGACTTCACACAGATAACACGCAGCGTCACCCAAGACAAGGAGCTGACGCGCATGAAGGTGATACTGCCTCTCGCCAAACGGCTGCTCACCGAAGTGGAGTACCATGAACATCCCATACGGCTCATCGGGCTATCGGTGTCGAACCCACGCGACGAAGAGAACGACGACACACGACACAGTACATGGGAACAGCTGTCACTGGAGTTTGATGAGCGATGAGCTTAGAGCAGTGAACTTAACCGAAGGACGAGAATGAAAACGATGACGAAAACCTCCGCGCTGTCGCTATTGATAACAGTTGACGATGTGAATTAATTCTCAACTCTAAACCACAGATTTCTCGGATTATTTCTTTTGACTAAAATAAAATCATCTGTGTAATCCGGGTCTTCAATAACCACGGATTACACAGATGACTTCTAAAGTCAATTCCTAATAAAAACTCTTAACTCCCTACGGCCTAAACGTCTCGTACGTGCCGTCATCGAAGAAGATTTTTATTTCGACGATTTTTCGCTGCAAAGATTTTCGAGCATATTCAATCTGTGTATCAGACAGATAAGGTGCTTTTTGGGGTGTCTGAAGCGGCATTTCCTTGCGATTTTTGGCAGCGCCTGTACTCTCGGCCGCAAATACGGGATTCTCAGCGAACAATTCACCCTGATAGAAGCGCGATTGAGGCTGTCCGTCTGCTACAGGAGAAGAGGGGGCCGACTGCATGTAAGCCGACGATAGGGGGGCTGCTGCATCGGCTGTGCGGTCTTCCATCAAGGTACCGCTGGGATAGTCGGCCACAGCATCGCCCTCATACGAACCCATACCATCGAGAAGCCACAGGATATTGATCTTGGGGAACTTCTGATGTATCTTCATCACGACCTCCATGCTCGGATTGTTGCGACCAGCAAGGATATGTGACAAGGTGGGACGGTTAACGCCTATATAATCGGCAAACTGGCTTTGCCCCATGCCTTCACGCTCAATGATTTCTTTAATACGCTCTCTCATCGGTTTATTTTTGTGATATTTTCGTACAGTAAACAACGTTACAAAGATAAACACTTTTGATTACATTTGCAATTTATATTTCTAAACATTAGATTGTATATTGTAATCCCGAAAGAAACACAAATGTAAATTCACAAACAGCTAATCTATATAGCAGCAGTGGTTATGCGGTATAATTAACTTTATTTATTCCACGTAACTTATTTATCTATAATGCATAATAATTGATAAAAGTGGATATAATCGCGATTTTGAAGCCATAATACACATACATGCAAAATGTTCGGTAAAAAACTTTAATAAAATACTTCTAACTATACTGAGAATCTTAATATTATCTAATAATTATAGGAACATATAAAATATTCAATCCGCTAACTCCACTCAATTTACATCGATACACATCCTATTGTATATTCATGTATACACTTATGCAGAAGAGTGAACCACTCCCCCATTCTATTTACAATTTACATTTATAAAGCCTGAAAAGATTACAATAATAATCAAAGAGATGTCTCCCGCTGATTCCGTTTATAAACAAAAGGTATGCTCTATAGAGGTAAATTTCCCAAATAGGGCGAGAATCGCATAATTGCACCCCGAAGTATAGGAAATCGTATAAAACGCAAGGATTTGCCACTAAAAAGCAGCAAATCCTCACCTATCAAACTCATTTACAATGGATTAACTGAATAAATTCATTGTCTTGGAAATATCTCGTTTCGTTTTAGAACGGCATCTCCTCCGAAACCCCTCCCATCGGGAACGGATTGCCTGGAGCCGCAGGAGGCGGCACAGGGGGCATACCGATATATTGGTCATTGCCATTGGGCTGATGACGATTGCGGTTGTTCATCTTCGAGCCCAGCACGGCATCCTCGGGCAGCGGAGCCAAGCTCTCGTCCTCGAGGTTCTGGAAGCGGGCAAACTGACCAACGAAGCGTAGGCGCACATCCCCTACCGCACCGTTACGGTGCTTGGCGATGATAATCTCGGCCACGCCATGGAGGTCGTTGCCCTTCTCATCCTGGTATATCTTATAGTACTCGGGACGATGGATAAAGCATACCATATCGGCATCCTGCTCGATGGCTCCCGACTCACGCAGGTCGCTCAACTGAGGACGCTTACCCTCGATACCCTCACGGCTCTCTACACCACGGTTCAACTGACTGAGTGCAATGATGGGAATGTTGAGTTCCTTGGCCAATCCCTTGAGCGAACGGGAGATGGTACTCACCTCTTCCTGACGGCTGCCGAACGAGGCTCCCGAGGCATTCATCAGCTGGAGGTAGTCGATGATGATGAGTTTCACACCATGCTCGCGCACCAGACGGCGTGCCTTCGTACGCAACTCGAAGATGGAGAGCGAAGGCGTGTCGTCCACATAGAGCGGAGCATCCACCAAGGCATTGATGTTACTGTCGAGCTGGCCCCACTCGTAGGGAGCGAGCTGACCGCTCTTGATCTTCTCACCCGAAATCTCGCACACGTTACAGATGAGACGGTTTACCAACTGCACGTTGCTCATCTCAAGTGAGAACATGGCTACCGGCTCACGATTGTTCACGGCAATGTTCTTGGCCATCGAAAGCACAAACGCCGTCTTACCCATGGCCGGACGGGCAGCAATGATGACAAGGTCGGAGTTCTGCCATCCCGAGGTATACTTGTCCAACTCGTAGAAACCGGTAGAAAGGCCACTCAATCCCGAGTCGCGCGAAGCGGCAATCTTCAGCTGGTCGTATGCCGCCTGGATGACAGGATTGATTTGGGTATAGTCCTTCTTCATGTTCTGCTGCGAGATGGCAAAGAGCTTGCCCTCGGCCTCCTGCATGAGGTCCTCCACATCTTGCGTCTCGTCGAACGCCTTGGTCTGGATACCGCTTGTGAAGGTAATCAGCTCGCGAGCGAGAAACTTCTGCGCAATGATGCGTGCATGATACTCGATATGTGCCGATGAGTTCACCTTACCTGCCAACTGGGCAATATAGACAGGTCCGCCCACCTCCTCCAGTTCGCCCGTAAAGCGCAACTGCTCGGCCACGGTGAGCATATCGATAGGCTTCTGCCCTATCGCCAAAGTTTGTATCGCCTTGTAGAGCAGCTGGTGGCGGTGTTCATAGAAAGACTCCGGTTTGAGAATCTCACTGATGAGCGGATACGCATCCTTTTCAATCATCAGGGCGCCCAGTACGGCCGCTTCGAGCTCAGGTGCCTGCGGCTGCAGGTGTCCATAGTCATCGGTCTGCCTCACAGAACGTGCCGCTGCAGTTTTTCGGGGTTGTCGGGTTGATGTTGTTGCCATATTTTGATTTTATGTCATGTTTTTTGAGCGATGACAAAAGTAGTGCAAACCAAGCGAAATACCAAAACTTAAAGCGCCAAGTTTTCCACTTGTTTTCCACCACGTCTTGTTGATGATGCAACTACCCCTTGACAGATTTACATCACCGGCTCGTCCTTCTCGAAGTCGTAGAGCGTCTTGCGCATGATGTCGGCGAGACTGAGTTGATAAGCGATGTAGGCACTCAGGTGGTTGCGATAGGCGCTGTTGAGACGATTGCGCTCCAAGGCCAAGGTCTGGCTGTCAATGTCGCCATCGGTGAAACGCTGGAGGGTTATGGCAAAGCTCTTCTCGGCAATTACCACATTCTTCTCGAGCAGTTGCAGGCGCTTGAGATTGTTGTTAAGCTGGGCCACGGCATTGCGTATCTCGGTCTCGATGCTGCGTTCTAACTCCTCCTTGGCCAAGTAGTTCTGGCGTTGGCGAGCTTCGGCAGCACGCACACGAGCCTTGTTCTCACCCCAATCCAGAAGTGGCACAGAAACCGTGAGACCTACACCATAGTTTATAGGACGATCTATAAAATCATTGGCCGAAGTACGTAGAGTATTGCCATAAGTGGTATTCATATCGTCCATGCTCGTTCCTGTCTTCTGCACATAAGCATCAAAGTATCCGCGCACCATACCTTCAGCCTTGCGCTGGCGGATTGCCATCTGCTGCTGCTCAATGGCAATATCACGTTCACGCAACTCTATACGATTATTCAGGGCATACTCCACGGCTTTGTCGGCATCTACGGTGATAACATTATATTTCAGCTCGTCTTTCAAGATTACACTGTCGGTCAGTTCTATACCGAGAAGTTCCTTGAAACTGTTGATAGCCGACTCTTGATTGATGAGTGCCATCTCGTAGCTGTTTTGTGCTTCGGCAAGATCTACTTCCATCTGCAGAGCATCTACCTCGCGGATGAGTCCCGATGCATACTTGTTCTGTGCTATCTCATTGGCCTCGGTTTGGCGTTCATAGTCGAGCAAGGCAATCTCGGTACTGCGTTGCAAGGAAAGCAGGTTATAATAGCTATTGCTCACACGGTACACGAGATTCAGTTCTTCGCGACGAAATGACTTGCTGCTGCGTTCATAGTCGAGCCGTGCCGACCTGAGCGACGAACGTATGGCATTGTATCCATAAAGCGCATCAATAGGCTGTCGCAAGCGAAGGCGCGTATTGAATGTAGCCGATCGGTCGCGATTATAGAAATCGTCGTAGCTATTCAGACTTGTCTCCCAATAGATGTTACCATTGGTAATCAAGGGCTGGTTTACCGTTACCATGCCGCCATAGTCCATACGCTTGATGGAGTAGAACGACACACCTGTAGTATCGTCCCATGTACGGACGGTTTGGTTGAACTCGGGCATCGTGAGGCTGAAGTCGATATGCGTCTTCAAACTGCTGGTGGCCGACTTCAAGTTATACTCGGCAATCTTGAGGTCTTCCTGCAAATTACGCATGGTATAGCTCTTCTCCTTGGCCAGTTCGATGCTCTCCTGCAAGGTCAGCAGATAGGTCTCGGCCTTAACAGTGAGACTGATGAGTGCTATCACAGCAAGAGCAAATACAGGTTTCATCTTCATAGTCAATAGATTCTTACTTTTGACAAAAGTAATGTGTTTATTTAATACTACAAAGATTTTTGCGTTTTTTAAGTCCTCTAATCAGACAATCTTCTTCACCAGTCCAAACATTTTGTAGGGCATATATCGGAAGGGAAGGTCAATCCACGTGCCCGTAGCCACGACAGAACGACGGTGCGAGAACACACGGAAACTTTCCTCCCCATGATAAGCGCCCATTCCCGAATTGCCTACTCCACCGAAAGGTATGTGTTCATTGGCAATATGCATTATAGTATCGTTGATGCAGGCCCCTCCCGATGAGGTGTGATGAATGATATTCCACCCATCAGCCTCTCGGCCAAAGTAGTAAAAGGCCAGCGGCTTTTCGCGACGAGTAATATATTCGGTCACCTCACTTATATCATTAAAGGTGAGAATTGGGAATACAGGACCAAAGATTTCTTCTGTCAACACCTCTTTGGTATTAGCCTTCACATCAGCGTCACTGTCAGAAAGATGGATGTGCATATCAAGCAGCGTAGGTTCGATGAAGCGCTCGGCAGCATCGGTACGCCCTCCATAGAGGATATCACCCTCGGCAAGATAGCTCCTCACACGTTCGAAAGCGCGGTCGTTGACCACACGTACGTAGTGCTTGCTGCGCTTGACATCTTTGCCGTGCAATGAGTCCATAGCCTCAGAAAACGCCTTAACAAACTTCTCCTTCACCTCTTCGTGAATGAGTAGATAATCAGGCGCGATACAAGTCTGCCCCGAATTGAGCGTCTTACCCCAGGCGATACGCTTGGCTGCAGTCTTGATATCCGCATCGCGATCTACGATGCAAGGACTTTTTCCGCCCAGTTCCAACACTACGGGAGTAAGGTGTTTAGACGCAGCTTCCATCACTTTCTTTCCAAGCGAAGGACTGCCAGTGAAGAAGATGAGATCGAAGCGGTGAGAGAGCAGCGCTTGATTGATTTCGCGGTGACCTTGTACAACAGCTATGTATTCGGGAGCGAAAGTGTCGGCAATCATCTTCTCAATAACGGCCGACACGGTAGGTACATAGGGAGAAGGCTTCAGTACAGCAGTGCAGCCCGCCGAGATAGCACCTACAAGCGGATTGAGGAGCAACTGAACTGGATAATTCCACGGTGCCATGATGAGAGTGTTACCCAGAGGTTCACTCACGATGTAGCTCCTTGAAGGAAACATCTTAATGGGTGTAGGCTTACGCTTACGGCGACTCCACTTATTTATATGACGAATATGATTAGAGATTTCCCCCTTCACTATACTGAGTTCGGTAAGATAAGCTTCCTCATACGATTTGTGCAAGTCGGCCCATAGAGCCTCAGTCAAGGGTTTCTCCCATTTGACAATAGCACTCTGCAATTTCTTCAGCATCCTACGACGGAAACAGATGTCCAGCGTAGCGCCAGTGCGAAAGTATTCGCGCTGAGCGGTTACGGTATGATTGATTTGTTCGTTCATAACAGACTTTATTTTCGACCCGTAAAGTTATCCATTGTATGGTAAATACCAAAAACTTTTCCAAAGAAAAAGTCGAAAACAGGTATCGGAAGTATAAATTGCCAGAAACGTATAAAGTGTAGCCCGAAAGGAATACCACGGAAAATAAGATTCTTCTCCACGGCACGGATAATCCTCTTGGCCACATATTCAGGTTTGAGGATGGGGATGATGGGAGATTTCACACCATCAAACATTCCCGTATTTATATAATAAGGTGTAATGGTGGTCACACGCACCGGACTCTTCTGTTCCTGCAACTCAATACGCACAGAATCGGACCACCCGATGGCAGCCCACTTACTAGCACCATAGACAGCCATACGCGGATTGCCCAGCATACCGCCCGCTGAGGTTATATTACAGATATGTCCTACGCCACGGCGCAACATGTCGGGTAACATCACACGCGCCACATACATCGGTGCCAAAGCATTGATACGCATCGTACGGTCAATCTCGGCTATGTCTACTTGATTAAAAGTGCGGTTACTGGTAATGATACCAGCATTGTTGATAAGCAAGTCAATGTCACCACACTCCTTGATTGTGATTTCATAAGCTGTACGCACAGCCTCAATATCGCCCACATCTACCCGATAGCCTTTCACTCTGCCTCTGGTTGAAAACTCCTTTACGGTAGCAGCTATGTTCGTTTCGTTGATATCCCAAATGATGAGGTTTTTGGCACCTTTATCCAATGCTATACGTCCCATAATCTTACCTATACCTGAAGCTCCTCCAGTAATAAGTACATTTCGATTGTTGATTTTCATAATTAAGGTTTAGGTTTGGTTTTGCGCTGCAAAGGTATAACAATTGACAAGGCAAAGGTTTCACACTTGTCCCAAAACAATAACGTTCGTCCCTACAGAACATCCATTCGTCACAAGGATGTTTTTTTCGGGATACAGAAGTAAATCTATGACAAGGAAAGTTTATAATAAATTTGATTATTTGTTAACCTTACACTAATTTTGTACCTTATTTTAAGTAGAACCTATTAACTATAGCAATATGAAGAAAATCAGAGTAGCCATCGTAGGATATGGCAATATAGGACAGTTTGCCCTCCAAGCCCTGGAGGCAGCACCCGATATGGAGGTTGCAGGCGTGGTTCGCCGCAACGGCAGTGACAATAGACCCTCCGAGTTGGCAGCCTACCCCGTTGTCAAGCATATCAGCGAACTCAAGGATGTGGATGTAGCCATCCTCGCCACACCCACACGCAGCGTGGAGCAGTATGCACTGGAATGCCTCGCACTGGGTATCAACACGGTAGACAGCTTCGACATACACAGCAAGATTGTAGACTTGCGCCGCTCACTCGATGCAGCCGCCAAGGAGCACGGCAAGGTAGCCATCATTTCGGCCGGTTGGGATCCGGGCAGCGACTCTATCGTACGCACCCTGATGCAGAGCCTTGCTCCCAAGGGCATCAGCTACACCAACTTCGGCCCCGGCATGAGCATGGGCCACACGGTAGCCGTAAAAGCTATTGACGGTGTGAAGGATGCGCTCTCGATGACCATCCCCGTGGGCACCGGCATCCATCGCCGCATGGTATATATTGAGTTGAAGGAGGGCTACAATTTTGACGAGGTGGCTGCTGCCATCAAGGCCGACGCCTACTTCGTGAACGATGAGACACACGTCATCCAGGTGCCTTGCGTGGACGAACTCAAGGACATGGGCCACGGTGTGAACCTCACTCGTAAGGGTGTGTCTGGCGTGACACAGAACCAGCTCTTCGAATTCAACATGCGTATCAACAACCCCGCCCTCACCAGCCAGGTGCTCGTGAACGTAGCCCGTGCCACCATGCGACAGCAGCCCGGCGCATACACCATGATTGAGATTCCGGTTATTGATATGCTGCACGGCGACCGTGAGGAACTGATAGCACATTTGGTTTAAACCAATTATGAATTATGAATTTTGAATTCTCTACCAATAAATAGTATTCACGCGGAGCCAATTCATCATTCATAATTCATAATTCAAAATTCTTATAAATGGCAACACTACGATTCGAGGTTATCGGCGAGGCGTTCAAAAAACGTCCCTTAGAGGTGGAGGCACCCGCCGAGCGTCCTTCGGAATATTTTGCAATCAACGTATTCAACAAGGAGAAGATGGCGCGCTATCTCTCCCCCGAGGTGTACAACAAGATGGTTGACGTGATGGAGCACGGCGACACGATGGATCGCGCCATTGCCGACCAGGTGGCCGAGGGCATGAAACGCTGGGCCATGGAGTTGGGTGCTACACACTACACGCACTGGTTCCACCCGCTCACCGACACTACCGCCGAGAAGCACGACGCCTTCGTGGAACACGATGGCAAGGGCGGCATGATAGAGGTGTTTGACGGTAAGCTCCTCGTGCAGCAGGAGGGCGACGCTTCATCATTCCCCAACGGTGGTATCCGCGCCACCTTCGAGGCACGCGGTTATTCGGCCTGGGACCCCACCTCGCCCGCTTTCGTGATGGACGACACGCTGTGCGTACCCACTGTATTCCTTTCTTATACGGGCGAAGCACTCGACTACAAGGCGCCCTTGCTCAAGGCACTCCATGCCGTAGACAAGGCCGCCACGGAGGTGTGCCACTACTTTGACCCCGAGGTGAAGCGCGTGACCTCATACCTCGGTTGGGAACAGGAGTACTTTCTTGTCGACGAAGGGCTCTATGCTGCACGCCCCGATCTGCTCATGTCGGGCCGCACATTGATGGGTCACGGCTCGGCCAAGGACCAACAATTGGAGGACCACTACTTTGGTGCTATCCCCGAGCGTGTGGCGGCTTTCATGAAGGAACTCGAGATCGAATCGCTGAAGCTCGGTATCCCTGCCAAGACACGCCATAACGAGGCTGCGCCCAACCAGTTTGAGCTCGCCCCCATCTACGAAGAGACCAACATCGCCTGCGACCACAACATGCTGGTGATGATCTTGATGAAGAAGATTGCCCGCAAGCACGGATTCCGCTGCCTGCTCCACGAGAAGCCCTTTGCCGGTATTAACGGTTCGGGCAAGCACAACAACTGGAGCCTGGGCTCTGACCGCGGACATCGCCTGATGTCACCGGGCAAGACCACCGAAGACAACCTCATGTTCATCACCTTCGTGGTGAACACGCTGGCTGCCGTATACCGCCACAACGGTTTGCTGAAAGCCTCTATCATGAGTGCCACCAACACTCACCGCCTTGGCGGACACGAGGCTCCGCCCGCCATCATATCGACTTTCCTCGGACAAGAACTTACGGGACTGTTCGATGCACTGGAGAACTCATCAAGTGAAGAACTCTTCAAGATAGCCGGCAAGACGGGCAAGAAGATACTGGAGATGCCGCAGATTCCCGAACTCCTCATCGACAACACTGACCGCAACCGCACCTCACCCTTTGCCTTCACCGGTAACCGTTTCGAGTTCCGTGCCGTAGGTTCCGAGGCCAACTGCGCCTGTGCCATGATAGCACTCAATGGCGCTGTGGCCGAGCAGCTCGTGGAGTTCAAGCAACATGTGGATGCTCTCATTGCTCAGGGCATGGACAAGCGAGAAGCACTCATCAAGGAGATACAGAAGCTCATCACCTACTGCAAGCCCATCCGCTTTGACGGCAACGGCTACAGTGACGAGTGGAAAGCCGAGGCGGCACGCCGTGGACTCGACTGCGTGACCTCAGCACCCGACATCTTCAAGGCATATGCCAACGAAACCAGCGTGCAGATGTTTGAAAGTCTCAACATCATGAGTCGCGCAGAGTTGGAAGCACGCAACGAAATCAAGTGGGAGATTTACACCAAGAAGATACAGATCGAAGCCCGCATCTTCGGTGACATGGCCATCAACCACATCATCCCCGTAGCCACCAAGTACCAGAGCCAGCTCGTGGACAATGTATATAAGATGAAGGAAATCCTCGGCGAAGAAGGCCAAGCCCTCTCGGCCTCAAACATCAACCTCATACGCCGCATTGCCGGACTGGTGCAGAAGATTGAGTCGGGCGTAGCCGAGATGATTGCTTGCCGCAAGGTGGCCAACCGCATCGGTGGACTCTACGAGAAAGCTGTGGCCTACCACGACACCGTAGCACCGAAGCTTGAGGAACTGCGCTCCTACATCGACGACCTTGAAGAAGTAGTGGACGACAGCCTGTGGCCTCTGCCCAAGTACCGTGAACTGCTGTTTATCCGATAAGAATTAAACATTTTGCGTTTGAAAAGGTCTATATCTATAGAACCATAAAGAAAGAAGACATGCAGACAACCAAACAAACAAGTATAGCGAGCCTACTCATCGCCTTCGCGCTGATGATATTTGTTGCCCTCCCCTCCTCAGCCCAAGGAACGGCCGAGGTGTGGCTGAACAAAGCCACCGAGAAACTACAGAACAAGGGCACCGAAGTAACCTTCCGCATCAACGAAGAGGGCATACGCATCAGCGGCAAGCTCCTTATGGACGGACAAAAGTTCCTCTACGACACCGAAGAGATGAAGATATGGTACGACGGAACTACCCAATGGACTATGCAGATGGGCAACGGATACAACGAACTGTATATCAACAACCCTACCTCCGAAGAGCAGCAAGCCATCAACCCCTACATGTTGCTGAGCAGCTACAAGGACAACTTTAGTGCGACCGATGGAGGAGAGAAAAACCTCAGCGGCAAGCTCACACACATGGTCCAGTTGCAGGCCAACGATGAGAGTTCCGAACTATCCAATATCAACGTCTATATTATGAGCGACGGCACTCTCGCCCTACTCGAGTTCATTGCCCCCGACGGACATCCCTACAAGATAGAGGTACGTTCCATGCGCAACGGACTGACCTTCCCGAAGGACACCTTCATCTACCCAGCCAAGGAATACCCAGCCGATGAGGTGATAGATTTGAGATAACAAAACGATGAATGTTGGATGTTGATCATTAAACTTTAAACACTAAACTCTAAACATTAAACAAATATTACAATGGAACAGACCAAATGCCTTATCATTGGCTCAGGCCCCGCCGGCTACACGGCAGCCATTTACACAGGTAGAGCAAACATCCCCACTATCCTCTACGAAGGATTGCAACCGGGCGGACAGCTCACCATTACAACAGATATCGAGAACTTCCCTGGCTACCCCAACGGTATCAGCGGCTCAGAGATGATGGACGACCTCCGTCTGCAGGCCGAGCGCTTCGGTGCCAGCCTCCGCAGCGGCATCATCACCAAGGCCGACCTCTCACAGCGTCCCTTCAAGGTGACCGTAGATGACGGCACAGAAATTGAGGCCGAGACCGTTATTATCGCTACCGGAGCATCAGCAAAGTACCTTGGTTTGGAGGATGAGAAGAAGTATGCAGGTATGGGTGTTAGCGCCTGTGCCACATGCGACGGTTTCTTCTACCGCAAGAAGGTGGTAGCTGTAGTGGGTGGTGGAGACACCGCTTGCGAAGAGGCCAACTACCTCGCAGGACTCGCCAGCAAGGTATACCTTATCGTACGTAAGAACTACCTCCGCGCCAGCCAGATCATGCAGGACCGCGTGATGCAGAATCCCAAGATTGAGGTACTCTTCGAGCACAACGTAACAGGTCTCTTCGGCGAAAACGGCGTTGAGGGTGCCCATGTGGTGAAGCGCAAGGGCGAAGCCGATGAGCAGCACTACGATATTGCCATCGACGGACTCTTCCTCGCCATTGGCCACAACCCCAACTCCGAAATCTTCCGTGAGTATCTCGAGACCGACGCCACGGGCTACATCATGACACAAGGTGCTTCACCCGCCACTAATGTTCCTGGTGTGTTCGCCGCCGGCGACGTGGCCGACCCTCGCTACCGTCAGGCTATCGTAGCAGCAGGTAGTGGCTGTAAGGCTGCACTTGAGGTGGAGAAGTTCTTGGCTGAGAACGCATAAGAGACTCGTACACCTTATTATATAGTAACGGCAGACTCCCGATTGAAGGATGTCTGCCGTTTAATTCTGTTTTAATACCATTCCTCTACCTCTGGTTGTATATTTACAAAGTCGGGCATACACATGCCAATATCGGCTCCTATGTAAGTGGGATCACATATATAGTAGGTTTTGCCTTTATACTGGAAACTCGTATAGGTAGGCGGCGGAGAAGATAATGCTACAGCCGTACATTCATGCCCCGGATAGCTTACGAGCAACACATCTAACCCAAGCAATTCACGTATCAAATAAGCATAGAATATAGAGCGGTCTTCACAGTCACAATAAGGGAAATAAAGTGTCTCATCAAAGAAAAAACTCTTCTCTACCCCTTGTCCAAACTGTTGTCCATCGGTTTGGTACTCAAAACCTTTCTGCACAAAACGAAGTAAGATATTAGCAGCTTCAAGCTCACTCATCCCTTGCAATAGATTGTTCAGTTGTGATATCACAGATTTCCTCAACTCTTCATCAGCCACTGAAGCCGCATAGCAATAAACATCCATTGTTGGATATTCTTGCTGCAGAGCTATCACATTCTTGTTCACATGGCCTTGTATTGTCAATGCGTCATGTGATATTGTAAATGGCTGCTTCTCTTTAGGAAGTAAATAAGCAGGATTGATAATGAGGTTCATCTGTCGCCCACAATCAACATCAGAAGGAACCGCGCAGGAATAAATACTACTTCCATTAGGTAAGTCATTCGGATAAATATAATACTTTATATTACCAACCGTCAGATAAGTATTTCCATACACTTGTTGTTCAAAAGGAAGCATCAAGTATATCTCACCATCAGCAATAGCCATACGTACATCATATTCCATGCTTAGCATCAAGTACTGCATCATCACACGCTCAGCATATTTATTACCTTTCGCCCACTTTCGGCTATAGGCTTCTACAGCTTTGAACGTACACCAATCTCCTAATCGATAGTTGACTGCATGTTGCTGTAGGATATCCACACCTTGTCGCGTATCAGTTCTTTTTATCTGTTTCCAGAATGCTATCACATCTTGTTGATTAGCGCTGTGTAATGTTGCTTCTATTTTGGGAGCAGGCACAGCTAACTGCAAGCCATAGAGTTCAAAGCGAATCTGCGGGGTAGTTGGTGAAGGTACGACCGGAGCATCCGGAGCTTTGGGTATCACAGGCCGACTCGGCGCTTTTGAACCAGTTGGGACATCTGTTGGCTCTATTTTCTTTATAGGTTCTATAGGAACAACTGGCTCCGGCTCTTTCGGAGTCACTTTCACCGGTTCTACAGGTTTTGTCGGTGGTGTATATACAGGAGGCGACACAGGCTTGGGCTGTGTCACACGCCGACGTCCTGCCATCGTTTCATATTCAGCCCATGCGGCATCAAGAAACTCCTCATACCTGTTCATAATACCCTTACGAAAGTCGCTATAGTCACTCAGCATCCGTTCGCGAAAGGCCTTGAAGTCATCACTCTGTGCTTGTACTCCCTGCAAAGCAACGAATATAAGCAACAACATAAAGCTACACCTGCGTATCATTATATTATATATATTAGAAATGCGACAAGTCAATGAGCCCAAAGTCGGGGTCACGCTCGGGCTGCCATGAACGCACCTTGATGACAGGCTTCTTCGGGTCGTTGAGGTCGACCATCAGGAACAGATAGCCCGTATCACCATAGTTCGTGGAGTAGTAGTCCTGCTTGATTTGTATGCCATACACCTCACCGCCTACACCCGCCTTCACGATATCGTTGTTGGCAAAGCGGATATTGATATACTCATTACTTGCAAAGCAGCGTTCCAGATTACGCATATACTGTTCCTTACTTTGGCGAGTATGTTGTACATACTTATTGTTCAGATACTCCCCTCCCATTTCCCCATTAGTAGCAGTCTGTCGTGTCACCACCTTACCCGTGATAATCACCGCATTGTCATCGAAGATGCTACGGATATAGTCAAGTCGTTTCAAGGCGTAGGCCGTCTTGTAGTTTTCAAGGAACTCGGCCAATATCTTGCGTGCATACTCGCTCCATGCCGTATGTTGCAAGATATCCGTAGTTGAACTCTCGTCAAGAGCAAAGGCCAGATAGTCAATCTTACCCTCCGCATTAAACGTAAAGGTCACGTCCTCCACAAACTTACGTCCGTTGTTGCGGAACGAGAACGACATCGGCACACTGCGACAAGTCACCTCCGTTTCACCCATCGTATAGAACGAATAGGCCGGCTCGCCTATGATACGTGCATTACCATAACTTATCAGTCGGCGATACATATCCTTTCCATCTTCGGTGAAGCACTCTTCGGCATTGGCATAGCTATGGCTACTGATTGCAGAAATCACCTTTTCGATGCTCTCTCGATAGGGACCGACCTTATCATCAGTTAACATCGTAATTGCATTCTTATTCTCTACAACCATTGCACTATTGGTTACTTCCTTTTCAGCAATACTAATATCACCACTCTTAGGAAGGGGCTGGGGAGAGGTTCCTTTCTCTACCACTACATAAGCATCACGAAATACGCGACCTTTCATCACATTCACCACGGTGTTTATCTCCTTGTCGATGTGAGCCTCGCCGCTGTACTCGTACTCGCACTTTATCTTCATATTCTCCGTGGTCATGCCCGGACGCAGTTCGATGAATCCACGACCGTCCTTGGCACTATAGAGATTACTCCAGTCCATACCGTCAAAGTAGGTATAGTCCATCGAAGTCACGGGCTCATCTTTGAACAATACACATACCTCGGCTACATTGTCCTGTTCTGTTATAGTCTGTATTTTTATCTCACCAAAAATTTCATTCATTTGTTCAGGTATCCAATGAGTCAGCACGTGACCATTAGCATCGGTTACCGCATTGGCTCCAGGAATGCTTTGCAACAAACAATATGCCCAATAATAGTAGCGCAAGGCATCATCTACCTTGCCCTTTTCCACGGCACGAGCCGCACTGGCCGCCATATCAAACACTTTGAGGCGGCGCGACTCGAAGATTTTGTCCACCTCACTACGCTTTACATAGCGAAACACGTGAGCATCGGGTTCATTCTCTATCACGATGCGTTGCGTATTTTGCAGTGTGGCTTGTGAGTAGGTGTTCACCACCGAACGGCATGCTGAGTGGGAGTCCACCCCACTCTGGTCATTCATTTCTTCCTCAATATTCTCAAATTGCGATTCTACTGACACCGAAATCTTCGATATCAGGTCCTGCAGTGCAGCATTATCGGCAGACTTCAACGATTCTCCCCATCCTTCACCACTCAAATATTCGTCACTACGTCTTATCTCATCCGTATTTTGTGCAACGATTGTTTGTAATGATAAAAAAAGGATGAGGAGAGCATAGTGTACTCTCCTCATAACAACTTTAACAGATATTACTCAACCTCGAAACCTTCCTTGATGAAGTCCGAAACCATTTCGGCATGTTTTTGTGCAGCCGCTGACTCACGCATAGCTTGTTCGAAAGCACGGATGCGTGCCTGACTTGCAGCCTCTTCATCGATAATAAAGAATGTTTGCATTTCATATGTGCCATCACCATTATCACGAATCACACTGTACGACTCATGCATCTCACCCTTGATTTCTTTCTCTACCAGTCTCTCGTATGCAGCATAGAAGTGTTCAAACTCCTTTTCCACATCGATGCCGTCACCAGCCATATCGCTAACGACACGACCTTTCACATGGCTTCCGGCCTGCTGGGCATAAGTAATGCAAGCGCTGTTCATGGCCATCTGCTTACCTACATTCTTTGATTTGAACTTTGTAGCAATACCTACAATTTCTCTGACTCCATCACCGCCATTGTTCAATTTGTCATAATGAGTAAGCAGAGCCATATCAAGACTACGAGAGCTACCAAAAAGTTTCCAGTTCTCTTTTTGATATTCCTTCATTTTCAGTTTGTACTCTTTCTTACGGGCTTTCTCCAACGCTTTGTTTTGAGCATTCACAACCGGGCATGCAAAGAGCATACCGATGATCAACAAGAATTGAATTGTCTTTTTCATAATAATACCGTTTTATTTGTTAATACTAAAATGTTTATTTCTTTGTAAATGGAAGGGTAAAGATGACGCTGAATTCCGCTAATGCATCCCATCCGGTAAGGTAGCCAGGAGTAAATGTCAATGCTATATAACGCGACAGGCAATATTGGAAACGACAGGCCAAAGAAACTCCTGAATAATATTCATCACTATAAGTCTCCCCGAAACGATAGCCATAGTCATCTGACCAATAATGACATACATCATATTCAATCAAACTATAATATCCAATCTGAGGGGTTATCATCCAGTTACGCCCAATCTTAAATCCATATCCGACTCTTGCGTCCCACTTCCCCAACCAATCAAAATCTGTCTCATAATTAAATTCTACATTTATACCTTTAATATATCCACCTAATTTAACTCCACCCACCCAATCAACGGCTTCGTATGTACCTCCAACATATATTGAATAATTGCTTTGGAAGTAGTTATTTCTACGCTTGGTCTTCAAATAAAGTTCCGATGTACCATCATAAACCTTGAAACGCTTGTGGCCAACATATTTCTTTCCATTTACCTTAATATTGTATTTACCAGGGCTAAGATTACCCAAGTCATATTGTTTTCCTGAGAAATTATTATTATAGATTTTATTCACATATAGTTTATAAGATGACGGATGTTTTACGTTTAACATTATTCCCGATTCTTCCTCAACAGTATTCTCTATGGCGTTTTCTTCGACGCCAACAGTCGTTGTTGGTTGTTGCACAGGTTGTTGCGCAGCCTGTTCAGCAACTACAGGTAACGATTCATCTGACGGATCGGTCAAAACAGCCTTGACAGTACTACTTACACCGTAATCCACCATTA
>JBGVOS010000018.1:0-4601 GCA_045126595.1 Bacteroidaceae bacterium | reverse complement strand
ACCATCCTCAGTGGTCACATAGTCACCGGGAATTACGCGGAAGGCCTGCGATGAAGCATCCTGCCAGTTGCCCTCCTCGTCGACGCTCACGGGCTTCACCCAGGGGAGCAGCTGCTCATATTCCATGCCCACGAGGTCGCTACCCTTGTACTCGCCCACTACCTTGAAGGGGACGAGCTTGTCGCCGGGCTTGTAGTCCTCGAGCGCCAGTTCGGCAGCCTTGGGGTTGAAGTGCATACCCATCAATGCCTTGGCCAATACCACGGTCATCTTCTCGCCGGAGTAGGCGTTATAGGTCTGCACAGCCACGTAGTCGATCTTGGGGCCTACGCAGAGCGCGGTGTTCGAAGGCAAGGTCCAGGGGGTGGTGGTCCAAGCGATGAAATACGGTGTACCCCACTCTGCCATCTCGGGCTTGGGGTTCTTCATCTTGAACTGACCGATCACGGTGGTGTCCTTCACGTCACGGTAGCAGCCGGGCTGGTTGAGCTCGTGTGAGCTGAGACCGGTACCCGCAGCAGGCGAATAGGGCTGTATGGTATATCCTTTATACAGGAGGTTCTTTTCGTAGAGCTGCTTCAAGAGCCACCACAGGGTCTCGATGTAGCGGTTGTCGTAGGTGATATAGGGATCGTCGAGGTCTACCCAGTAGCCCATCTGATGGGTGAGGTCGGTCCACTCCTTGGTGAACTTCATCACATCCTTACGGCAAGCGGCATTGTAGTCAGCCACAGAGATGGTCTTACCGATATCCTCCTTGGTGATACCCATCGACTTCTCCACGCCCAGCTCCACGGGCAGTCCGTGAGTGTCCCAACCGGCCTTGCGCTTCACCTGGAAGCCCTTCATCGTCTTGTAGCGGCAGAACACGTCCTTGATGGTGCGTGCCATCACGTGGTGGATACCAGGCATACCGTTTGCCGAGGGGGGACCCTCATAGAACACAAACGAAGGGCATCCCTCGCGCTCGGTCATACTCTTACTGAACACATCTTTCTCGTCCCAAGCCTTGAGAACCTCCTTGTTCACATCCGAGAGGTTCAGCTGGCCATATTCGGTAAATTTCTTGCTCATATGTCGTGCGTGTATTATATACCTATTTTATATTAAAGCGCAAAATTATATCAAACCGAATGATTTGCCAAATTTATTTAGCAAGAATTTCATTCACACAGACTATTCGACATAAAAGAAGGTAAAGCTTTTGTTTTGTTAAAAAGAATCTTTATCTTTGTGTGCTAGATACTAATTTACCAACATAATATCTAAAACGAAATGAAAATCTTATTGACTGGTGGTGCAGGTTTCATCGGAAGCCACACCTTGATTGAACTCACCGAGGCTGGCCACGAGGCCGTAGTAGTTGACAACTTGGACAACTCATCGCCCATTTCACTGAAGCGCGTTGCCAAGATTATCGGTAAAGACGTTCCTTTCTACAAGGTAGACATCCGCGACCGCGAAGGTTTGCAGAAGGTGTTCGATGAGCACAAGTTCGATGCTTGTATCCACTTTGCTGGCCTTAAGGCTGTAGGTGAGAGCTGCGCAAAGCCCCTCGAGTACTATGAGAACAACATGAATGGTACATTCGTGCTCTGCGACGTGATGCGCAAGAACGGCTGCAAGAACATGATCTTCTCATCAAGCGCAACCGTATATGGCGACCCCGCCATCATCCCCATCACTGAGGAGTGCCCCAAAGGCCACTGCACCAATCCTTACGGACAGACCAAGTCGATGCTCGAAGAGGTGCTGATGGACATCCAGAAGGCTGACAACGAGTGGAACATCGTATTGCTCCGCTACTTCAACCCCATCGGTGCACACAAGAGCGGTACCATCGGCGAGAACCCCAACGGTATCCCCAATAACCTCATGCCCTACATCACACAGACAGCTGTAGGTAAGCGTGCTGAGCTCGGCGTATTCGGTGACGACTACGACACTCACGATGGTACTGGCGTACGTGACTACATCCACGTAGTTGACCTCGCTCGTGCTCACGTTGCTGCTTTGAAGGCTATCGTTGAGAAGAAGGGTATCGCTATCTACAACATCGGTACCGGCCACGGCTACTCAGTACTCGACGTAGTGAAGGCATTCGAGAAGGCTAACGGTGTTCCCGTACCCTACTCTATCAAGCCTCGTCGTCCGGGCGATATCGCTACTTGCTACTGTAACCCTGCCAAGGCTGAAGCAGAGCTTGGTTGGAAGGCTCAGTTCGGTATCGAGGAGATGTGCCGCGACAGTTGGAACTGGCAGAAGAACAATCCTAACGGATTTGAGGAATAATACTCCATACCATAATCAAGAGAGGGTGTCCCGTAAGGAACACCCTCTCTCTTTTTACTCTCCAAAGCAACGGAAGTCTTGTGATGGGTATTATTTCTTTACCTTCTCAATGAACTTGTTGATTTTCTTCACCGCCTTAGCATACTGCTTGGTGTTGCTCTCTCCGGACATCACGCGAGTGGCGTATGCCTCCAATTCCTTGCGTTCATCGAGTTCCTTCAGCGTGTAGCAGGGAACGGCTATCTTGTTCATGTTCTCTACGGCCTCACCCACTGTCGACCAGGCCTCGAGGTGTTGGCGTTCGGCATCCGTAATCTGTATCACCGAGCCATGACGAGGAGTAAAGTTACCCTGTGTCCTGGTGTCCTGCACATACTCGAAGTTCTTCAGGTCACTGCTCTTGCAGAACTGATAGCAACCATTGACATAGCAATCATACATAAGGATATACTCCTCGTCCCCAATGAGAGGGAACACGCTCGACCCTTCTACGGGGAACTGCCCGGGTTTCTGCAGATGGCGGTACTCCACTTCGTAGGGACCGGTAAGGCTCTTGCTCGTGGCACGCATCACCCCCTGACGAGTACGGAAGTTGCCGCGAGGGTTCATTACAGAACGGCCCTCATCCTTGAAGAAGAGTACATACTCATTGTTCTTCTTGTCATATACGATATCTCCATCAATGGATGCCGTGCCGAAATCGAAGAGCAGGCGAGGCTCGCTGAGATCAGTGAAATCCTCATTGGCATAGGAGTAGTAGATGCGGAAGTAGGGTTGATTGAAATTGGGGTCGTCGGTCGGGTACTCCCAATCGTGGCGTCCGATGGAGTAATATACCATATACTTGCCCTCCTTCTCATCCCAAATGGTCTGTGGTGCCCATACAGCATGAAGGTTCCCTTCGTCGAAGCCTTCAAGATGAGGGAAACGGGCTGGGAAATGTATGGCCGTATGCTCCCAATGCAGCAGGTCGGTACTCTTCATCAGTACGATGCCATCGTTGCTCTGCCAGCCCTGTGAGGAGCGCATGTCGGTGAGCACCATATAGAATGTCTTTCCATCTTGAGCACGGATGATGTGCGGATCGCGCACACAGCGTTTCAGTGCAATGGTATCCGAGGCTACCACGGGGCGTCCTCCATTGAGTGTACGGTAGTTGTAGCCGTCGTCGCTCACGGCATAGCGCACCTGTTCCCCGTCGGGCCAGTTACCCGAGAAGTAGGCAAAAAGATAACTCGTGTACTCTTGGGCTTGCGCAGTGCAACACAGGAGACTCAATCCAAGAAGAAGAAGTTTGTGTTTCATCATGGGGCTTTACTTTTGTTTGGTTATACCTATTTTATAATATAGGTGCGAAGGTACGAAAAAAAAGTCATAAATTCCCCATCTTATCGCAGGTGTGATAAAAAGTTTTTGTAGGTGCGATAAAAACTGTCGGCCACCCCGGATGGGGCAGCCGACAGACAGTGTATTACGTGTGCGTAATATTACTTCAAAATCTCGGCCAGCTTCTCCTGAATGGCTTCACCACGGAGATTGCGAGCAAGGATAGTTCCGTCTTGTGCTACGAGTACGGTAGCGGGGATAGAGTTCACGCCATAGATCTTGGCACCGGCACAGTTCCAACCCTGAAGGTCAGAGAGGTGTGCCCACTCCATACCGAGGTTGGCGATAGCAGCTGTCCATGCCTCCTTGCTGTTGTCGAGCGATACACCTACGATACCGAAACCTTTGCCCTTGTATGCCTCATAGGCAGCCTTTACAGCAGGCATCTCAGCACGGCAGGGACCGCACCAGCTTGCCCAGAAGTCAACCAAAGTCACCTTATTGGCAGCGATGTACTCAGAGAGCTTGTGCATGTTGCCCTCGGTGTCGGCCATCTCGAAATCCTTGAACTGCTTACCTACAGCTGTCTCGAGGACGAGGTCATTGCGCTGCTTCATTGTCTGCAAACGTGCATTAGTGGGGAATGTCACCATGAACTTGTCGAGCAGTTCGGCCAGTTCCTGGGGCTCGTACATGCTGTAGTAGTTACAGAAGTTGTAGAGACCAAAGTCGTTGGTGGTGTTATCAGAGATGCTGTTCTTGATTGCCTGATAGAACTTCTCCTCGAAGCTGCTCATCTGTGCCTTGAGTTCTTCGCGCTGAGCATCGGTAAGCTCGGGAGCCTGTGCGCTGCGAGCAATCTCGGTATACTCATCTTCGAGAGCATTCATATCGCTCATAAATGATTCGTAGGCGTTGTTGTTGGGAGTACCGAGAGCAAAGGCCATCTGACCCGACTTGAGGTCTATCTTAATCTGTCCGGG
>JBGVOS010000017.1:0-3065 GCA_045126595.1 Bacteroidaceae bacterium | reverse complement strand
CAGCTACTCGCGCTCGGTATGTGCGCAGGAACTGAAATATGACAAGAAAGGCAATATCCTGAAATGCGACATCACTACCAACGGTGTACCCTACCTACAAGAATACTACGACCGCAAAGCCCGGGAGGAAAAAGCCGCACGCAAAATGGAAAAGAGAATGGGAGCATACCTCATGGTATACCACAAAGATGCCGACCATGGCCTGCACATGGCGGTGAGCTATGACGGTTACGAGTTCCGATCACTCAACAATGATCAGCCTCTCATTGCAGGCGATACCATTGCCGAACAGCATGGCATACGCGACCCGCACATCTTCCGTGGACCCGACGGAGCTTTCTACCTTGCCATGACCGACCTCCACGTGTTTGGCATTCGCGATGGATACCGCACTACCGAGTGGGAACGCGACGGTAGAAAGTATGGCTGGGGCAACAATCGCGGACTCGTGCTCATGAAAAGCACCGACCTAAAGAATTGGACACGCACCAATCTGGATTTCCAGAAACTGGGTGGCAAGTGGAGCGAGGTGGGCTGCGTATGGGCACCCGAGACCTGCTACGACTACGAGAAAGGAAAGCTGTTACTCCACTTCACCACACGCTTTGGCAACGGTACTAACCGCATCTATTACGTGTATATGAACGATGACTTCACCGCCATGGAGGGCGAGCCACAACTGCTCTTTGAGGCTCCTGGAGGGAGTTACAACGTCATCGACAGCGACATCATGTACCACGACGGCACCTACCACCTCTACTACGTGTCACATGAGCGCGGAGCCACCATCAAGCATGCCACAGCGACAGCCATCACGGGACCCTACACGCTGGACAACAATTACTACGATGGAGTGACCACCGCCCACGAGGCGCCCAACTGCTGGAAACGCATCGGAGAGGAGTGCTGGGTGGTCATGCACGACAACTTCCATGCCCACCCACACAATTTCGGGTTTACAGAGACACGCGACTTCATCCACTACACTCCACTGGGAAACTTCGGTGAAGGTACAATGACACGCACGAACTTTTCAGAACAGAAGCATGGCGCTGTCATCCACATCACCAAGCGCGAGGCCAAGATGCTGGAGCGATATTGGAATAATTAGTCCACCGCCACCTCGTCGACAAAGAGGAAAGCGCGATGACCACGAGCACCATGCCACTCGGGCATGCTGTGCTCGACGAGAGCCTTCACCTTGACGTAGCGGGCAGGCGTAGCAGCAAACTCGAGCACATGATTGTAGATTTTGTTGGCATCGTCGGCCTTCATGGCAGGGTACTGCTCATCAAATACGGTGGTGTAGGCCTCGCCATCGGTCGAAACCGATACGGTGAAGCCGCGGGCATCGAATACCCAATCGCCCTTCTCCACACAGGTGCTGAGCGATACGCGTTGCACATCGGTAATCTCCTGCAAGTCGATGAGCACCTCGAAGTCATTATTGGCAAAACCTACCCAACGCCCCGTACGATAATTGTGATTCCCCTTGAGACCATCCACGAGGGTGCGTGCACCGGCATAGTCGTAGCCCTTGAAAGCGGGTTGGATGAAGGTGATGGGCTTGGCTGTAGCTTTGCTGTAGGTCACCTGCTCCTCGAAGAGGTGTGATTCACCACGCTTGCCTATGGCCTTAGCCTTGAGTACACAGGTCTGGGCGAGTTGCAACGGTGCCTTGTAGCGACGAGAAGCGTTGGTGGGCTCGGTACCGTCGAGCGTATAGTATATCGGCGAACCGTCGACAGTGCCCAGCGTGGCCACTACGACATTCTTCACGGTGTCGATAGAAAACGTATTGTCCACATCGAAGATATGGCGGGCATAGTTGTACCCCTTGACATCGTACATATCGGTCATGGTGACGAGGCGCTGCAGGAAGTCGGCATAGTCCTTGTTTTCAGGACGGCACCACTGCACCTCAGACAAAGCAGCCATGCGCGGCAGTTCCATATACTCTACGTGACGATATGAGGTAACGTATTCGGTCCATAGGTTAGCCTGCACACCGATGATGTGCTGTTGCTGCTCGGGAGTGAGCGAGGGGTGCAGGGGTTCATACTCGTAGACCTTCTCTACAGGCACATAACCTCCGATAGCCAAAGGTTCGGTGTCGGTGTTCTTGGATTGGTAATAATCGAAATACATGTAGGTGTTGGGCGACATGATGCAGTCGTGACCGCGCTTGGCTGCCTCGAGACCGCCTGCGATGCCACGCCATGAATGCACGGTAGCCGTGGGGGCAAGAGAGCCTTCAAGAATCTCGTCCCAACCGATGATACGGCGTCCGTGAGCATTGAGGAACTTCTCGGCATAGCCAATGACAAAGCTCTGCAGATACATCTCGGCACTGTTCTTCTCATCGGCCTTGATGCCCAACGCCTTGATGCGGGCTTGACACTTGGGACACTGCTCCCAGCGGGTCTTGGGGCACTCATCGCCACCTACGTGTATGTATTCAGAGGGGAATACGTCGATAACCTCAGCCAGTACATCCGTGATAAACTGGAGGGTAGCATCGTTGCCCGCACAGAGCACATCATCAGACACGCCCCATATCTGCCACACATCGTACGGACCACCCGTACAGCCCAGTTCGGGATAAGCGGCCAGGGCGGCCTGCATGTGTCCGGGGAGGTCAATCTCGGGGATTACGGTGATGTGACGCTCGGCAGCATAGGTCACAATCTCACGACATTCCTCCTGCGTGTAGAGGTAGGGGCCATAGGGGATGCCGTCATACTCACCGCTGTTGCGTCCAATGACGGTCTGCGCACGCTGCGTGCCGACGGTATTGAGCTTGGGATATTTCTTCATCTCGAAGCGCCAACCCTGATCATCGGTGAGATGCCAGTGGAAACGGTTCATATTGTGCAGGGCGAGCATATCAATAAACTGCTTCACAGAGTCCACCGTGAAGAAGTGGCGCGATACATCGAGGTGAGCTCCGCGATACCCGAAGCGGGGATAGTCGGTAATGGCCACAGCAGGGAGTTTCACAGCCCCACCCTTCATCACAGGCAATGCCTTACGCAAGGTCTGTATGCCATAGAACACTCCTGCAG
>JBGVOS010000016.1:0-4573 GCA_045126595.1 Bacteroidaceae bacterium | reverse complement strand
ATCAAAACTGACGAAGCTATGAAACTGACCGAGGGACAAATAAAGATGATGCAGGAGGATATGTATGCCGAGTTAATACAAATCCTGATGGAGAAGTACGGCTATACATTGGAAAAGGCGATGGATACGCTCTACAACTCTGAGACCTTCGCACGACTGCAAGATGCCAACACTGGGCTGTATTACCAAAGTCCCGGATATGTGTACTCGTTCTTGAATAGCGAACTTAGCCTTTGTGATTATAGAAGATAAAGACGCTGAGTACTTCCTTCTCCTTGCAATCTTTCCGCCCAGTCCCCAAGCCAACGGAAAGAACGCAGCCACGGGCGATTAGGTCTAAAATGATACAAAAAGAGGGCATGTCTATGGTTTCGACACGCCCTCTTTTTTGTTGCTTAGCGCAGCAATCGCTTATTTGTTGATGATCTCCATCTGCTGGCGCACAGACTCTTCGTGGATGGCCTCGAAGATTTTCTTCATGAACTCGCCACTCATCTGGCACTGCTCGCCCTGCTTGGCGCGCTTCTCAAGGATTTCGTTGTAGCGGGTGTTCTGGAATACGGTGACGCCGTTCTCCTTCTTGAACATACCTATTTCACGGGCCACGCGCATGCGCTTGGCAAGTTCCTGGATGAGCGAGTCGTCACATTCGTCAATTTGCTTGCGCAGTTGGCCAAGGTCTTCGGTGCTGTGTGTCTCGGCACGGATGACAAGCATCTCGAGGATGTATTCGAGCGATTCGGGGGTCACCTGTTGCGAAGCGTCGCTCCATGCCTGGTCGGGGTTGCAGTGGCTCTCGATGATGAGTCCGTCGAAGTTGAGGTCCATAGCCTGCTGGCACAGCGGTGCGATGAGTTCGCGCTTGCCACCGATGTGGCTGGGGTCGCACAGAAGCGGTAGGTTGGGATAACGGCGACGCAGCTCGAGGGGGATGTGCCACTGGGGAAGGTTGCGGTATATCTTCTTCTCGTAGGTGCTGAAACCGCGGTGTATGGCTCCGAGGCGTGTGATGCCGGCGTTGTTCAAGCGCTGCATGGCACCTATCCACAGCTCGAGGTCGGGGTTCACGGGGTTCTTTACGAATACGGGGATGTCTACGCCCTGAAGCGAGTCGGCCAGCTCCTGCATGGCAAAGGGGTTCGCCGAGGTGCGTGCACCCACCCAGAGGATGTCTACACCGGCATTCAGGGCCTCTTCCACATGCTTGGGAGTGGCCACTTCGGTAGTCACATACATGCCTGTCTCCTGTTTCACACGCTGCAACCAGCCGAGTCCTTCAGTGCCTATACCCTCGAAGCCGCCGGGTTTGGTGCGCGGTTTCCATATTCCGGCACGGAAGATCTTTACGCCACGGTTGGCCAGTTGGGTAGCGGCATTCATCACTTGTTCTTCGGTCTCGGCGCTGCAGGGACCTGCGATTACGAGAGGACGACGGTCCTCGACTCCTGCGAGTCTGATAGGTTGTAAGTTCATAATATGCTATATTATTTTTTGTATTCTGTTCAATGCTTCTTCCAATTGCTCGTTCTTGGCACACAAGGAGATGCGTATGTAGCGGCTACCGTTGCTGCCGAAGATGAATCCCGGCACGATGAACACGCGGGCTTCGTGGAGCACACGCTCGGTGAGTTCCTCGACATCGGCATAGCGGTCGGGGATGCGCCCCCAGAGGAACATGCCTACCTGGCGCTTGTCGTAGGTGCAGCCCAAGGCCTCCATGATGGCTCCTGCCGTGGCACGGCGTGCTGCGTAGTTGGCGTTGTTGCCTTCGTACCACGAGGCCTCGGCATCCAATGCCTTCACGGCGGCGAGCTGCAGGGCACGGTACATGCCGCTATCGATGTTGCTCTTCACCTTGAGTATCCAACTGATGAAGGTGGGGTTGGCGGCAATCATGCCTATGCGCCAGCCGGGCATGTTGTGGCTCTTGCTCATGGAGTTGAACTCGATGCAACACTCCTTGGCGCCCTCTGTGGCGAGGATGCTCTGCGGGTTGTCGTTGAGGATGAAGCTGTAGGGGTTGTCATTCACGATGACAATGCCCTTGCGGCGGGCAAAGTCGACCAGACGGGCATACAGCTCGGGGGTGGCGTCGGTGCCCGTCGGCATGTGAGGATAGTTGGTCCACATCAGTTTGACACGGCTAAGGTCCATACGCTCCAGTTCGTCAAAGTCGGGCATCCAGCCGTTCTCTTCGGTGAGATTGTAGTTTATAACCTCAGCACCCAGCAGACGGCTCAATGAAGTGTAAGTGGGATATCCCGGATTGGGGACGAGTACCTGTTCGCCAGGGTTCACGAAAGCCAATGTGACATGCAGTATGCCCTCCTTGGAGCCGATGAGGGGCTGTATCTCGCTCTTCGCATCCAATTCCACACCATACCAACGCTTGTAGAACCGCGCGAAGGCCTCGCGCAACTCGGGAATGCCCACGTAGGGCTGGTATCCATGTCCGTTGGGATTGTGCGCTTCGGCGCATAGCGACTCTACAACCTCCTCCGAGGGCGGCATGTCGGGACTGCCCACACCGAGGCTTATCACCTGCATACCGGCAGCATTCATCGCTGCCACCTCCTTGAGCTTGCGTGAGAAGTAGTACTCACTTACCGAGCCAAGCCGTTGGGCCGGCTGTATGGTGAATGTCTTGCTTGCTTCGTTCATATACCTCAATATATATAGTATATATAGTAAACAAGTCCCGCCATTTTCGGAGCGGGACTTGTATGTATCTGTAATAATCTTCTGTTCTATGACTCTTTGCTATCACATAGCCTATCCCGCTCTACTTTGTGTTAAAGTAAAAGTAAAAATAGGTAAAATATGTAAAGCCAAAATTCTGCATCGCTTTCTTTTTTCTATTCTCGTGTGCAAAGGTAATCGTTTTTTTATAAACTCCTATACTTCGGCAATATTTTTTTATTATTTTATCAAATATTCACAGCCAGATAAGCGATATACCCCACATATGCCGCTAAAAAGATAGCTCCTTCTATACGGTCAAGCCTATAACGCTTGAATGTAAATGCAGCTCCCCACAACAGCAACACCGCTACGACCACCATCGCCATATCCATTGTAGATATGCTCTGGATTTTGAATGGTGATATCACGGCACTAGTGCCGATAATCAGTGTAATATTAAAGACATTAGAACCGATGACATTACCCAATGCCAACTGATTCTTTCCCTTCATAGCTGCCACCACACATGTGGCCAACTCGGGAAGCGAGGTACCTATAGCCATCAGCGTGATAGAAATGAATGCTTCAGATACATGGAAATGCTCAGCAATACTCACTGCATGATCTACAAAAAAATGTCCGCCTAAAATAAGTCCTGACAGGCCCAACACGATAAACAGCACAGCCTTGCCCATAGGCATGAGTTTCACCTCTTCTGTATCCTCCTCCATCTCACTCGTCGAAGACTTGAAAGAATCGACCATGAAGACCACAAACAACAAAAGCAGAAGTAAAGCATCCACACGGGAGATACCATAAGCACCACCGAACACGCCAAAGCCATTATACAATACAATGAGCAAGAAAAGCGACACCACAATAGCAAAAGGCAAATCCTTACGGATGTTACTACGCGTAAACCCGATGGGAGAGATTAGTGCCGTTACACCGAGGATAAGCAAGACGTTACATATATTTGAGCCCGTAACGTTACCCAACGCCATATCGCCATGCCCACCAACTGCTGCTATAACACTCGAAACCAATTCCGGCATAGATGTACCTATACCCACAATTGTCATACCAATAACAAACTCACTGATACCATACTTGCGGGCAATACCCGATGCACCGTCTACCAACCAATCAGAGCCAACCAAGATCATAACCAGGCCGGCCAATATCCAAAGAACATCACCTATAAGCATATGATAAAATACTTTAATACCAATTAGTCAATGTCACCCATTCATCGTATCTCCTTACCGAATGGGAGTAAAGCTAACAAAGCCAGTTTGAAATGTTGCAGGCCGAAAGGTATACCTACAATCGTAATGCAGAAAATTAACCCTAATGAAACATGAGCCATTGCCATTTCAAGACCACCACATACAATCCACAAAATATTCAGAAACAATGTCCAACATCCCATCGGCTCATTTTGCTCCACCACATCACGTCCAAAAGGCAACAATGAAAGGTTAGCCAACTTAAACAACTGTAGCCCTACAGGAATGCCTATAATGGTTACACAAAAGAGCACACCCATAACCAAATAGCAAATCGACAGTATGAGCCCACCGAAAACAATCCAAATCAAATTCCCTAAAAACGTCATCTTACATACAATTTATATATCTATAACACGAATTTCGCTACAAAGGTACAACAAACCGACAAATAATCCCCCTTTTTCTTGGAAAAACCGATTAAAGGCAGTAATTTTGCAGCGCTTTAGAAAAAGCCAACAAGGTCGGTTCCGTAGCTCAGCTGGATAGAGCAACTGCCTTCTAAGCAGTAGGTCAAGCGTTCGAGTCGCTTCGGAATCACATAAAACAAAGAGTTGCTATCGATAGCAACTCTTTGTTTTATGTGATTCCGAAGCGACTCG
>JBGVOS010000015.1:0-13897 GCA_045126595.1 Bacteroidaceae bacterium | reverse complement strand
CCTCCTTGGGAGGGGCAGGGGGGAGGCTCTTTTGGAGACATACGACCAGCTCCTTGCCAATAAATCTGCTGCCGAGGCCCGCTTGCAGGTTCTTGCCAAGGACGAGCAGGCACTGGCTCCGTGGGGTAACTTTGAACCCGCGTCTGTGGAGCGTCTCATCAAGGCTGGCTATGACATCAACTTCTTCGCTTGTCCCGACCGTCTGTATAAAGAGGAGTGGGAGAGTGAGTTCAATGCCATTGTCATCAATCGCGACAAGTCGAAGGTCTATTTTATTACCGTCACCGCTCCCGGCACCGAGATCAGTATCGAGGCCGAGCTGTGTCGCTTGCCGCAAGTGTCGCTCTGTGCATTGACACAGGAGATGGATGCATTGCAAGCCAAGGTGATGGCCGCTGATGCCGACATCGCAGCCTTCGCTGCTGCACATCTTGACGATTTCAAGGCTGCTCACGAGGCTTTGCAGACAGAGATCAACTTTGCCAAGGTGGCACTGAGTGCCGACACCGTGGCTGACAACAAGTTGATGCTCCTTCAAGGCTGGGCACCCGAGAAGAGTGTGCCCCAGTTGTGCGAGTACCTCGACAAGACAGGCCACTACTATCAGGTAGACGACCCCACACCGGAGGACGATATACCCATCCAGTTGAGCAACAACAGGTTCTTCCGACTCTTCGAGCCGTTGACCAAGCTCTATATGCTACCCAAGTATGGCGAGCTCGACCTCACGATGTTCTTTGCGCCGTTCTTCATGTTGTTCTTCGGCCTCTGTCTCGGCGATATGGGTTATGGTCTCCTGATTATGTTGGCATTGCCCATCTTCACCAAGCTCTTCCAACTCATCAACCCCGAGTTCAAGAGTTCGCTGGTATTCCTCTTTGGTCTTTCCACCGTGGTGTGTGGCACGTTGACAGGTACAGCTTTCGGTTTCAGCCTGTATGACATCGACCTTCCCTTCTTCCAGAAGATGAAGGCGCTGCTCTTCCAGGACAACCAGAGCATGTTCTATCTCTCGCTCATCATCGGTTGTGTACAGATACTCTTCGGTATGATCCTCAAGGCCGTGAACCTCACCATTCAGTTGGGCTTCAAGTATGCCGTAAGCACCATCGGTTGGATATTGCTCCTCGTGGGTGTTGCCGTAGGTGTGCTCACTGGAACTACAAGCGACCTGTGGTTCTTGGTGCTGATGGCTGTGGCAGGCTGCATGGTATTGCTCTACAACAGTCCCGGCAAGAACATCTTCCTTAACATCGGTCTCGGCCTTTGGGATGCCTACAACATGGTTACCGGTTTGCTTGGTGATGTGCTCTCCTATGTACGTCTCTTTGCGCTCGGTCTCTCGGGAGGTATCTTGGCCAGCGTGTTCAACAGCCTGGCTGTAGGTATGAGCCCCGATGTACCCGTGATTGGCTTCCTGGTGACAGCCCTGATATTCGTTATCGGTCATGGCTTGAACATCTTCATGAACATCCTTGGCTCTATGGTACACCCCATGCGCTTGACGTTCGTGGAGTTCTTCAAGAACTCAGGTTACGAGGGTGGAGGACAGGCCTACAAACCATTTAAGAAGTAAGGATAGACAACGAAAACGAAGATGAAAACGAAAACCAATTACGAGAAGCAGCGAACAGACTATTGTCTACACTCCTAAGCGGAGCGACAACTCCTGAACTCCTGCAACTCCTAATAACAAAAACAAAGTAAAATATTTAATAACAACTAAAAACAAATTAAAATTATGGATGCAAATCTTTTGATTGCCTATGTAGGCATTGGTCTGATGATTGCCCTTGCGGGTATCGGTTCAGCTTATGGTGTAACAATCGCCGGTAACGCCGGTCTCGGTGCATTGAAGAAGGTTGACAAGTTCGGTAACTTCCTCGTGCTCACCGCTCTTCCCGGTACACAGGGTCTTTACGGTTTCGCAGGTTACTTCTTGCTCAACAGCTTCGGTATCCTCACCGCTGATATCACTTCACTCCAGGCAGCTGCTGTCTTCGGTGGTGGTTTCGCTCTCGGTCTCGTTGGCCTCTTCTCAGCTATCCGTCAGGGTCAGGTATGTGCTAACGGTATGGCAGCTATCGGTCAGGGTCACGATGTGTTCTCTAAGACCCTTATCTTCGCCGTATTCCCCGAGCTCTACGCTATCGTAGCTCTCGCCGGCGTATTCTTGATCGGTTCAGCAGTTAAATCTCCTGAAGTAGTAGCCGCAGCTGTTGAGGTTGCTTCAGAGGTAGCGGCAGAAGTTTCTACCGTAGTTACTGACACCATTGCAGCACTCTAATTATAATAGTCCTTAGGGGATTATTTCGCGGCAACACTCCGAAGGGAGTGTTGCCGCTTGTTGTTTTAGTTATATTAGTCGTTGAAGAGAATATAGACTTATTGGCGATAAACATCTTTTGATATTCCTTGTTACTATTACACATCTTTTGAGAATAGTTGTGTATATGAACAAACAAGGATTACAGTTTGCACTTCATTTGTCTGCTTTTATGCTTTCGCTGTTGCTCGTCATCAGTATTTCCATTGATACTTTTCGCGGTATCCCCTTCTATGATGATAGCCATTATCTGGATCTTCAGTTCTGGATATGTTTGATGTTGATGGTCTTGTTTTTTGTCGAGGTTTACAATGCCGATAATTCGTGGCAGTATCTTGGACGACATTTTCTTTTCTTGCTGTTAACGGTTCCTTACCTTACGTTATTTGACTGGTGGGGAGTGGATTTGTCGCTTGAAATGGAATATTTGTTCCGTTTTATCCCTTTGGTACGTGGCTATATTGCCTTTACACTGATTGCTTATGGGTTGCTACGTGATTTGGCTTCAGGACTACTTATTACTTATATTGTGGTGCTGTTTTCCTTTATCTATTATTGCAGTCTTATCTTTTATGTACTCGAAATCAATGTCAATCCTCAGCTTCACAGTTTTTGGGATAGTTTGTGGTATTCGTGTATGACGGCAACAACGGCTGGGTGCAATATTTCGGCCATCACGGTGGTAGGAAAAATCATTTCCGTATTGCTCGCTTTGGCCGGTATGATGTTGTTGCCTGTATTTACTGTGTATCTTACCGATCTTATTCGCACGGGGCGGGTTAATGGAAAAGTAGAGTCTGCTTCTTCTTAATGTATGCAAGGAGCATCCTATGGGATGCTCCTTGCTGATTGACACTGCACCATGAAGAAAATACAGTGTCGCTTGATTAGTGGAATTGTTTTTAGTTGCTCAGTCTGAAGCTGATGGGGAGGGTGAAGCGTACGTTGACAGCCTGTCCACGTTGCTTACCGGGATTCCATTTGGGCATGGCGCTGACTACGCGCACGGCCTCGGCATCAAGCAGCGGGTCTACGGGCTTCACTACCTTGGGCTCGATGATGCTGCCATCCTTCTTTACGATGAACTGCACGATGACGCGTCCCTGAAGGCCCTTCTCCTGTGCCTCCTTGGGGTACTTCACCTCTTGTTGCAGGAACTTCATCAGTTCGTTCATGCCGCCGGGGTACTCGGGCAGGTTCTCCACCACTTGGAACACCTCTTCACCGTCAACAGTGCTTTCGTCGACCTTTGCTACGGTTGCTTGCTTGGTCTCGCTTGCTTTGGGGGTTGTACCATCTGCGAGATGGAAGGAGAGGGGGAGTGTGAAGCGCACACGTACGGGCTCGCCTTTCTGCTTGCCAGGTATCCACTTGGGCATCGCGTTGACTGCACGCAAAGCTTCGGCATCGAGTAACGGGTCTACAGCTTTCACCACCTTTGCATCACAGATGCCGCCATCCTTGTTCACTACGAACTGCACGATGACGCGGCCTTGGATACCCTTATCTTGTGCTTCCTTGGGATATTTCATATCCTTTTTCAGATAGTTCATCAGTGCTTCCATACCACCGGGAAACACGGGCTGCTCTTCTACAACTTGGAAGACCTTATCCTCTTCTTGCTTGATGGTAGTGGTCTCATGGGTGAACGGTGTCCCTCCTTCTACACCTCCCTTGGCGGTTTTCTTGAGGTTAACCATAAGCGGGGCATCGTTGCCAGTCTCTACGGCATAATCGGAGAGGGCGGAGAATACCTCCTTGGCAGTCTTTCCCTTGACTCCGAAGAGGACGGCTCCATTGGAGCCTCCCTCTCCATATAGAGCTTTGGCCTCTTCGCCCTGCAATGCGGAGATGCTATTGATGTTTTCAGGTGTTAATCCGCATGGCTTGAGGTAATCAAAGTCGGGCATGCCGTCGTAGTTGAGTTGTCTGCCTTGGATGTTGAGTTCTGTACTGTCTTCAAAGGTAAAGATGAGGAGTGGGTTGTCACCATGTACCATGACATTTGAAAGGTGTCCATCGCCTTTCTTCTCTCGGGGCGAGGTACAAGAGATTACAACTACGGCAATGAATGCTACGGGGAGCACATACAGAGCTTTAAGCAGTGCCCACGGACTGGTTTGTTTTTTCATCATCATAATAATACGTTTTTTAGTGGAACAATTGGTAAAATTATTGGTCATGGAATTGAACTTCACGCCCACGGCTGCTTCGAACAGGCGCAGTTGGTATTGCCGTGCATCGAAGCCATCGTGCAGCGTGGCGCTGTCGGCCTCGTATTCGTGTATAGACTCGAGTTCACGTTTCAGGAGCCATGCGGCGGGATTGAACCACTGCGCTGTGGCGCAGAGTTGTACGAAGAGCAGGTCCCACGAGTGGCCGAGTCGGATGTGTGCCCGTTCGTGAGCGAGTATCATATCGTGGTTCTCATCAAGGTCGCTCTCCGACACGATGATGTAGCGCATCCACGAGAAGGGGCTGTAGTTCTTGGTGTGAGTGACGAGGATAGTGCCGTCGGCCATCTCGCGGCGCTTGCTGCTGCGGATGAGGCCGACGATGGACACCAAGCTGCCGATGAACTTGATGATATACACCGACAGACCTGTCAGGTAGATGCCCGTGAGCAGGGCACGCCAAGGAATCATCTCCCACGGGATACGTTGCCATAGGGTCCGCTGGGCAGCGCCGATAGTCTCCACTTCGTCGGCAACCGGCTCGGCGGCAAGCGCAAAACCTAGTTCCTCAAAGGCCACGCTGGCTTCGGTGGTCATCACGCCGAGGTCGATATACATGAACGGAACGGCTGCCGATAGGGCAAGGATGGTGAGCAGCAGTATACGGTTGGCACGGTGCCACGTGTCGCGGCTGCACAGCAGTTTGTAGAACAGGTAGAACGCTGCAAGGCTGAGCGATACCTTTATTATGTATAGGAGGAAGGGGTACATAAGAGTGAAAATGGGGACTCCCCTAACCCCTCCCGAGGAGGGGGACTCCGACATGGCAGAGTAGGGTTTTGCCTGATTAGTGTTTTCTGTTGTTATTGTACAGTATCGTGTCTTCTTGTCGTGAAAACTGGCAGAGATGTCCGAATCACCCCTCCTTGGGAGGGGCAGGGGGGAGGCCGCCTTTCTTCAACAATTCAATCAGCTCCTCTATCTCCTTCGCCGAAAGGTTCTCCTCCTTGACGAAGAAGTTGACGAGATCTGTGGCCGAACCACGGAAGAGGTTGTTCTTCACGTTTTGCAGGAAGCGACTGCTGTACTCGCTGTGTTGCACGAGAGGGTAGAAGCGGTGTTGCTTGCCCACGGCTTCACTCGCCACATACTGTTTCTCCTTCAGTATGCGCAGGAAGGTGAGCACGGTGTTGTAGGCAGGCTTGGGCTCGGGAAACTGTTCCAGCACTTCATTGACGGAAGCCTTCTGCAAATCCCATAGGATATTCATTATCTGCAGCTCGGCTCGTGTAAGTTCGTTACTTCGTTTCATATGTCGTGTCTTTTGTTGTTGTTCTTTGGACTGTTAGAACTACTTGTCTTAAACTTTTAGTTGATTTGTGCTGCAAAGGAAAACATTTGTTTTTATCCTTGCAACTAAAACTTTAAGAATTTGTAGACGTACGATCACTTTTAACTTATATTATTAGTTGATGGAGTATGTTGGATGTCTGTTAAACAATCATTCCTGGTCAATGTTATGGAAATATGACTCGTACATTTCGTTGTTTCATTAAGTATGTTGTAAGTTCTTTGGGTACGCTGTTATCTCTTCCGCTCCTTGCTCAAGAGATGACATGTAGCTTTGACGAAGCCCGCCAATGTATGCTGCAACACAATGCGGCGCTCAAGGTGGCCGGGGCTGAGGTGCAGATTGCTCGTCGGGAGCAGCAGCGGGTCTCTGCGCTGTGGTGGCCACAGCTACAGGCCGAAGGGGCATATATGCACCTCTCCGAAAAGGTGGAGGTGCGCCAGCCGTTGTCCTATTACACCGACCCTCTCAAGGAGGATGTGCAGCGCATCCTCCCGGGCGAACAGCTGGTGACAGGGCTGCTCGACAGGGTGGGGGACTACACGCTGACGTTTCCCCTGCTGCCGCAGAATGTGGCGTCGGTGGGGCTCACGGCCGAGTGGGTGGCCTTCAGTGGAGGCAAGCGTATCTTTGCCGACAGGGTGGCACGGCGGCTTACCGATGTGGCGCGGGTGAACAGCAGTCGCGTAAGTGCTGCCGAGGAGGTAGTGCTTGTGGAACGATACTACGGCTTGGTGCTGGCACGGCAGTCTGCCGAGGTCTGTCGTCAGCGTTACGAAGCCATGCAACGCCATTATGCCGATGCCTTGCGTATGGAGCAGGTGGGGTTAATAGACAAGGCCGCACGCCTCGCCACACAAGTGGCGATGGAGGAGGCCGAGCGTGAGTGGCGTCATGCCGCGAGTGTGGATCGGACGAGGCAGATAGCCTTGAAGCAACTCTTGGGTATGGCCGATGAGGCGATGCAGGTGATACCCACTTCACCGCTGTTTGTGGAGACGGAACTGCCGTCCGAAACTCTCTTCGTGGAGACCATGCGCAGCAGTAACTATACGCTCACGACACTCTCTTTAGAGCAGCAGATGGCGAACGACAAGCTCCGGATGGACATTGGGAGCTATCTTCCCGAAGTGGCGCTCTTCGGCAAGCAGACGCTCTATGCCCACGGTTTGCCGAGCAACCTCATGCCACGCACCATTGTCGGTGTGGGCTTTACGTGGAACCTCTTCGATGGTTTGGACCGTGAACGCAAGGTGGCACAGACCAGACTCACGCAGCAGGCCTTGGCATGGAGCCGCGAGGATGCTGAGGCGGAGCTCACCGTGGCTGTGTCTGAACTCTATGCCACGCTGCAACGCACGATGGCCGACATCCGTGTGCTTGACACCACCATCGCTCTCAGCGAAGAACTGCTGCGCATGCGACGCACCGCCTTTGCCGAGGGCATGGCCACCTCGACCGAACTCATCGATGCCGAGAATGCACTTGCCACGAGCCGCCTGGCACGCCTCACTGCGCAGTATGCCTGCAATGTGGCGTGGGCCAATCTGCAGGCGGTGTGTGGAGCCTCCCCCAACCCCTCCCAACCGAAGGTAGACGCCCGAAGGGGCCGAAGTCAAGGAGGGGTGACTGGCCTGTTCTCTTACTAATTTATTATAATATTTCTTTATGATGTCTGAATCACCCCTCCTTGGGAGGGGCAGGGGGGAGGCCTCAAGCCCCAACCGCAAATTCCTATCCATCGCCTTCGTGGCACTGCTCGCCTTGGTCGTAGTAATCACCCTCATCGGTCAGCTCACCGCACGCAAGCCGCCCATCATGCTGCAAGGCGAGGTGGAGGCCACCGAGATACGCATCAGTGGCAAACTCTTGGGACGCGTCGACTCGTTCCTGGTCAAGGAGGGCGATGCTGTACGCAAGGGTGACACCCTCGTAGTCATCAACAGTCCCATCGTGGAGGCCCAGTACCGCAAGACCGAGGCCCTGCACCGCGCCACGCAGGAGGAGAACCGCAAGGTAGACCGCGGCACGCGCCGTCAGGTGGTCGAGTCGGCCTATCAGGTGTGGCAGGCTGCCAAGAGTCAGGCCGAGCTGGCTGCAAAGACCTATGAACGTATACACGTGTTATATATAGACAGCGTCGTGCCGCGCCAGCGCTACGATGAGGCCGAGGCCGCCATGCTCTCGGCCCGCGCTACGGAACGCTCCACCTATGAGCAGTACCGCCTCGCTGCCGAGGGCTTGCAGCGCGAAGATCGTGAGGCGAGCCGCAACATGGTGGAGGCGGCAGCAAGCAGTGTCGATGAGATGCAAGCCTTGCTCGTAGATGCACGCCTCACGGCTCCCGCCGACGGACAGATTGCCGGCATATACCCCAAGCGGGGCGAACTCGTGGCCCCCGGTGCACCCATCATGACCCTCGTGACGCTCGACGACAGCTACGTGGTATTCAACGTGCGCGAAGACCTCATGCCCCACTTCCGCATGGGCAAGCGCTTCACTCTGTCTATCCCCGCCTTGGCCCGCCACGATGTGCCGATGACGGTCTACTACATCAGTCCGCTCGGCAGCTTCGCCACGTGGAAGTCCACCAAGCAGGTGGGCAGCTACGACATGCGCACCTTCGAGATACGTCTGCGCCCCGACACTCTCGTAGAGGGTCTACGACCAGGAATGACGGTACTGCTGGAGTTGAAGGATGAAGATTAAACATTTTGTTGGTGGCTTTGTCTATCTTTTTTGAACCCTTGACAAAAAATTATTACAGGCTTGAAAAAGTTTTTTCGCTTTATTGAAAAAATTTTTTCACTCTATCCAAACGCAAGTTTGGACAAAGGCAAATTGTAGTTTGGACAAAGAAAAACTCCAGTTTGGAACCATCTAACCTGGAGTAGTTTCCTATTCAATTGTCTTTTCCTGATTTCAGTAGACGTTTTTTTGCTTCATTAGCTGAAAAGATTTACACCTTTTCTTAGGCGAATGAAAAGAATGTAGCCACAGATGATTAGGAAAATGAAAGAATTAAGCGAAGAGTGGAGAAACGATAACAATTTGTATCGCAATCGAGAAAGTCTCTTTATCCGATTCTCACACCATGTAAGCAAACTGTCTGCTTTCCCTATCAATATGCTACAAAATTTCTGTACAGGAATTGTCTCCGTCTCGTCTTGTGGTGTCTTATTTCTTATTTATATAATAGAGAATCGAACAAATGGCGACATACAGCGGTTAAGGTAACGACCTGATGCTGTATGTTTATGAGTGTTTCCCTTCGCGAACTTCGTCGCATGACCTCGCGGCGCATCTACCTGGGTGCAGCGGTGGTGTTGCCACTCTTTCTGCTTTTCTTCATGTCCACCATCTTTGGTGACGGGCAGATGAGGCATTTGCCTATCGGGATTGTGGATGGGGATAATACGGCCACGTCGCGCAGCATTGTGAAGGATATCGCTGCGGTGCCTACCTTTGAGGTTGCAAAGCATTACACCGATGATGCTGAGGCACGAGCCGCTGTGCAGCGCAAGGAGATTTATGGCTACCTCTCCATCCCGCCACGGTTCGAGGAGGCGATGATGCGCGGCACGGGCGCTACGCTCAGTTACTACTACCACTATGCTCTGCTGGCAGTGGGGGGCGAGGTGATGAGTGCTTTTGAGACGGCGCTCATCCCTGTGCGTATGGCTCCTATCGTGGTGGAGGCGGTCACGCTTGGGGCTGGGGAGGGGAACATCGAAACGTTCCTGCTGCCCATGACCTCGGACGACCATGCGCTGTACAATCCTTCGCTCGACTATGCGGTGTATCTTGCCGTGCCCATTTTCTATATCATGTTTCAGATACTGGTGCTGCTGGTGACGCTCTATGCGGTGGGGAGTGAGAGGAAAGGGGAAACTGCCGTATCTTGGCTCGTTGCTGCTGATGGCAATATCCTGCGAGCTGTGGTGGGTAAGCTGCTGCCCTATACGTTTATCTTCATTTGCGAAGCATTGCTGGCGGGTGTGGTGTTCTTCCATTGGGAGCATATCCCTATGGCGGGCAGTATACCCCTGTTTACCCTGGCTACGGTGCTCTTCATTGTGGCTACGCAGGCGGTGGCGGTTATCCTTTATACGCTGTTTCCTGTGTTCTCGCTGGTCATCAGTGTGGTTTCCATGGTGGGTTCGCTGGGTGCCACACTGTCGGGACTCACCTTTCCGCTCAGTGCTATGTCGCCCTTGGTGCAATGGGTGGCGCGGCTGTTCCCAGTGCGTCATTTCACCGAGGCCATGCAGTGCATCGTCTATTTCGATGGTGGCTTCTCGGCATGTTGGCCTCAGTTGGCAGTGCTGTGTGTATTCCCCTTGGTGATGGTAGCGCTATTGCCGCGGTTGCGTAAAATCCTACAGACTCGTCCTTATGATACGTTGGAATAGATTGCCTCTTTGCTTGCATGTGGCATGGTGCGAATTTCGCTCCATTGCCACGAACTATGCCGTGTTGCTGGTGCTCGTGGGCGGTGTGTTTGCCTATGGTGTGTTGTACAATTATATGTATGCTCCCAATGTAGTACACGAGGTGCCTGTGGCTGTTGTCGACCATTCACACACGGCATTGAGCCGCGAGTATGTCCGCTTGCTTGACGCCACGCCCGATGTAGCGGTTGCTCACCAGGCACAAGATATGGCCGAGGCCAAGCAGTTGATGCAGCAAGCTGAGGTGTATGGTGTCCTTTACTTACCACGCGACTTTGAGGAACGGCTGTTGAGGGGCGAGTCTTCGGTATATCCCTTCTATGCTGCCACCGATGCCTTCCTCTACTACGAGGCGATGGAGCGGGCTACCCTTGAGGTGATGGAGGCGATGGATGGCAAGTACCGCACGCAGTTGACGGAGTTTCTCTCTCTGCCGGGCTTGGCCGCTGTGGCTACCCAAAGTCCCGTTACGGTAGTGGGTACGGCATTGTACAATCCCATCGAGGGATACGGCGTGTATCTCATCCCCTCTGTGCTGATGATTATCATCTTCCAAACGTTGATGCTGCTTGTCGCGATGATGACGGGCGACGAATGCAAGCACCGCTTGCTCGCACCCTATGCTCGAATACGGAGGGGGCGTACACGCCTTGTCCTCTCGCTCGTCTGTGGCAAGAGCCTCACGTATGCCGTGCTGTATGGTATCTTTGCCTTCTTTCTGGTGGGGATGTTGCCGTTCCTCTTTGATATTCCCCACGGAGCCTCGTGGGATGCATTGGCAGCGCTGCTTATCCCTTACATATGGAGCACTGCCTTCCTTGGCTTGGCTCTTTCGCGGTGGTACACTGATGCCGAAGCCCCCGTACTGCTCATTGCCTTCTTCTCTATCGGACTTATATTTCTCTCAGGGGTGTCCTATCCGCTGGAACTCCTGCCGTGGTATTGGCGTGCCGTACATTACCTCATCCCTGCCGCTCCTGCTGTGCTCGCCTATGTGCAGCTCACCGCGATGGATGCCTCGCTCCATGATGTGTGGCCGCAGCTGTTGGCGTTGTGGGGACAGGTGGTGGTGTACTTTGTTTGGGCAGTGGGGACGTATAGAGGGAAATTGCTTAGAATTTAATGCTTGAAAATGATAAGTTTTACCCTTCGGCTTCTGTCATCCTGAACGAACTAGGGGAATATAAAACTCTTCGCTCTCACGACACTCCCACCAACTCAATCTCGAAGATGAGAGTCGAGTGTTTGGGGATGCCAGCCACGCTCATGGCACCGTAACCCACTTCGGAGGGCACGTAGATGCGCCACTTGTCGCCCGGGCACATTTGGGTGAGGGCAATCTGCCACCCCGTGATGAGGTCGGCGAGGCGGAAGGCATCGGGGTATCCCTGTTGCGTATTGTCATCAAATACCTTGCCGTTGATGAGCATACCTTTGTAATATACCGATACGATACTGCGTATCGTAGCTTTGTTGCCCGAGCCCGATTGCAGCACTTCGTAGAGCACGCCTTGAGCTGTCTTGTGGATGCCCTCCTCCTTTGCCTTTTGTTGTAGATATGCCTTGTTCTCTTCCTTGTAATTGCCTTTTGCCATGGTGTTTGTTGGTTTAATAAGTGTTACTCATTTCAATCGTCAGCACTCCTCCTCGTGCTATATCGGCATGTTCGATATAGGGTAGGGTATAGGGGAATCCGTTGAGCTTGATGCTTTTGATGTAGGGAGATTCCTCGCTGTTGCCAATGACCTCGATGGTGAAGGTGCCTCCCTCTACAGACAGTTCAGCCTTATCAATGATAGGCGAGCCGAACCAATATCTTCCGCTTGCCGGTTCCACCTCATACAGTCCCAGTGCCGAGAGGATATACCATGCTGACATCTGTCCCATATCCTCGTTGCCCGACAGACCGTCTGCTGCATCGCGATACTGTGTCTTCATCACTTCGCGCACTCGCTTGGCCGTCTTGTGGGGTTCTCCCAGCAGGGCATAGAGGTAGAGAATATGGTGGCTTGGCTCGTTGCCATGGGCAAACTGTCCTATCATGCCCGATATGTCGGGTGAGGGGGCGCCCTCAAGGTGCGAGGGAGCGAGGAAGAGTGAATCTAACCGTGTTATGCAGGCTTCGCGGCTGCCGAACATCGGAGCATAGCCCTCCATATCGTGTGGCACCAGCCAGGTATATTGCCAGGCGTTGCCCTCGCAATAGTCGTCGGCCCGGTGTGTGGCATAGTAAGGGCTGAAGGGAGTACGGAACTCTCCCTTGTCATTTACACCACGGATAAATCCCGATTGCTTGTCAAAATAGGTGCGGTACGAGTGGCTCATGCGAGTGAAGTGCGCGTAGTCCTCTTCATATCCCAGCATCTTGGCCGCGTTGGCTGCTGCGCCATCGGCCAGTGCATATTCCATATCGAAGGCTACGGCCTCGTTCATCAGGTTACAAGGTATGTAGCCGTAGGTGTGACGGTACTGCTTGCCGCGTTCAGGAGTAGCTGCGGTTTTCTTGATAGCCTTGAAAGCTCGCTCGCGATCAAATCCTTTGATGTCCTTAACGATGGCATTGGCCACGACGGGTATAGCCGGGTCGCCCACCATGCAGTTGGTCTCGTTGCCCCAGAGATACCATACAGGAAGATCACCTTGTTGGTCGCAGATGTCGAGCATTGAGGCGACAAACTGTCCTGCACGCTCGGGCTGTATGATTGTCATCAGCGGCTGCTTGGCGCGGTAGGTGTCCCACAGCGAGAAATTGGTGTAGTGAGGGGTAGCGCTGTGGTAGACGCTATCGTCAGCTCCGCGGTAGTGTCCGTCTACGTCGCTGAAGAGAGCCGGTGCCATCATGGCGTGGTACATGGCCGTATAGAAGATGCGCCTCTGCGACTCATTTTCGGTGTCGATGCGTATGCGTCCCAACTCCTTTTCCCATGCTTGGCGCGCTGCCTGGCGTGTAGCGTCGAAGTCCCATCCTGGCAGTTCGCTCTCCATGGCCAATCGGGCCCCGTCGATGCTCACCGCCGACAGAGCCACCTTCATCAGTAGCTCTTCGCCTTCGGTAGTGGCGAAATGTACACGGCCATACATGTCGTTCTTTCCGTGATGTGTCAGTTGGGTGAATGGCTTGGAAAATTCAGCTACGAAGTATACCTTTTGCCGTGCTGCCCATCCTCGCGAGTAGCGGTAACCCACGATGCGTGTGTTGCCCTCGGCTTGCATGTGGGCCTTGACAGTGCGGTCCCAACATCCACCGTTCTCCAGGTCGATGACGATGGCGGCATCCTCGGCCTCGGGGAAGGTGTAGCGGTGCATGCCCACACGAGGTGTGGCCGTCATTTCTGCACGTATGCCGTAGCGTGTCAGGGGCACGGCATAGTAGCCCACCTCGGCTATCTCTTGTGTGCGGTCGGCCATCGACCACAACCCACTCTCAGGCTCTTCCAGAGTGCCGCGTGCATAGGTCACCTCGCCTGTCACGGGCATCACGGTCACGTCAAACATATCCCCTATGCCCGTGCCGCTCAGGTGCGTGTGCGAGAAGCCTATCACCGTGGCCTCGCTCTCGTGGTATCCCGAACACCAGTCCCACGACTGGCTGATG
>JBGVOS010000014.1:0-12452 GCA_045126595.1 Bacteroidaceae bacterium | reverse complement strand
CTACGACCGCCTCATCTACAAGAACGCCACCTTCACCATCGAGCGTGGCGACAAGGTGGCCTTCGTAGGTCGCAACGGTGAGGGAAAGTCCACGATGGTCAAGAGCATCATGGGCGAAATACCCTTCGATGGCACCATCACCCTCGGGCACAACGTGCAGATAGGCTATTTTGCCCAGAACCAGGCTTCGCTGCTCGATGAAGAGCTCACCGTATTCCAGACCATCGACGATGTGGCCAAAGGCGAAGTGCGCAACAAGATACGTGACCTGCTGGGTGCATTCATGTTTGGCGGCCCCGAGGAATCGATGAAAAAGGTGAAGGTACTCTCGGGCGGTGAGCGTACCCGTCTGGCCCTGCTCAAACTGCTGCTCGAGCCCGTCAACCTGCTCATCCTCGACGAGCCCACCAACCACCTCGACCTCAAGACCAAGGATGTGCTCAAACAGGCCCTACAGGACTACGACGGCACACTCATCCTCGTAAGCCACGACCGCGACTTCCTCGACGGACTCGTCACCAAGGTCTATGAATTCGGGCATCAGCGCGTACGCGAACACCTCTGCGGCATCTACGAGTTCCTTGAAACAAAAAAGATGGAGAGCCTGCAGGAACTGGAGCGGAAGAGCCACTGAAAAACTGAATTCCCTTAACCCAAAAGTTTTTGTCACCGCGGAGAAAATCAATTTTCATCGCGATGAAAAAGAATTGTCACCGCGGAGAAAATATTTTGTCACCGCGGTGACAAAACTTTTTCTCTTTGTCCGATATATTCAATAGGTATACTTAACAAACTTTACGATTAAAAACACTGCAAGAATAGTCTATATATCAGCTTTTTTTCGTACCTTTGCACGAATTTTCGTGACAAGCAGCATTTTTGTTGTTATATATAACGAGACAAAGTACACAAAAGACTGATGAAAGCTAACAAGATTCTATTTATCGCCCAAGAGATTGTTCCGTTTACGGAAAGTAGTGCAATGGCCGACACCTGCAAAGAACTGCTGAAAGGTGCTCAAGAGAGAGGACACGAGATCAGAACCTTTATGCCCAAGTGGGGAAGCATCAACGAACGTCGCAATCAGTTGCACGAGGTAATACGCCTGACTGGCATGAACATCGTTGTCGACGACACCGACCATCCGCTCATCATCAAGGTAGCATCGATGCCTTCGCTGCGCACCCAGGTATTCTTCATCCTCAACGACGACTACTTCCGTAACCATCTGAACACACGCGACGACAAGGGCAACGAATACCCCGACAACGACGAGCGCACCATCTTCTTTGCACGCAGCGTACTCGAGACCGTGAAGAAGCAGTCATGGTACCCCGACACCATCCACTGTCACGGCTGGATAGGCGCCCTCGTGGGACTCTATATCAAGACCTACTACAAGGACGAGCCCGCATTCCGCAACACAAAGTTTGTGTACTCGCTCTACGACGAGAACTTCAAGTTCAACGCCACCTTCCCCGAGGACTATCTCAAGAAGGTTGTCATCAAGAACATGGAAGAGGTAGACTTCAGCGATATCGCCACTCCCGTAAGCTTCAACGAGCTGAGCAAGATTGCCATCAAGTGGGCCGACGGTGTAATAGTGAACAGCGAAAATGCCGACCCCACACTCGTAGACTATGCCCGCTCGCTCGGTAAGCCCGTACAGGAGTACAAGACCGGTGCCGAATATGCTGACGCATGCAGCGCATTCTACAACCAACTGCACGAAGAGAACTAAGCCTCTAACCACCATCCATCGAATGAAGAAATATTTTGCATACCTACTGACCCTGCTCCTCTGCTTGGCATCTTGCGATGACAACACGGGATCATTGGGCGGCAGTGTCATCCCCGACCATGACGTCATCTCCATTGATACCGCCACCTATTGGGCCACCACCCAATCTATGGTCGTAGATTCGGTTCTGGGCAAGACGAGCAAGGTATATCTCGGACGTTTCACCGACCCGCAGACCAATTCTGTATTCGAAGCCGACTTCATCGCTCAGTTCAACTGCGAGGAAGAGGGTTCAATTCCCGCATTCCCAGATAACATCCTTGGAGACTCCGCTGTAAAGGTCGAGCTACGTCTGTTCTTTACAAGCTATTTCGGTGACCCCGAGAACACCATGACAGCCGAGGTCTACGAACTGACAGAAACCTTGAAAGAGGGCGAAAGATACTACACCAACCTTGACCCCACCAAATTCTACAACAGCGAAGACAAGCCCCTGGCCACCAAGATATACACCGCCACAGATTACACCCTGGAGGACAGCAAGCTGAACGACTCTGAACATACCGCCAATGTCAACATTCCTCTCCCCTATGAAATTGGCACACGAATGATCCAGCAGTATCGCATGAATAAGGATTGGTTTGCCAACGCGAGCAACTTCATCGAAAACGTTTGCAAGGGATACTACGTGAAAATTGCTGGTGGAGATGGCACCATACTCTATATTGACCAAGCTATTTTAAACATAGGTTATCTACATGAGCATGCAGACTCAGTTCGCTACACCCAGTTTGCCGGCACCGAAGAGGTATTGCAGGCCAACCGTTTCAGCACCGAAAAGGAGACCTTGAAGCCACTCATCGACGACAACACATGTACCTACCTGAAGACTCCGGCAGGTATCTTCACCGAGGTAACCCTCCCCGTTGACGAAATCATGGCCAACAATGACAGCATCAATGCTGCCAAGATTATCTTCAACTGCTATAACGACAGCTACGACACCGATTACAAATTCGGTACCCCGCAGACACTGCTGATGATACACAAGGACGAGATGCACACATTCTTTGAAAAGAACAAGCTCACAGACAACATCAGTTCGTTCTACACCACTTATAACGGTACCTACAACCGCTACGAGTACAGCAACATCGCACGCCTCATCGCCTATTGCGAAAGCAAGCGCGACGAGAGCCCCGAGAACTGGAACAAAGTGGTGTTGATTCCCGTAACGACCATCACTGACTCGAACAGTTCTATCGTCAACTTCCGTCACGACTTCAGCCTCAACTCTGTACGACTCGTGGGCGGCAAGGACAAAATCAAAATAAGGGTGATAACAAGTAGTTTCAATTAAACGACGAACACTACTCCACACATAGAGCGAGGCTGTCCTTTAGAAAGACAGCCTCGCTTCTTATTTCATGTCATTCTGATAAAGCGGAGCGCCGAAAGCGTTAGCTCGCTGCGCTCAGACACGATTAAAATGTAATCAAAGTCGTGATTTTTATTACCCCTTATCCCTTCATTACCCTTCTCATTCGACCATAGCCGTCGAAGGCTTTCTTCACCGAGAGGCGGATGGCAATCATCAGCGAAAGCATCGAAGCTGACATGGTAATGACCACAATCATAATTTGGTACTTGATAGCCACATCAGGCGTACTACCTCCCAGTATCTGTCCAATCATCGTACCCGGCAACGACACCAAGCCCATTACTGCCATATTGGCAATCGTCGGACTGAACGATTTGGCTATGGCCTGCCGTATGAACGGAACCAGCGCCTCACTCTGCGAAGCCCCGTTACCCAACAAGAAATAGTAAAGATTCTGTTCGCGCTGAAGCGTCGAATAAAAGGTACCCACGGCAATCACATTCACCGTAAGCATGTTGCCCAGAAGGATACCCATGATAGGGATAAAGTATTGTGCACTGAACACATTGTCCAACTGCAGGACGACACCCAAGAAGTAAAGCCCCACAAGTACACTGGCCACCACAAAGCCTACAATCATAGGCATCATGAGCACGCCACGTCGAACACGTGTACGCGTGATAGCCGTTTCCGTAGCGATATACACCATGATAAGTACCCACAAGCAATTGACCAACGGGCTATCCCACTCGAAGAGATAGCGCAGGTATACTCCAATGAAGAGCATCTGTACCACCATGCGCACCGCTCCGACACAGAAGCCCTTGAGCAGCCCTGTCTCGTAGCGCCACAGATAATATATAGGCACGAGCAAGAGCAGCAGGCCCACACCGAGATAAAGGTACGAAATATCTATTGTATCCATATCAGCCCAATGGAATAATGACCGAGCATTTGGCCGAGAAGCAAGCATCGTGCGACACCGCCACGATGGTCTTCCCCTTGCGTTGCTGCTCAATAAGGAAATCTATCACATAATCGCGCGAAGCTCCGTCAAGTGCCGCTGTCGGCTCATCGAGCAGCCACACCTCCCTGTCGAGCAACGACAATACCGCCAACATCAATCGCTGGCGCTGCCCGCCTGATATCTCCACCACCCGCTTGTCGAGCAGCTCTTCATCAAGGCCCAGTCTCGCCATGCGTTCACACAACAAACACCTCAGCCTACGGTCATAGCGCATGGCACCAATTTTCAGAATATGCACGACCGCCTCATCCACTGTCCCATAAGGCAATGCCAAGTCTTGGGGCAAGTAGGCCACCTGCTTGCGTATGGTGCTGCACGTCTGCTCGCTCAGTACATGCTTCCCTACCCTTATTGTGCCCTCCGCCAATGGTGTAAGGCCGAGAAAACTCTTCAGCAGCGAGGTTTTGCCACAACCGGATACACCCGTGAGGCAAGCAAAGGCTCCCCGCTCCACACGGCAAGAGAAGCGGTCGAGCACACGCTCGTCACCAAATTGTATCGATATATTGTCGGCTTGTAGCATTCGTTTATCTTTCGCAAGACAAAAGTACAACTTTTAATCGAACTGAGAAAGCACACACCTTGGTTTCTTGAAAAATCAAAGCAGTCAGATGAATTTACTCTAATCCTTTGGCAAGAGCCCAAGACAAAGAGACTACAAATCCCCTTTACACGTTTTTCAAAAATCAGCAAAAATACAGCTATAACTGTTTCTCCTTTACCGACAGGCACAGACTTTTACTCGCTAAAATTTGGCATTCCGCTTAGTTTACACTAATTTTGCAAACTATTATATAATACAAGAATATAACTATGTTTGAAAACCTAAGCGAAAGACTTGAAAGGTCGTTTAAGATACTGAAAGGTGAAGGCAAAATCACCGAGGTGAACGTTGCCGAAACACTCAAGGATGTGCGCAAGGCACTACTTGATGCCGACGTTAACTACAAAGTAGCCAAGACCTTTACCGACACAGTAAAGGAGAAGGCATTGGGCCAAAACGTGCTCACCTCCGTACGCCCTAGCCAATTGATGGTAAAGATTGTACACGATGAACTCACCACTCTCATGGGAGGAGACACCGTGGAACTCGACCTCAAGGCACGCCCCGCGGTAATCCTCATGAGCGGCTTGCAGGGTTCAGGTAAAACCACCATGTCGGGCAAGCTCGCGCTCATGCTCAAGAACAAGAAACATCGCCGCCCCTTGCTCGCAGCTTGCGACGTGTACCGCCCTGCTGCCATCGACCAGCTTACCGTACTGGGCGAACAGATTGAAGTGCCCGTATATAAAGAGGAGGGCAACAAGAACCCCATAGAGATTGCACTGAACGCCATCCGTGAGGCCAAGGCTAAGAACTACGACGTAGTGATTGTCGATACCGCCGGTCGCCTTGCCGTTGATGAGCAGATGATGCAGGAGATTGCGGCTATCAAGGATGCCGTAGACCCCGACCAGATTCTCTTTGTTGTAGACGCCATGACGGGTCAGGATGCTGTGAACACCGCCAAGGAGTTCAACGACCGCCTCGATTTTGACGGTGTGGTACTGACCAAACTTGATGGTGATACCCGTGGTGGTGCCGCACTCTCTATCCGCACCGTGGTGAACAAGCCCATCATGTTTGTAGGTACAGGCGAGAAACTCGAAGCCCTCGATGTATTCCACCCCTCACGTATGGCCGACCGCATCCTCGGCATGGGCGATATCGTTTCGCTCGTTGAAAAAGCCCAGGAGCAGTTCGACGAGGAAGAGGCACGCAAACTCTCCAAGAAACTCGCACGCAACCAATTCGACTTCAACGACTTCCTCATCCAGATAGCTCAAATCAAGAAGATGGGCAACATCAAGGATCTCATGGGCATGATTCCCGGTGTAGGAAAGCAGATTAAGGACCTCGACATCGACGACAATGCATTCAAGAGCGTAGAGGCCATCATCTATTCGATGACTCCCTACGAGCGCAGCCACCCCGAAGCTATCAACGGCAGTCGACGCCAGCGCATCGCCAAGGGTAGCGGTACCAACATCCAGGAGGTGAACCGCCTGTTGAAGCAGTTCGAGCAGACCCGTAAGATGATGAAGAACGTAGCCAACATGCCGATGGGCAAGATGGGTATGCCTAAGTTTAGAAGATAAGGCCATGCAGTTAATCGACGGAAAAGCCATATCGGAGCAAATCAAAAGTGAGATTGCAGCCGAAGTAGCCGAGCGCGTGGCGCGTGGCGAGAAACGCCCTCATCTGGCCGCCATCCTGGTAGGCCACGACGGAGGCAGCGAGACCTATGTAGCCAACAAAGTGAAAGCCTGCGAAGTATGTGGATTCACCTCATCGCTCATCCGTTTCGAGAGCGACGTTACCGAGGAAACCCTGCTTGCCGAAATTGACCGCCTCAACCATGATGAGGATGTAGACGGCTTCATCGTACAGCTCCCCCTTCCCCGCCACATCAACGAGCAGCGTATCATCGAGGCCATCGACTACCGCAAGGATGTAGACGGCTTCCACCCCATCAATGTAGGTCGCCTCTCTATCGGCCTGCCCTGTTTCGTATCGGCCACCCCCAACGGCATCTTACAGTTGCTCAAACGTTACAACATTGAGACCTCGGGAAAGAAATGCGTTATCTTGGGCCGCAGTAATATCGTGGGCAAGCCCATGGCTACCCTCATGATGCAGAAGGCATATCCTGGTGACGCTACCGTGACCGTATGCCACAGCCGTTCCAAAGACTTGGTAAAGGAGTGCCGCGAGGCTGACATCCTCATTGCCGCCATGGGACAACCCAACTTCGTGACTGCCGACATGGTCAAGGAGGGTGCTGTAGTCATCGATGTTGGCACCACACGCGTGCCTGACACCACACGCAAGAGCGGCTTTAAGCTCACCGGTGACGTCAAGTTCGATGAGGTAGCTCCCAAATGCTCATTCATCACTCCCGTACCGGGCGGTGTAGGTCCCATGACCATCGTGTCGCTCATGATGAATACGTTGCTCGCCGGTACGAAAGCGATATACAAATAAAAAGGGAAAGCTTCGTCTCTGTCATCCTGAACGAAAGTGAAGAATCTCTTCCCTACACTTTGCGAGATTCTTCACGTTGCTCAGAAACGAAGTTCGCTGGCCGAAGGGAAAAGCATTGACACTGCGGAACAAAAGTCTTTTGGATAAACATCTACATTATAAAAAGAAAAGCAATCCCAACGGATTGCTTTTCTTTTTTAACACTCTGCCGACGATCCAAAGTACGGAGGAAGTTGCACCTCCTCGAACTTATAACCGAGTCTCTTCAACTCCAAGGCCGCCCCTATACGATACATAACCTTGATGGCGCGTGCAAACACATGGAATGCCATGGGACTTTGCGGCTCTATCTGCTCACGGCGAATAAGCGTGACGGCCGTCTGCGCACAACTGCGTATCACAGCCTCAAGGTCCTGCGCCTCCTTGCTATCGAGTGAAAGGCCAAGGACATGCTGCACGATATGCTCGTCCATGTCATCAAATCCTTGAGCGCCATAATAGTTCTTATAAGGAGTGCGAACACACGCCTCCCAATTCGTATCCCACCCATGCGCTACAGCCAGCCCCAGATATGCTGCCCATGCCACCGAGACGGTAGGATAATCTGCAATCTGCCCTACGGCATCGGCCACATACTCGGGAGCGAGCATATCCCAATGCCCGGTAACATCATCCGTAGCCAGCAATGTACCGCCAAGCATACCTCGTGATGTACAGATGCGCAATAGTTCGTTCTGTATCTTTTCTTCGAAACGATTAAGAAAACTTATATCCATAAAATTTTTGTTTTAAGGACTCCGAGAGTCAGGGCTTTGAAATATAAGCAAATAGGCACTCACTGTTTGCGTTTACGTAAGGCCACTATTTCGAACTTCCAAATTCCAACTACAAACTCTTAAATAAAGGAAAGCCCCACAACACAGGCTGCAGGGCTTCGCTTATACATATTGAATTATCAATTACTTCTTGATGAACTCCTGTACCTTCTCAGAAGGAACCATCTGCTCGTCGAAAATGTAAGCACCGGTCTTAGGAGACTTAACCATCTTGATTACCTTTGCGTAAGAGCTAGCCTTACCAGTTTGAAGAGATGCAACCGCTTTCTTTGCCATAGTCTTATACTATTTTAAGGGTGTGATTACTTAATTTCCTTGTGAACTGTTACACGCTTCAAGATAGGATTGTACTTCTTCAACTCCAATCTCTCAGTAGTGTTCTTTCTGTTCTTTGTGGTGATATAACGAGATGTACCCGGCATACCGCTCTCCTTGTGCTCTGTGCACTCGAGGATAACTTGAACTCTGTTACCTTTTACTTTCTTTGCCATAATCAGATCCCTCCTTTACGCAATTACTTTAATATCGTTCGGAGTGCAGTGACCCTCAGCAAAAGCCTGCTTCAAAGCAGCGTCCAAACCTTTCTTGTTAATCAAACGAAGACCAGCGGCGCTCAAGCGCAACTGAATCCAACAATTCTCTTCTACATAGAAGAATTTCTTTCTAAACAAGTTCACCTCGAAAGTGCGCTTTGTGCGACGCTTTGAGTGCGAAACGTTGTTGCCAATCATGGCTTTCTTACCGGTAATTTGACAAATCTTCGACATTTCGATCTATTATTTTGATGTTTATTTTCTCTGCATTCAAATTTCAGCGTGCAAAGTAACTACTTTTTTGCGAGATAGCCAAATAAATCAATGACTAATTTCGTTTTTGCAGTCGTTTTTATTTTTTCCTCATCTATCCGCCTGATTTACCCGATGCTGACACGCGAATAAGCTGGCTTATCGATGCTACAGAAGTCGCCGTCCATATATTTGTAGTACCCCGTAATGGCAATCATTGCAGCATTATCCGTCGTATACCCGAACTTGGGGATATAGACATTCCATCTATAGCGTCGTGCATGGTCGAGAAACGCATTACGCAATCCCGTGTTGGCCGACACGCCTCCTGCCACAGCCACCTCCTTGATGCCCAAATCCTTAGCTGCAAGGCGTAACTTCTTCATCAGAATATCCACGATGGTCATCTCAAGCGAAGCCGCCAAATCCTCCTTATTCTGTTCGATGAAATCCGGATTATCCTTCATCCAGTCGCGCAAAGAATAGAGGAACGAGGTCTTCAATCCGCTGAAGCTGTAGTCATATCCCACAATATTCGGCTTACTAAAAGCAAAGGCCTTCGGATTACCTTGTCGCGCCAAGCGGTCAATAATCGGGCCACCAGGATAACCCAGCCCCATCACCTTGGAGCACTTGTCGATAGCCTCACCGGCAGCGTCATCAATAGTCTGCCCGATGACCTCCATATCATTGTATGCCTTAACGAGCACAATCTGCGAGTTGCCGCCCGACACCAACAGACAGAGGAAAGGATACTTCGGTGTCTCCTTCTTCGCCTCTGGTTCCTGTATAAAATGTGCCAACACATGTCCCTGCAAGTGATTCACATCAATCATCGGGATATCGAGCGAGCGGGCAAACCCTTTGGCGAACGAAACGCCTACAAGCAGCGATCCCATCAAGCCTGGGCCACGCGTGAATGCCACAGCCGAAAGCTGCTCCTTAGCCACACCCGCCTTCTTCAGGGCCTGATCCACTACAGGCACGATGTTCTGCTCATGGGCACGCGACGCCAACTCGGGCACCACACCTCCATAACTCTCGTGCACCGCCTGACTGGCCGTCACGTTCGACAGCAACTCACCATTCTTGATTACGGCCGCCGAAGTATCGTCACACGACGACTCTATACCTAATATAATAACATCCTTTTCCACGCTATTTTATTATTTATAGCATTATTCAAAATATTCCGCTTCACTAAAAGGCACCGCAGCAACGTCCTTAGGCGAGAGGATTAACTTTTCCGCGGCAATAGGCCATTCAATTCCTATTTGTTTATCAGAAAAAAGCACCGATGCCTCGGCCTGTGGAGCATATTCATTATCCACCTTATATGTAAATACAGCCTCAGGGCTCAGTACCAAAAAACCATGAGCAAAGCCACGAGGGATGAAAAGCTGCGTTTTGTTCTCTTCGCTCAATTCGGCCATCACATACTTCCCAAATGTAGGTGACGAACGACGCATATCCACTGCCACATCAAGCACGCGTCCCTTTATCACACGCACCAATTTGGCCTGACTGTATTCCCCCTTCTGATAATGCAACCCACGAAGCACGCCATACGAAGACATGGATTCATTGTCTTGCACAAACTTAACGGGATAGACATTTGCATCAAACTCCTCCTGTTTAAATGCCTCCATAAAGTAGCCACGGGCATCATTAAAGATGCGTGGATGTATCAAATAGACTCCTTCGATATTTGTCGATATATACTCCATTACACACTCCTTTTATTATATTGCAGTGCAAAAGTAAAGAAAAAAATTGGCTTTCACGCTTGCCTTAATCAAAATTCTCTCGCCCGACAATACAAATAAATCCACTTTGTTTTCGCTTAATCGAAATTTTGCACTAATTTTGCCAAACGAATGAAAAAATTAGCTCAACATATCGAACTGCTACTGCGCGACAACGACTGCGTGATACTGCCCGGCTTTGGCGGGTTCATTGCGCACGACGTCCCTGCATACTATGTAAGCGAGGAAGGATTATATTATCCGCCATCGCGTAGCATCAGTTTCAATGCTGCCATCAAAATGAACGACGGACTGCTGGCGCAGAGCTACATGAAGAGCTATCAAGTAGACTACGCACGTGCAAACTACATGATAGATGTGACCATAGAGCAACTGACTGACACACTCGACGAAACGGGTAGCGTAACATTGCCACATATAGGTACTATTACACAAGACATACATCAGTCACTGCAGTTCATTCCTGACACTGCAGGTGTAGTCTCTCCCGCACACTTTGGGCTCGGTTCATTCATCATCAAAGAGTTGAGCCAATTATATCGCACGACAGATATCTCCCGCAAGTCTGAGGCAATCATCACACATACAGCCAAGACTATCAATTTACATATCAACAAGGAGGTACTCCATCGCGTAATGTCTACAGCAGCAATATTCCTGCTACTACTCATGATAGCACTGCCCACAGGAAATTATCGCCCCACAGATATTGCCTCGCTGCACCTGACAGAAATTATTGCCGCCCCACAGATACAGCTTCCCGAAGCAACATCTACCGCTACTACAATTGACGGTATCATAAAAAATACAGACGCCGAACAAACGGACGCAACATCTCCTATTGTAAAGGTGAACAACTCCGCAACAGTGACAAAGGATGAAAACACTATTGCTACAGAGAAAAACATCTATACAGAGTCTGAAATCGAGACAGACACATCTGTTGTAGAAACACCAACTCCAACTACAGAAGTGCCCCAGTCCATTGCTGTTGAAATCAAACCGGAAAAGACATATCACATCATCGTTGCCAGCCTACCCAATCATCGTGGAGCCGACGAGACACTGGCCCAATATATCAATCAGGGCTATACCGAAGCATCACTTGTAGAGCGCGACGACCGTGTACGTATCTCACTCGTGCAGTTCATCAACAAGGACGAAGCCAACGAATACCTCAAGACATTACGTCAGAACGACAAGCTTCAGAACGCTTGGCTATTGGCTGTGCGCAACTAAATCACGAACATCGACATGAAAAGAGTACGTTGCCCCAAGTGCGACCATTTCATCCAATTCGACGAAACCAAGTATGCCGAAGGGCAATCACTCGTATTCGTGTGCGACAATTGCCAGAAGCAATTTGGCATACGCATTGGCGTAAGTAAGTTACGCGCCCTACAGCGTGAAGAGAACAAGGGTGCGGCTTTACCCGACGAGAGAGAAAGAGAGAATGTTGGAAGTATCATAGCAATAGAGAATGTCTTTGGCTTCCGCCAGGAACATCCATTGCAATTAGGAGACAACATCATCGGCCGGCGCAACAAGGGGGACGAGATACACGTACCCATTGAGACAAACGACCCCAGCATGGACCGCCATCACAGTATACTCAACGTGAAACGCAACAAGGCGGGCAGCCTCATTTATACACTACGCGACAATGACAGTATCACAGGCACTTTCTTGATGAACGAAATCCTCGGTCCTAAAGACCGTGTAAGAATAGAAGACGGTGCTATCATCACCCTTGGAGCCACTACGATTATCCTGCATACTGCCGAATAAGGCATAATCCTTTATCAGGCCACCAATGGAGGCATACAATGTATTGAGCCAGGGCTGTTGGAAGCAGCCTATGGGAAGGCATTGGTACACGAGTTGCAACTCA
>JBGVOS010000013.1:0-8995 GCA_045126595.1 Bacteroidaceae bacterium | reverse complement strand
ATACCGAGCACCTGTACGGTAACAGGGTTGTTCATGCCAAGAGGAGTCTTCAACGCCTCCATATTCTGCTTTGAAAATAATGACATATACGTTTCCTCCTCTAATTATTGGTTAACAACTTGAATGGGCGTAGCGGGCACGCTCTCTACACATGCAGTGCTGTCGCAAGCGGCTGCGCAGCATGCCTGCTCGCACTTCTTGGCGAGAAATGCCTTGTAGAGACCGATGCCATCCTTGAGCATGGCGTTCACACCGTTTGATGTGATGGTACCACCTGAGATACCGTCAACCTCTGTTTCGGGATTCTGCACCTTACCGTTCTTCACTACGCTGATAACAACGTTGCCATTGGCATCGAGAGCGGTCTTGCCGATGAAGGGCACCTGGAACTTATCGCGGTTGGTAATCTCGGCACCGAGACCGGGAGTCTCACCTGCGTGTGAGAAGTACACGCCGTAGATGGTCTCCTTGTCGGCGTTGAGGGCTACATAACCCCAGATGGGGCCCCACAGACCTGCGCCGTAGAGGGGGAGCACATACTTGGTCTCACCTTCCACCTCACATACGTAGAGGGGAAGCTGATCGGCACTTACGGCCGAGTTCTCTACCTTGAAACCACCGTTCTCAGCAGCTACAGTACCATTGGCATTGAGCAGCTGGTCGGCTTTCACATAAGTATTGTAAGCAGCCTCGGCGTCCTTCTCAAAGATGTTGAGGGCAGCGAGTACCTGCTTCTTCTTGTCGAGCTCGACGTTCTTCTGCTGAATGGGTTTGAGCGAAGAAGAAACGAAGGCCAAGAGGAATGCTACGATAATAACCATAACCGAAGCATATATAAATATGTAGGAATTCTTATTCGTATTCATAACTATATTCGATTATTATAGGTTATTACTTGCTGTTAGCGGCACGCTTGGCACGCTTCGAGATGTTTGACTGGTATACGTAGTAGTCGATGAGCGGAGCAAAGAGGTTCATCAACAGGATAGCCAGCATCATACCTTCGGGGTAACCGGGGTTGAGCACGCGGATGAGGATAGCAACTACACCGATGAGGAAACCATAGATGTACTTACCACACTCGGTGCGGCATGAGGTCACGGGATCGGTAGCCATGAACACGGCACCGAAGCAGAAACCGCCGAGTACGAGGTGCTCGTACCAGGGCATCATAGCCACAGCATTGTCGGCAGCACCGAACTGGTTGAACACCCAAGCCATGAGGCCACCACCTACGAATACGCTGAGCATGGTCTTCCATGAAGCTACGCCTGAGCCCAGGAGGATGAGTGCACCGATGGCGATAGCCACTACGCTGGTCTCACCGATAGAGCCGGGGATGAAGCCCCATACCATGTTCATGTCGAACGCGGGAGCGGCACCCGAGGTAGCTGCTACGCCGAGGGCGGTAGCAGCGGTGTAGCCGTCGATGTCGGCACCGAGACCGAGGATAGCCTGGTCGGCCACCCAAACGGCATCACCCGAGATTACGCTGGGGTATGCAAAGAAGATGAACGCACGTGTCACGAGCGCTACGTTGAAGATGTTCATACCGGTACCACCATAGATCTCCTTGGCGAAGATTACAGCGAAGGCTGTAGCCACGGCGATAATCCAGAGGGGAGTGCCTACGGGCACAATCATCGGAATCAAGAGACCCGATACGAGGAAACCTTCGTGGATTTCCTCACCCTTCCACTGGGCCACGGTGAACTCGATGCCGAGACCTACGAGGTATGATACGATAATCTTGGGCAGCACTGCGAGGAAGCCGTAGCCGAACACAGCCCAGAAAGAGGCTTCGGCAAGGATGCCTGCTGCGTTGAAGTGCTGATAACCTACATTGTACATACCGAAGAGCAGTGCGGGCACGAGGGCCAGACACACCATAATCATCATACGCTTGCTGTCAAAGCAGTCGTGGATGTTAGAGCCGCTCTTGGCGGTATGGTTGGGTACGAAGAGGAATGTCTCGAACCCGCCGAACACTGAACGGAAAGCGTGGAGCTTGCCGCCTTTCTCGAAGTTCGGCTTAATTTTGTCTACTAATTGTCTCAATCCCATAGCTTTATTCCATTTCAGCGCGCAACTTCATCAGTCCTTCGCGAACGATGCGTTGCAGCTCAAGTTTAGACGAATCTACAAATTCACACAGGGCAAAGTCTTCGGGAGCCACCTCGTAGATACCTGCAGCCTCCATCTTCTCGATGTCGCCGGCGATAATCGCTTTCACAAGGTATTCGGGGTAGATGTCCATGGGGAACACTTTGTCATACTCATTAGAGTTGATCATGTGGCGCTCCTCACCCTTAAGACGTGCGTCGAGCACATACTCCTTGCGGGGGAAGAGGAAGCTGAAGTAAGCACGGCTCACTGAGAAGTCGTTGAAGCGGGGCATAGCCCAACCCAGAATCTCGTGCTTGTCGCTGCCGTCGGGGATTACGGTCACCATGTTGGCAAACGCGCCGAGGTAGCTCTCCTCAGTAGCCACGGGGCCGGTGAGCACGTTACCGTTGATGATACGGTTCACGCAACCGCCCTTGATGCGGCCACCCACGATGTCGCTCATCTGAGCACCGAGGATAACCTTGCTGTAAGCGGGATTCTCAACCTGTGAACCGGCTACGGCGATGGTACGTGTGAAGTCCACAACGCCCTTGTCGAACATACGGCCGATGAAGATCACCTCTTCGGCGCCTACTGTCCAGACGATGTCACCCTTGTTGATGGGCTGCACGTGGTTGATCTGCACGCCTACGTTTCCTGCGGGGTGCTTACCCTTGAAGGCTGTGATTTCCACGTTCTTCACGTTCACCACAGCAGGGTCAGTCTGCTTACTGCTGATACCGAGGAATGTGGGAGCCATCTTGGCCAATGCGCTGAGACCTACCTGGAAGTCCACCTCATTGCCCTTGATCACGTACTCGAAGTCGGGTGCGAGGGGCTTGCTGTCGAAAGCCGATACGAAGATCGCCTTGGGACGAGCGTCGGGGTTGGCCACCACGTCGTAGGGACGCTGGCGGAGGAAAGCGAACATACCGCTCTCGAGCAACGCTTCTTTCACTTGTTCACCGCTGAGCGAATGAACACTCTTAACACCAAAGTTCACCGACTCCTGCTTGGCATCGGCTGTAACGACGATGCTCATCACCTTACGGCGAGCACCACGGTTCACAGCAGCCACAACGCCCGATACAGGACTTACGAACTTCACTTCAGGATGCTTCTTGTCAACAAACAGAGCCTCCCCGGCCTTGACATGCTGGCCCTCAGCCACCACCACCTTGGGAGTAACGCCTACGAAGTCATCGGGTACGAGTGCGTACTGCTGCGATGCCTTCACGGCTACCAACTCCTTATTGGCAGCGCCCTTGAGCTTGATATCCAAGCCTTTTCGTAATTTAATTACTTCTGGCATAATGTTATGAAATAGTTAATAAACTTTAGAATATACTAAATTCGTGCAAATTTAAGAATTATTTGCCAATGGTGAAACGAAAATGCCGATTTATTTACGTTGCTAAAGCAATCTTTTGTCGCCCACACCTCCAGAAGAAGGTACAAATGCGTGGAGCCTCCCCCGAGATTCCCTATACCCAAAGGGAGAAGAGAGTATACCCAAAAAGTTTTGTCATCGCGGTGACAAAACTTTTCCATCGCGGTGACAATCTTTTTCCACCGCGGTGACAATTCATTTCCATCGCGGTGACAAAACTTTTTCTCCGCGGAGACAAAAGTTTTCGGACAAGGCCTCCAGCCTTTTTGTGCGCAGCGAAAATTTCGCACAGACACTCGTAAAAATACGGGACAAAAGACTATCGAAACCCCTCATCATTGTTCCGGAGGACAGAGGAACCATCCAAGCCAAAAAGGCACGGGAGGCAAGCCACACGACGGCTCTGCATAAAAAATAATTAAAATTATTTTGTTCTTCGCCCGCCTTGCTGTAACTTTGCGCTTAATAGTGAAGATTAAGAAGAGAAGATACATACAGCTCGCCCTCGCCCTGGTGACACTCCTCATCATCGCAGGCTCCCTGCTCGTGAACTCACCACGGGTGCAGCAGCGCGTATCAGTGCTTCTCGCCACCGAACTGGAAAACCGCATCGGCACCCGCGTCAACCTTGGCGGTGTGCACTGGCTCTTCCCCAACGACATTGTGATTGACAGTCTCGCCATCGATGACCAGGAGGGCGAACAGCTGCTCTCCATAAGCCGCCTGGCCGCCAAGGTGGAGTGGATGCCGCTCATCCGCCATCGCCAGCTGTCGATACGCAACGTGCGTCTCTTCCACCCTGACATACACCTCTACCAAATCAACTCCGAAGGCGACTACAACTACCAGTTCCTCATCGACGCCTTTGCCTCCAAACAGGAGAAGAAGAGCCCCTCGCGCCTCTCACTGCGCATCAACACCCTGCTCATACGCCATGCTCATGTATGTCATAGAGCGGAAGGCGAAAAGGTGAAGGAAGAGGACGAAGCAAGCCTCCAACTAAGCAACCTTGCCATTGACGACCTCTCGGCACAGCTTTCGCTGAAGGCCCTCTCAGCCGACTCGCTGAGTTTCATCGTGCGCCACTTGAGCCTCAAGGAACAGTCAGGGCTGCACGTCAAGGACCTCTACTTCCGCCTTGTAGGAAATCGTCATGGAGCCACACTGGCTAACTTCCGACTCGACCTGCCACACAGCTCCTTGCAGCTCGACACCGTGTGGGCGGCATATGAATTTGAACAGTCAAAAATAAAACTCGACAAATCGGTGCTCAAAGGCGCGATACTCCCCTCGTCCCATATCACTCCAGCTGACCTTGCTCCCCTGCAGCCACAGTTGGCAGGCATTACCGAGAAGGTGTACTTCGACGCCGATTTCATCGGCAGCCCCTCGCGCATCAATCTCAAGGCGCTGAACATACACACCGCCAAGAGCGACCTCGTGCTGCGTGCCCAAGGGAAAATGGAAAACAAAGTTTCAAAGTCCCCCCGGCCGTTAACCGTCAATCTCCAACTTGACGAAGCTACCCTCACACCCAGGATATGGACACTGCTTGCCGAGCAGGCACCGAGTATCTACGGAGCAATACCTCAGGAACTTGTCCGCATCGGCGGCATCAGCGCTACGGGAGAACTCCATCACGACCGTCATGCGACAACAGTCGCACTGCAGGCCCTCACTGATGCCGGTGACCTCAAGGCGCAAATGAAACTTGACAGCCAAGGAGGCTACACCGCCACACTCGATGGCGAGGCCATCAATGTGGGAAAGATTATCCCCGAGAGCCCCCTCGCACAAACCGACCTCGCCTTGCAGGCACAAGGACAGGTAGACAACAGCCGGTTTTCACTGGCAGCACTGCAAAACTCATTGGCCGGCACCCTTACCGCCACCGCTACCCACACCCATATCCTCGGGTACGAGTACGGCCGTATTGGGCTCAACGGAAGCTATGCTCCCAACCATTATGCAGCCAAGCTCGTCCTCGACGACCCGCACGGAGCATTCGCCCTCGATGCCACCTACCGGGCTGAAGGGAAAACGCCCCGCTATACCGTAGCATTGCGCGCCGACAGTCTCGACCTCCACACCATGCAGCTTATCGGGCTCCACGAGAATGCCACCTTCAGCACACGCCTCAAGGCCGATTTCCAGGGAGCCGACCTTGACCACATCGTGGGCAAAGTCATTGTAGACAGCCTCACCATGCACCGCCCCACGGGCGACTACCTCATCAAGGAGATGGCACTCTACGCCAGCGACCCCGAAGACAAGATGTTGTCGTTGAAAAGCGACTTCATGGACGCCACCGTCCGAGGGATGTTCACCTACCGCTCACTCATGAGCAGCCTGCTCGGCCACCTTCACCACTCGCTGCCTTCGCTCTGCTATGGCCAGAGCCACATACATGCCGAAACGGACAACCTCTGCCTGATCAACATCGGAGTATACAACACAGAGCCTCTACGTGAGCTCTTCCTCATCCCCGTGAGCATCGGCAGCAAAGCACAGTGCGACATCCTCATCAACGATGCAGCAAGCGAATTCAAGGCAACAGCATCGGTACCCCATCTGGAGTATGACAACAACACGCTGCAAGGCATATCGCTCGACTGCCACTCGCAGAAGCAGGGAGTAGACCTTTATGCCGGAGCCACCCTGAACAACGAAGGTACCCCAGCCGTCACAGCCAGCCTCGTCACCCAGGCTACAGATGACCAGATAAATCTCGGCGCCCTATGGAACAGCAACCCCACAGGGATGTTTGAAGGCACGTTCCATACACGGGCAGCCTTTGCACTCGACAAAAACGGCAAGCTCACCGCAGCCATCGCAACGGACAGCACGCAAGCCACCTTGAGCCACTCGGTATGGCATCTCGCCCCCTTCAACATGGACATATCCCCCGAGCGCATCCTCATCGACGGGCTCCACTTTGCCAACAGCGCCACACAGCACCTCAGCGCCAACGGTGTGATTGACAAGCAAGGCAGCGACACCCTGCAGGTTGAATTCACGGGCCTCGACCTCGGCTATCTGCTTTCATTCGTCAAGCTTGGAGGCATATCCTTCGACGGCAAGGTGAGCGGACATGCCGACATGGCAGGTCTCTACACCGACCTACCCTACATCGAAGCCAATATTGAAGCCCAAGACTTCACCTTCTGCGACGGTCCTTTGGGCGACCTCGACGGCCACATCCATTGGAACCAGAACGACGCCCAACTGCAATTCAACGCCGACATTCGGGAAACACCGCGACACACTACCGCAGTAGACGGCATTGTGGACCTGAAACGCGACGAACTGTGGATTGACATCGCAGCCGACAGCACCAACGTATCGTTCCTCAACGAACTGCTCAAGAGCTTCATGCGAGAGGTCAAGGGCAATGCCACCGGACACCTCACCGTAGGAGGCTCCCTGAAAGCCATCGACCTGGACGGTGCGCTCATGACCGACGTCTCCTTCAACCTCACGCCTACTGCAGTCAACTACCACTTCAAGGACTCGCTGCGTTTCACCCCCGGTGTTATACGCTTCGACGGCATCGAGGCCTTCGACCAACGCGAGCAGAAAGCCATCGTAGCGGGTGCCGTCACCCACGACAATCTCAAGGATTTCTCCTATGACCTCTATATAGACGCACAGAACGTGCTGGGCATCGACCTCCCTGATACCGGGCACGACAACTTCTACACCACCATCTACGGCACTGGCGAGGTACACGTCAAAGGCTCCCCCACCATGCCGCTCACCATCGGCATACAGGCATCACCCGAGAAGGGCTCCCTCTTCGCCCTCAACCTCGCCAGCCAGAACGTCTCGTCGAGCGATGCCTTCATCACCTTCACCGACCGCAGCGCCAAGCGCAACGTACCCACCATCGCCACACGTACACAGGGACGCCGCCGCCGGACAAGGCCCCAGACAGAGCAGAGCACCTCACTGGACCTCGACATCACCGCCCACATCACCCCCGACGCTACGCTCAAACTTGTGATGAACCAGGCCGTAGACGACCACATCAGCGTATCGGGCAGCGGCGACCTGCAAGTCGACATCTTCGATGACGACATCAGCCTCTTCGGCACCTACACCGTCAGCCGCGGCTCCTACCGGCTCAGCCTGCAAGATGTCATCAACAAGAACTTCGACGTCCTTCCCGGAAGCACCGTAGCCTTCGAGGGCGACCCCATGGCCGCACGGCTCAACATCACCGCCCGCCACACCATCAACTACGTCCCCCTCAAAGACCTCAGCCCCGACATGAAGGGCAACGTCCGCGTCAACTGCCTGCTGCGCATTGGCGGCACCCTCGACGCCCCCACCGTAGCCTTCGACCTTGAGCTGCCCCAAGGCACCGAAGAAGAGCGCGCCCTGCTGCGCAGTCTTACTACCACCGAAGAGCAGATGAGCCTCCAGTTCATCTACCTCCTCGGCCTGCGCAAGTTCTACACCCCCGACATGGCACAGAGCTCCCAAGGCGCCACAGGCAATGTAGAGTCCTTCATCAGTTCCACCATATCGGGACAAATCAACAACCTCCTCTCGAGCATCATCAGCAACGAAAACTGGAACTTCGCCAGCAACCTCCGTGCCGACAACATGATGACGGGCGAGAGCGACCTCGGCGGCGACAACTGGGACAACATGGAGATAGAAGGCATCCTCGAAGGGCGCCTCCTCGACAACCGCCTCCTCATCAACGGCAGCTTCGGCTACCGCGACAACCCCATGTATGCCACCAACTTCATCGGCGACTTCGACATACGATACCTACTCACCGGAGGCTTCAGCCTCAAGGGATACAACAAGACCAACGACCGCTACTTCTCCCGCACGTCGCTCACCACCCAAGGCCTCGGACTCGTCTTCCAGCGCGACTTCGACGGACTGCTGCCAAACCCTAAACGAGAGCAAACCACCGTCGCCGAAAGCAACGACTCCACCATGGTCACCACAAAGAAAAAGCGAAAGAGGAAATAACGACCGTGCCCGGCGAGGCATCCGCCGTATCCACCCATACGAACAAACAAGAGGGGCGAGCCTTACGACTCACCCCTCATCATCGTTACGGAAGACAGGAGGCATTACCTCACAAATACCTTGGATGTTATGGCTCCCGCCTCGCCAAGGGTGCGGACAATGTAGACACCTGATGCAATTCCATCAATGCGGCCCACGCCAGTAGCCACCTTGCGACCACTGAGGTCGAATACGGTTAGTACAGCATCGTCGGCGGCAGCGATGAAGCCTTCGCCACCTACAGCGCCCGCTTCCGCGGCAGCCTCTACAGACTCTATACCTGTAGTCTCAGAGCGAGTACCCTTACCCCCTGTGTAAGTAGCCAGCACAGTGAATGTAGGAGGAGGCAGAATCGTGCGAATAACGGTGAAGTCGGTGAACGCCCATGAGCCATCGTCCTGCAATGTCATCACAATGTTACCCATCATCGTGCCGTCGGCACCGCCAAGGCTCTCGGTACCCTTGGTATAG
>JBGVOS010000012.1:0-2496 GCA_045126595.1 Bacteroidaceae bacterium | reverse complement strand
TGCAAGCAGCTCAAGGCCGAAGGCATCAGCGAGCTCATCCTCGACCTCCGCTACAACGGCGGTGGCTACGTCTTCACCGAGAACGTACTGGCATCCATGCTTGCACCGCAGGATGTGGTCAGCAGCCAGGCCATCCTCTCTACCGAGGTGTGGAACGACGACTATATGGAAATCTTCAAGAAGCAGGGCGAGGACTTGAATACCTACTTCACCACCCAGTTCAAGCAGACGCATAACGGTAAAATTTACGACATCAACACCGCCGATGCCAACCTCAATCTCACCAAAATTTATGCCTTGGTGGGCGAGGGTACCGCCTCGGCCTCAGAGAGCGTGCTGGTGTGCCTCATGCCCTACATGGACATCGAAGTCATCGGTACACGTACCCACGGCAAGTATTGTACGGGTGTCATGTGGAGTGGCGAGGAATGGTATCAGGACGTGGAAGACAATTACAAGGACAACGGCAAGAGCTTTGCGAAGGAAGTCCCCGAGTATGCCGACTGGAAGAAGTACATGAACAATTGGGGCATCTACGTCATGATCAGCATGTATGCCGATAAGGATGGAAAGAACCCCTGCATGCCGAGCGGCATCAAGCCCGATGTAGAGGCGGTAGATATGATTGAAGAAATCTACCCGTTGGGCGACGAGCGCGAAGCGATGCTCCATTTAGCCCTGCAGCGTGCCGGCAAGACCGACTTGGTATCGCGTGCCGTATCACGTTCGTTGGCACAGCGTCTGCAGAATGAGGAAATCCATGTGCGTCACAATGTACTGGAGGGTAGACGTATTGAAACGAGAGAGGAGATGAAATTACCATTAGGCGTAAATCATTTAATACAACTACATCAGTAAAGTAAAATACAGTTTTTAATGTTTTTTATTCATTAAATTTACTTCATGGGTAGTAAGATAGGGAAGTTGTGAAACCTCCCTATTTTTTTATACCCCCAAGCACGAGGTGGTTCCCTGGGCGGTCGCTATCGCCGTAAGTATCGTGATGGCGAAGTGGATGATTTTTTGCCAAAGTTCTATTTTTGTTTAGTTTTAAGGGGTATAGGTTGAGTTTTTATTGTCTTCATATACTATTTGTTATTCAGAGGAACGTAGAGACGAAGAATTTGAGTATACACGAAATCTCCCTTATGAAGGGGATAGGGGGATGCTCCATTAGCAAAAGAAAACATAACGAATGTTAGTTTATGCAGAGTTAATATCCCTCTGTACCCTTCATAAGGAGGAAGTGTAGTAAAATCTTTTTATCGACCATAAAGCTTATCAATCAAATCGCTACGACCCATGCGCTTGAGCTCCTGAATGATGGCACGTCGTTCCTCGGGCTTGTACCAGAAGAAGAACATGCGCTGGGCGAGCTTCTCGCGCTGCGTCTTGGCGCTGAAGATGGGCTGCAAGGTATAAGGATGATAGCCCGTGTACCATGCTTCGGTGGCTACGGTCATCGGGGTGGGCGTGAAGTCCTGCACCTGCTCGAGGTGGAAGTCCAGACGCTTGGTGATAACCGCCAGCTCGGCCATGTCCTCCTGCGTGCATCCCGGATGGCTACTGATGAAGTAGGGGATGATTTGTTGGCGGAGGTTCAGCTCGTTGTTAATCTTGTCGAATATCTTCTTGAAGTCGTAGAACTGGGCGAATGGTGGCTTGCGCATGATGTGGAGCACCGAATCGTTGGTGTGCTCGGGAGCTACCTTGAGGCGTCCGCTCACGTGCTTGGCAATGAGTTCGCGGGTATATTCCTTCGTGCTCCGGTTGATGGCCGGGTCCTTGCTCTCGTGAAGCAGGAGGTCGTAACGCACCCCGCTACCGATGAAGCTCTTCTTGATGCCCGGAAGCGCATCGACGGCATGATAGATGTCGAGCAGCGGGCGATGGTCGGTGTTGAGGTTCGGGCACACCTTGGGGTGGATGCACGACGGACGCTTGCACTTACGGCACTTGTCCGCGTCGTTTCCGCCCATGGCATACATGTTGGCACTCGGGCCTCCCAAGTCGGAGAGGTAACCCTTGAAGTCGGGCATCTCGGTGATGGCCTTGACTTCGCGTAGGATGCTTTCCTTGCTTCGGCTCACGATGAATTTGCCCTGATGCGCACTGATGGTACAGAAGGCACATCCCCCGAAACAGCCTCGATGCAGGTTCACGGAGAACTTGATCATGTCGAAGGCCGGGATGCGCTTGCCCTTGTACTTGGGATGTGGCAAACGGGTGTAAGGGAGGTCGAACGACATGTCGAGCTCGCCTTGGGTCATCGGAGGGTAGGGAGGATTCACCACCACGGTGCTATTGCCGGCATGCTGGAGGATGCGGGCAGCCTCGTATTTGTTCGACTCTTCCTCGATGAAGCGGAAGTTCTCGGCCTCCTTCTTCTTGTCGCTCAGGCACGCTTCGTGCGAGTGGAGCACGATATCTTCCTTCTGGCTGATGCTGGGCGGAATGGCTTGCTTGCCCTTCACCACGTACACGGTTTGAGGCACG
>JBGVOS010000011.1:0-14921 GCA_045126595.1 Bacteroidaceae bacterium | reverse complement strand
AATGTTCAGGTGCAGCCCCTCGATGATGCGCAGACTGCCTTCGAGGCGTGCATTCAGGAAGGTGTAGCTGGGGCGTAGCTGCTCCTTGGCGGCCCAGTAGGGCGACAGTGCATAGAGCTGCCCGAAGGTATGGATGTCGCGACCGCCGTCGAGGGTGAGCTTGGCCGAGAAGAGCTTGCCGGGCACATAGCTGATGCTGCACTCGGGAGAGAGCTGCAGGGGTTGGGCGATGTGCTTCCCGAAGAGGAAGTCCATATTGACACCGGCGACAAACTGGAAATCACCGTACTGGTAGTCCCAACGCGACGTGATGCCGAAGTCGTAGCAGCCGTTATAGTCCCCTATGCCCTGATAGGTGAGCACATCGCTATGCAGCATCACCGAGGCCATACCCCACTCGTAGAAGTCTATGCCGAAAGAGGTCTCCACATGCAGGTGATTCTCGCTATGAGGTGCTTTATTGGAGAAGTGTGTGCTGCGTCCGAAGCGGGTGTATCCCACCGCGCCATGATAGTAGTAATGTTCCTTGGCCACCCCCTTGATGCCGAGGTGTGCGCCGAGGCTGTTGGCCTGCTGCACATCGGTACCTCCCGCCACGATAGGGTCGGCAAGGTAGTTGTAGGTGTAGTATGCCGCATGCGCCCCTGCGTTGAGGGCCACATTGCCCAACTGCATATCGTAGTCGGCCCCGAGGCCCATATCGTAGAGGTTCGAGCGCCATTTGGTGTTGTCGTCAAGTCTGATGTTGCCGTTCCATCCGTCCACGTTGGCCCTGAGTGCCAGGTCGCTGCGCTTCCCGTGCAGCTTGTAGGCCGCCAGTGCGCTCAGGTTGTTGTAGTTTCCGTAGCCTAGGTGTGCATATCCGGGAGTTCCCTTTTCGGGCATCACCTCCACGAGCTGTGCAGGCTGTGCCTTGCGGTCAAAGTGGGTGAGGTCCACATTTTCGTTGGCATACACGACCTTCTCCTTGTTCATCGAGGGTTTCACCTCTTCGGGCAGGAAGTTGCGTTTCACGGCTCCGGCAATGATGGGGTTGTAGGTACTCTCCACCAGCACCATGCGGTTGATGGTATCGTTGGTTGCTTGTGCCATGCCGGCCACGGTGGCGAGCAGTACCGACAGTAGGGTGATATATCTTTTCATCGTTCTTTATATTATTGTTTTAACAAAAAGGGCTACATGTTTTCCAGTTTCTTCAGTCGTTCCTCGATCATCGTGGCGATGTCGTCGTTGGCCTTGTAGCTCTGCTTCAGCGAGATGAGATACTGCTTGGCCTCGATGTACTTCTCGCTCTTCATATACACGTCCGACAGCAGGATGAAGCTGCGTGCCAGCCAGTAGCTGTGGGGTGTGCTCACGCTGATGTAGTCGAGCACCTCCTTCTCGGCATTGTCATACTGTCTGATGTTGTAGTAGAGCTGTGCCAGCTGGTACTTAGCCTCTGCTCCGTATATGTTTCGTGTGTCCTTGGCCAGTACGCGCAGGTCCTCTATGGCCGCCTCGTTCTTCTTCTGTGCGAGGTTCGCCTTGGCGCGGTAGTAGCGCAGCTCGGTAGCCGTCTCGGGCAGCAGCTTGCTGTTGGCAAGTGCGGCGGGGGTCTCCTTCACGATGAGCTCGTGGTAGCCCAGCGCCCATGCCGCTCTCAGGCGGTGCACCTGAGCGTGCAGCTTAGTGTTCGGGTTGTTGGTACCCTCGATGAGTCGTCCATACATGTCGAGTGCCAGTCCGTAGTCCTTATGGTTATATCCCAGGTCGGCGAGCATGCGTGTAGCCTCCTCGCAGTACTTGCTGCTGCGTCTGTCAGTCACCATCTGCAAGTACTTCTTCGCCTGGCTGTAGTTATCCTCCTTGTAGTAGATGCAACCCAGGTAGTACTGTGCTTCGGTGGTGTAGGCTCCCTTGGCAAACTGGTTCAGATACTTGGTGAATCCCTCTGCAGCGCTCTTCTCGTCGCCACGCATGTAGGCCATCTCGGCAGCTTTGTAGCTCAGCGAGTCGTGCTCGCTCACCTTCACTGCGGCGATGCCCTCGGTCTGTGCGGCAAACTCCACGTAGCTGTCCACCATGTTCTCCTCCACGTAGAGGTTCTTGAGGTCGCGCACGGCCACACGTGCCTGCTCGCTGTTGGGGTAGTTGGCAATCACGGCCTTGTAGGCCTGTATGGCAGCGCGTATGCGGTCGTTCTGGTAGTGTATGAGCGCAATCTCGTTGCCCGCGATGGGTGCATATTGGCTTTGCGGGAATCGCTCGGTGAGCTGCTCGAAGGTGACGATGGCCTGCGTGCTGTTCTCGAGCTGCACATAGGCGCGTCCCTTCTCGTAGAGGGCGTCGTCATAGTAGTCCGACTGCGGGTAGGTCTCCGTGAGGTAGGTGAGCGTGCCCACCTTGTCGCTGTATCGTCCCGAGAGTCCCTGGGCGAATGCCTTCTGGTATACGGCATAGTCCGCCTGCGAAGGCTCGGTGGCGATGGCCTTGTTGTAGGCCTCCTCGGCAGCCTTGTATTGTCGCGAGTGGAAGTAGCAGTCACCTATGCGCATGTGGGCATCGGCGAGGGTAGCCTTGTCGATGGCTCCCGACGATACGGCATACGACTGCACCATGGCGTTGAACTGCTTGAAGGCATCCTGATAGTTCTTCTGTATGAACTGCGTGTATCCCAGTCCGTAGAGTGCCAGCCCGTAGGTGCGTCCCCGGCGCTCGTTCGTGAGGTTCAGGTACTGCGCATAGTCGCGTGCCGCCTGGCGGTAGTTGCCTCCGCGGAAGTACACCTCACCGCGCCAGAACAGCGCGTCGGCTCCCGTCTGCCGGTCATAGTCGCCCACCTTGAGCGACTCGTTCAGCTTTGCCAGCGCCCTGTTCAGGTCGCCCCCGGCAAAGGCCTCGGTGCCCGCCTTGTAGAGCAGCTGCTGCTTGGCCTTCAGTATCGTCTTGCTCGGCTGCTGTATCTTGGCTATCGACTGCAGCGCCGCGTCATAGTTCTTCGTGCTCATGTAGGTCTCCACGAGGTAGCTGTTCACGCGGTCGGTATATACCGAGTGGGGAAACTCGTTGAGGAAGCGCTCCAGCACAGCCACCGACTCGCCGAATCCCTCGTAGGCCGTCTCGTGCATACATACCGTGTAGTTATACATCGCCCTCTCGCGCAGCATGGGCACCGCCGTCATCGATGCCGCCCGCTCGAAACAGAGGCGTGCCTTGTTCTTGTCGTCCAGTGCCAGGTACGAGAGTCCCGCATGCAGCTGTGCGTTCTGTGCTATGGCGTCGTCGCCGTCGCTCACCATGGCAAACAGCTCGGGGGCACGCAGGTGCTCGCCCGTGTTGAAGTGCGACATACCCAGCTGGTACAGCGCCTCGCGCTTCGGGTTTTCGGCCTCGGCCAGATACTCCTCCAGCACCACCGCTGCCTGCAGGTAGCGCTTCTGTCCATAGAGCGCCTCGCCCTGTATGCGTGTCATCTCCAGCGTATACTCGTCGTGCTTGAACTCATCGTTGTAGGCCACCGCCATAGCCTCCGCCTCGGCATACCCCTTGGTCTCCAGCATGATCTGTGCCAGGTAGTAGCGCGACTGGCGGTGATAGGCAGCCATCTCGAGCCCCTTGGTGAAGCCCGCCTCGGCCTCCTCGTAGCGCTTGTCCATGTAAGCCGTGTAGGCCGTGTAGAAGGTCACCTCGTCGTCATACCTGTCGCCCATGAGGCCCAGTATGCTCAGCTGCACGGCTGCCTCCTCGTGTCGTCCCTCCTCGATCATCGCCAGCGCATAGGCCAGTATCAGGTCGTCGCGCTCCTTGTCGGCCAGCGCGTCGGGGTCCACCTCCTGCATGCCGTCTATCACCCGCACGTAGTTTCCCTGCGCATAGTGGCTCATCAGCGCCAGTGCGCGCATGCGGTTCAGTTCCGGAGCATCGGGATACAGCGTCATATACTCCTCTATCGCCATGGCTCCCTCCTTGGGGTTGCGGTGGTAGGCGATGAGCGCCTTCAGTGCCGCCGCCTCGTGTCGCTGCGTGTAGGTAGGGTCACCATTCACCACCCTGTCGAGCAGCTCTTCGGCCATCGCATAGCTGTGTTCGCTGTAGAGCAGCTTGGCCTCTTGCAACATCCTTTCGGTATGCCCGTCGTTGCGTTGTGGCGTACCGATACGTTGAGCCTGTACCGGGAGTATAGCACAGGCCAGTAGCAATATAACAATCTTTTTCATATTCTTCAACACTTTCACAGTTTGCTGCAAAGGTACAAAAAGCGGACGAATAATCCCTATCCCCAAATGTGATTCCTTAATGAAATATATGTAAAAATGGAAAAATACTATTAAATTTGCACCATTTTAGAGGTCCACCCCCCTCACAGCACGACACATCGTGCCCCCTGATAAGACCTGACGACAATGGAAAGAATCATAGACCCCATCAGCAAAGAGCTCCTCAAGGCCGAGCTCACCGAGGAGCGCCGCCTGCGCCACACCAACCGTGGCGGCAACGACCTCTACATCGTCGATGCCCACAACGCTCCCCACGTAATGCAGGAGATAGGGCGTCTGCGCGAGACCGCCTTCCGCGCCGCTGGTGGCGGCACAGGGCTGAGTGTCGACATCGACGAGTACGATACGATGGAGGTACCCTACAAGCAGCTCGTCGTCTGGAACCCCGATGCCGAGGAGATCATCGGCGGCTACCGCTACATCCACGGTGCCGACGTGCAGTTCGATGCCAAGGGACAGCCCATCCTCGCCACCTCCCACATGTTCCACTTCTCCGAGCGCTTCATCCACGACTACCTGCCCCGCACCCTCGAGCTGGGCCGCTCCTTCGTTGCTGTCGAGTACCAGGCCTCGCGTGCCGATACCAAGGGCCTCTTCGCCCTCGACAACCTCTTCGACGGCCTCGCCGCCCTCACCGTCGTGCTCGACGATGCCGAGTACTTCTTCGGCAAGATGACCATGTACCCCTCCTACGACCGCCTTGCGCGCGACATGATCCTCTACTTCCTCGACAAGCACTTCGGCGACCGCCGCCACCTCGTCAGCGCCTACCATCCCCTCTTCCTTGAGCACAACCCCGCGCAGTTCCGCCAGCTCTTCGTAGAGGACGACTTCAAGCTCGACTACCGCATCCTCAACGCCCAGGTGCGCCAGCGCGGCTGCAACATACCGCCCCTCGTCAACGCCTATATGAACCTCTCGCCCACCATGCTCGTCTTCGGCACCGCCATCAACCACGAGTTCGGAGCCGTAGAAGAGACTGGCATCCTCATCAGTGTCAACGAGCTGCACGAGGACAAACGCAAAAGACATATCCTCACCTTCGTCGAAGAACGACCCCAGTTCAAGAAACGCATCAGAGGCACCAAGGTGCTGTTCCCGTTCAGAAGAAAATGGAAATAAAAAATTAAAAAACTATGAAATCGAAGCTATTAACTTTATTGGTTAGCCTATTTGGGGTAATAAGTGTATTGGCAGAAAATACTAAGACAATAAGTGTTACGTTCTCTGAATTCCCTAAAGGGACTCAGAGTGCAAATAATGAAAAACACGACTTTGGGAATGGATTAGTTATTTATACCAATAACTGCTGGTTCACTGATGAGCTGAGAATATATAGCAGTTATCCCATAGGAACTATCATTTCAGATGCTCTTCCTGGAAGAATCACAAGTATGAATTTCAATATGGGATATAAGGAAGACGTATTATATATATATGGCAGCACTGATAAAGAGAATTGGGCGTTAATTAAGAAAATTGAAATTACAAAAACATCCTATAATAACTACACCTATAATTTCCCTACAAATTCAAATTATACTTATTTTAAACTTAGCATAAAAGGTGATAATCAAGTCCGTTTAAAGTCAATGTCTGTTACTTATGTAGACAACAACAATGAAAACGATGATGAAGAAATTAACGTAATATCAGCTCCCATTTTCAATCCTGGAACTTCTACTTTCAGTACAGAAACCTTAAATGTGTCCATTTCTGCAGCAGAAGGATGTGACGTATATTATACTACTGATGGAACTACTCCATCATATACCAATATTCAAACATTTAATGGCATAAAAGGAAATTCCGTAACAATTCTTGCCTCTGGGTCCCCTGTCACATTAAAGGCTATAACTGTTAATTCTACTATAGAGAAATGTAGTAATGTTAGTAGTGCTACTTATACGTATGTTCCAATTAAAAATGATGGTTCGAAGTCAAAACCTTATACTGTAGCAGAAGTGAAAGCTATGGCTGCTATTAAGTCTAATATGTGGGTAAAAGGAATTATATATGGCACAATGGTTGAGTATGATATAAATAAAGAAATTGTAACTTCTGATTTTAAAGACTGGAATATTGTAATAAGCGATGAGTCTGAATGTATTCCGGTACAACTTCTTAGTGGTAGCGTTAAAGATGAGATTAATTTAAAGGATCATCCCTATTTAAAAGGGAAAGATATTCTTATACGAGGTAAATTAGAACGATATTGTGAGTCACAAGGTGTAAAAGAACCAGATAAATATGAGATTACCTATACTATCCCTATCAATAAATACGGCTATGCAACATTATTTTTGGATATGCCTGTATCAGTACCTATAGGTAGTACCGCCTATTATTGCACCACCAACAGTAACCAGGCCCATCTGCATTCTATTGGTACTATAATACCCAACAACGTAGGAGTTATCATTGAATCTACTCCTAATGCCACTTGTACCCTCACCTACACCACTGAACTGAATACGAACGAAGCAACTATCCGTAACATCAATCAGTTGATAGGCTTTACTAAGGATACAGATATCACAACTGATGGAAAGGTTCATTACGCTTTGAATGCAAAAGATGGTAAGATTGGATTCTATATTCCACAAACAACTACGGATGCAGGATTTACTGCCAAGGCCAACAAAGCTTATCTACAAGTAACGGAAGAACAAGAGGCAGCGATGTTTGTCATCCATCGTGGTAACGATGAAACAGTTATCATACCTACTACCCATACCTCTGAAGATATTTTGTACGACTTACAAGGACGTGCAGTATCTTTTCCCACTTCAGGAATATACATCAAAGCAGGAAAAAAGATTGTTATCAGATAATATATATGTATAATGAAGAAACAATATAAGAAACCAGAAATAAATGAAGTAAACATTACCCTATGTTCTATGCTATCGACAAGCTTCAGCATAGATTCCAACTCCAAAGGAGAACACGAAGAGGATTTTGCAAGAGAACATCGTGGCACATGGGGTAACCTCTGGAAAGAGAACGATTAAGAAAGATTTCTACAAACATAATATAAAAACCATACCACATTGAAAACTTTTGAGCTTATCGCCAAGACCTTCCAGGGATTAGAGGAAGTATTGGCCAAGGAACTTACGGAACTGGGTGCCGACGACATACAGATAGGGCGCCGCATGGTGTCATTCACCGGTGACAAGGCGATGATGTATCGCGCAAACTTCTGTCTGCGTACCGCCATACGCGTGTTGAAACCCATCTTGCACTTCAACGCCAAAGATGCCGACGAGATATACGACATCGTGAAGAACCGCATCAAATGGGAGGACTATATGACGGTGAACACGAGCTTCGCCGTGGACTCGGTGGTGTATAGCGACGAGTTCCGCCACTCGAAGTTCGTGGCATACCGCGTGAAGGATGCCATCGCCGACTACTTCCGCGAGAAGGAGGGCAAGCGCCCGTCGGTACAGGTGACCAACCCGGACATCACTCTGCACATACACATCGCACAGGAGAAGTGCACGCTGTCGCTCGACTCATCGGGCGAGTCGCTGCACCGCCGCGGATACCGCCAGGAGGCCGTGGAGGCTCCGCTGAACGAGGTGCTGGCTGCAGGCATGCTGCTGCAGACGGGATGGAAGGGCGAGACGGACTTCGTGGACCCGATGTGCGGATCGGGCACTCTGCCCATCGAGGCGGCGCTAATAGCAAGGAACATCGCCCCGGGCGTGTTCCGCAAGGAGTTTGCCTTCGAGAAATGGGCGGACTTTGACCAGGAGCTCTTCGACGATATCTACAACGACGACTCGGCAGAACGTGAGTTTACCCATCATATCTATGGCTACGACATAGACTGGAAGGCGGTGAACATCGCTACGAACAACGTGCGCGCGGCAGGACTGTCGAAGGACATCACCATAGAGCGCCGCGACATGGCGGACTTCACCGAGATGGAGGGTCCCGCACTGATGGTGACGAACCCACCCTATGGCGAGCGCATCACCACGGACGACCTGCTGGGACTGTACCGCACGATAGGCGAGCGACTGAAGCATGCCTTCAAGGGGAACGACGCTTGGGTGCTGAGCTACCGCAAGGAGTGTTTCGACAAGATTGGCCTGAAGGCGTCGGTGATCATCCCGCTCTACAACGGTGCGCTGCCCTGCGAGATGCGCAAGTATGAGCTGTTCGACGGCAAGTTCCGCGACTTCCGCGAGAGCGGCGAGGAGCTGGACAAGAGCGAGCGACCCACAGCGGAGCGTCGCCCCCTCAGTGTGAGACAAGAGCGAAGTGACGCCCTCACCCTAACCCCCTCCCGAAGAGGGGGAACTCCCAACAACCGCGATGACCGTAAGTTCGGGGACAACCGCCGCGGATTCGGTGACGAGCGCCGCACGATGAACAAGCGCGAGATGGCCGAGCGTAACGACAGCGAACGCTATGCCGAGGACACGAACTACAGCACGCTCTACGAGCGCCACCACGAGTTTGCCAAGATGCAGGCGGCACGCGAGCGCAAGGCCCGTCCTCAGGGCGAGCGACGCGAGTTCCGCAGCGGAAAGCCCGCCGCCGACAAGCGCAGCCAGAGGGCACAGCAATTTGCCAAGCCCAACGCCGGAAAGGGACGCGGGGGAAAGAGACGCGAGGAGTAAAACGCGGCTAAAGGTAATGAACAAGGAACGACGACTATGAAGACGAACTATATCATCGGTGCCATGGCAGCTGCCCTGCTGGCCATCGGCACACCCAACACCATGGCACAAGAGACAACAAAGGGGAAGGAGTTTACGCTCGAGGACCTCAACTTCGGCGGTACGAACTACCGCAACATGATACCCGGCAACCGCTGGCTCACGTGGTGGGGCGACCAACTGGTGCGCCTCGACGTGGAGGAGTGTTACCTGGTGGACAAGAAGACGGGAAAGGAGAAGCCTTTCCTCAACGTGAAGGACATCAACGAGTGGCTGGGATGTACGCCCGACAACGGCATGCTGAGGGCGCTATACAACGCCTCGTTCCCCTATGCCGACCAACCGCTGGTGTTGCTCACCTTCAGCGGTGAGCGTCGCCTCATCGACTTCGAACAGAAGACGCAGGTGTGGCACCAGAGCAGTGCCAATGCACGACAGGCAAGCAGCTTCAACGCGGCATCGCGCTACACGGCATGCGTGGATGGTGACCAGCTCGCTGTGCGCCCGGCGGACTTTGACAAGAGCGACATACGCCTCACCACCGACGGCTCGCGAGAGATCGTCTATGGCCGTAGCGTACACCGCGACGAGTTTGGCATACACAGCGGTCTCTTCTGGAGCCCCGACGGCTCGAAGCTGGCCTTCTACCGCATGGACCAGAGCATGGTGACCGACTACCCGCAGGTGAACCTCTTCACCCATATCGCCACCCACGAGCCTGACAAGTACCCCATGGCGGGACAGACCTCGCACGAGGTGACCGTGGGCGTATATGACGTGGCGACGGACAAGACCGTATACCTCAAGGCGGGCGACCCCAAGGACCGCTACTTCACCAACGTGGCATGGAGCCCCGACGCGAAGACCATCTACATGCTGGAGCTCAACCGCGACCAGAACGACTGCCGACTGGTGAGCTATGACGCCACGACGGGTGAGCGCATCGCCGAGCTCAACCGCGAAACGGACGAGAAGTACGTGGAGCCCTATCACCCCATCCAGTTCCTCCCCTGGGACGACAGCAAGTTTATCCTGCAGAGCCAGAAGGACGGATACAACCACCTCTACCTCTTCGACACCAAGGGTCGCGAGCTGCGACAGCTCACCAAGGGCGAATGGGTGGTGCTCGGTATCGTGGGATTCAACGAGAGCCGCAAGAGCATCATCATCAGCAGCAACGAGTGCAGCCCCATACAGTGTAACACCTGGGAGGTCAGCGTGGCCAGCGGAAAGCGCACACTCCTCGACAACGGAGAGGGATGGCACTCGCCCACACTGAGCGCCAGCGGACGATACCTCGTGGACAGCTATCAGACACCCACCGTGCCCCGCAACATCGAGGTCATCGACGTGAAGACGCTGAAGCGCACTGCCTACTACACCTCGCCCAACCCTTGGGAGGGATACAAGGTGCCGCAGTTCTCGTGCGGAAGCATCAAGGCTGCCGACGGCACCACAGACCTCTACTGGCGCATGGTGAAGCCCGCCAACTTTGACGAGACGAAGCAGTATCCCACCGTGGTGTATGTATACGGAGGTCCTCACGCACACAACGTGGATGCCCGATGGAACTATGCCAGCCGCTCATGGGAGACCTACATGGCGCAGAAGGGATACATCGTATTCATCCTCGACAACCGCGGCAGCGAGAACCGCGGAAAGGCCTTCGAGCAGGCTACCTTCCGCCGACTGGGACAGGAGGAGATGCGCGACCAGATGTGTGGCGTGGAGTACCTCAAGAGCCTGCCCTACGTGGATGCCGACCGACTGGGCGTACACGGATGGAGCTTCGGCGGATTCATGACCATATCGCTCATGACCAACTACCCCGACGTGTTCAAGGTGGGCGTGGCCGGAGGTCCCGTCATCGACTGGAAGTGGTACGAGGTGATGTATGGCGAGCGCTACATGGACACCCCCGAGGCCAACCCCGAAGGATATGCCCTCACCTCACTGCTGCCCAAGGCCAAGGACCTGAAGGGCAAGCTGCAGGTGATCACCGGATATAACGACCCCACCGTGGTGCCGCAACACTGCCTCATGTTCATCGAGGAGTGCATCAAGGCGGGCACACAGCCCGACTTCTTCGCCTACCCCGGCGAGGGACACAACATGATGGGGCACAAGAGCGTGCACCTGCACGAGCGCATCACGCAGTACTTTGAGGATTACTTGAAATAAGACGCGAATAATATAATAAAAAAAGGAGGGGGCACCGTGGTGTCTCCTCCTTTTTATTATATGTGGACAAACTACTTTGTCTTCACGATGCGCGTAGCCTCCTGTGTGGCATTGCGCACGGCCACCTGCTGTACCACGGCATCGGCCAGGGCACGGAAGGCCTGCCCGGTCACGGTGTCGGCATCGGCAGCTACGGGACGGCCGCTGTCGCCACCCTCGCAGATGCTCTGCACCACGGGGATCTGTCCCAAGAGGGGCACACCCATCTCCTCGGCAAGACGCTTGCAGCCCTCGCGGCCGAAGATGTAGTACTTGTTCCCGGGCAGCTCGGCGGGGGTGAACCATGCCATGTTCTCCACGAGGCCGAGGATGGGCACACCGACCTTGTCGTTGGTGAACATGTCGATGCCCTTGCGTGCATCGGCCAAGGCTACCTCCTGCGGGGTGCTCACGATGACGGCACCCGTGATGGCCACGGTCTGGAAGGTGGTGAGGTGGATGTCGCTCGTGCCAGGGGGGAGGTCGATGAGGAAGTAGTCGAGGTCGCCCCAAGCGGCATCACCGATGAGCTGCTTCAAGGCGTTGCTCGCCATGCCGCCACGCCAAATGGTGGCCTGGCCCGGGTCGACGAAGAAACCGATGGAGAGCAGCTTCACGCCATAGCTCTCGATGGGGATGATGAGGTCGCGCCCGTCGATGCGCTCGGCATAGGGGCGGGCATCCTCTACCTGGAACATCTTGGGCATCGAGGGGCCGAAGATGTCGGCATCGAGCAGACCCACCTTGTAGCCCTGCTGGGCGAGGACCACGGCGAGGTTGGCAGCGATGGTGCTCTTGCCCACACCGCCCTTGCCGCTCGATACGGCGATGATGTTCTTCACCTGGGGCAGCAGTTTCTCCACCTCGGGACGAGCCTGCTGGATGGTCTTGACAGAGATAGTAACCTCCACGTCGGGGCCCGCAGCGTGCTTGATGGCAGCTTCGGATGCCTTGAGGATGGACTTCATGAAGGGGTCGGTGGGTTTCTCGAAGATGAGCGAGAAGGATACCTTCTGCCCGTCGATGCGGAGATTGTCCTCCACCATCTCGGCCTCTACCAAGTTTTTACCCGTACCCGGGTAGCGCACTGTGGCCAGCGCATCGAGGATGAGTTTTGGATATAGTGTCATAGTCATTTGCTTGTTTGTAGTCCGCTACGCTTGCTGCGGTTATAGCTGCGGTAGTCGTCGAGTTCAATCTCGATGTCGGGCTCCTGCAGCGCGACGCCTTGGGGTAGGCGGAACTTGAGGTACTTGATGCTCAGTCCGCGGTCGAGCCACTGCTGTTCGTAGTAGGTGCGGATATTTAATTCTGAATTCTGAATTCTGAATTCTTCGCTACTACCATAAATATTGCTATTGTTCACCTCGACGGGCAGCGCGTTCACCTTCACCATGGCGTCGGTGTAGGTGTAGAGGAAGTTGCTGTCGGTCTTGAGATGTACGATGCCGTCGGCCTTGAGGAACTGGGCATAGCGGTGCATGAAGGCTGTCGAGGTGAGGCGCTTGGTCACCTTCTTCATCTGCGGGTCGGGGAAGGTGATCCATATCTCGTCCACCTCGCCCTCGGCAAAGAAGCGGTCGATAATCTCAATGTTGGTGCGCAGGAACGCCACGTTGCTCATTCCCTCGCGCAGCGACTCGGTGGCACCGGTCCACATGCGGGCACCCTTGATGTCCACACCGATGAAGTTCTTCTCCGGGTACATGCGACCCAGTCCTACGGTATACTCGCCACGTCCGCAGCCCAGCTCCAAGACGATGGGGTTGTCGTTCTTGAAGAACTGCTCGCGCCACTTGCCACGCATCTCGAAGGGCACCTGCTCAGCTACCGAATGGGGATACTCGAACACGTGGGGATAGGCTGCCATGTCGGCAAACTTCGCTAATTTTCCTTTAGCCATAACTTTATGTGTTGGGGAGTTCAGGAGGTGACCCCTGAACTCCTAAAATACTATTATAATCCGAATGCCTCGCGCACCTTATCCACATAGTCGAGCTTCTCCCATGTGAAGAGCTCTACGGTAACGTCCTTGTCGCCCTCGTAGCGTGAGCGGAAGCTCTTGGTCACCACCTCGGGCTTGCGACCCATGTGGCCATAGGCGGCTGTCTCGGCATAGATGGGGTTGCGCAGTTTGAGGCGCTCCTCGATGGCCTTGGGACGGAGGTCGAAGAGTTCGTCAATCTTACGGGCAATCTCGCCGTCGGTCATGTTCACACGGCTGCGGCCGTAGGTGTCCACGTAGATGTTGATGGGCTTGGCCACACCGATAGCATAGGACACCTGCACCAGCATCTCGTCGGCCACACCGGCAGCCACGAGGTTCTTGGCGATGTGACGGGCGGCGTAGGCAGCACTGCGGTCCACCTTCGAGGGGTCCTTGCCACTGAAGGCACCACCACCGTGAGCACCCTTACCACCGTAGGTGTCTACGATAATCTTGCGGCCTGTGAGACCGGTATCGCCGTGGGGGCCACCGATAACGAACTTGCCCGTGGGGTTCACGTGATAGGTGATATTGTCGTTGAAGAGTGCGAGCACATCTTCGTTATGGATGCCGGCAATAACGCGGGGCATGAGGATTTCGATAACGTCCTGACGAATCTTTGCCAGCATCTCCTCGTCGGCTTTCAGCTGGGCCTCCTTGCTGCTGTCGGCAGGAGCCACGAACTCATCGTGCTGGGTAGACACCACGATGGTATCGATGCGCACGGGACGGCCGTTGTCGTCGTACTCGATGGTCACCTGGCTCTTGGCGTCGGGGCGGAGGTAGGTCATCACCTTGCCCTCGCGACGGATGTCGGCCAGCACCTTGAGGATGTTGTGTGCGAGGTCGAGCGAGAGCGGCATGTAGTTCTCAGTTTCGTTGGTGGCATAACCGAACATCATGCCCTGGTCGCCAGCACCCTGGTTCATGGGGTCCTCGCGCTCCACGCCGCGGTTGATGTCGGCACTCTGCTCATGGATGGCAGAGAACACACCGCACGAGTTGCCCTCGAACATATATTCGCTCTTCGTGTAACCAATCTTGTTGATTACCTCGCGGGCGATAAGCTGGAGGTCAACGTATGCACTTGTCTTCACTTCACCGGCGATCACAACCTGTCCGGTGGTTACTAACGTTTCGCAAGCTACCTTCGAGTTGGGGTCATAGGCCAGCAACTTGTCCAGTACAGCGTCCGATATTTGGTCGGCCACTTTGTCGGGGTGTCCTTCAGACACCGATTCGGATGTAAACAGATATCCCATTAGTATACGTATTAAATAAGTTAAACATTCAATATACGGAGGGATAGTAGAGAGAGATGCACACAGCAACGGAAGGCTGTCTTTTAGCATTTTTTACTGTGGTTGCAAGCTGCTCAAATCTATCCACTCTTCTTTTCGGGTGCAAAATTAGTGCAAGGCGAGCGAAAAAGCAAGTTATTACTTGCATTTTTTTGAGCCGCAGCCTACCACCTTTCTGCGCTATTGAGCATACCTGCACAAAAAAGGAGGCAGAGAGATTGGGGAATAGCAAGAAAATGAGTAATTTTGCGCCCAAAATAAAAATACAAGATAAAGATATGGCATTACAATGTGGTATAGTAGGACTGCCCAACGTGGGTAAGTCGACCCTTTTCAACTGTTTGTCTAACGCCAAGGCGCAGGCGGCAAACTTCCCCTTCTGTACAATCGAACCCAACGTGGGTGTTATCACCGTACCCGACGAGCGACTCACCAAGCTGGCCCAGCTGGTACACCCGGGACGTATCGTCCCCACCAC
>JBGVOS010000010.1:0-5364 GCA_045126595.1 Bacteroidaceae bacterium | reverse complement strand
GATGGTGTTGTACGATACGTAAAACCAGAACCCTCGAAGACTCTATTCGAAAAAGAGAAAAAAGAGAAGACCTTCAAGGAAAAGGTTATGGATGTGATACTCTTTCCCTATTATTTTATTTGGGGGATTTTCTTCATGTTCTTGGCGGCTCTTATAAAGTTACCTGTCATAACTATAGCTTTAATTTTTTGTATAGTAAAATGTAGCAATGCAGATGAGCCAAAGAAATCATCGGCTTCTCATGGGCATCAGTTTACAAAGGAACAGATAGAGGAGGGAAGACGGCTTGCTAAGGTGGGGTCTGACTATTACTATGGACGCAATGGTATCGAGGAAGACTGGGGTAAGGCGTTAGAGTATTACCAGGCTGCTGCGGAACTGGACAATACAATGGCTATATATAATTTGGGTATGTGCGCAAAGTTGGGGCATGGTTGTGTCAAAAGTTTGGATGTCGCTTCATGGTACTTCTTCCGGGCTGCGAAGTTGGGTTATGAGCAGGGCTTTGAACAACTGAAAGTGATTGCTGAATCGGGCGTAGCAAGTGCTCAGAATAGATATGGCCTTTGTTTTGAATATGGATATTGTACAAAGGTGATAGATGAGAATGCTGCCTATTGGTACTTTCAGTCTGCAAGGCAAGGGGAACGTGTTGCTCAGTATAATATAGGCTTGTGTTACTACTATGGTAGAGGAGTAAGGAAGAATACTCAGGAAGCTCTCAAGTGGTTTAAGATGTCTGCGCAGCAGGGATATGAGAATGCTGCGAAGAAGGTCAGTGAGATAGAAGGGAAATAACCTTCCCTCGGATATGGCACTTTATGTCGCTCTATTCTAAGTCCCGTTGGATAATCTCTGGCAGAATGCTTTGCGATAATTATCGCGCTTTGGCTCATTAACTACCGCGCTACACCTCGCTAACTATCAAGGTGTTCCGTGGTAGCTACCGCGGTAAAATATCTTGTATGATATCGATGTTGTTCTCATAATTTGTCAGATGAAGTGTGCGGGAATCCCCCTGTAAAGCGCAGTTGTAATAAAAAATAACTGCAAAATAGAAATGTTGCATAAAGTGTGCTTTATGGTATTGATTTACTCTATGTTGCGTTGGAAAATTATGCCGGAAATTATGCTGAAACTTCCATCGTGGATTCGATTATTTTTTTTTCTGCAATTTGGGGTAATAATTGTGTAGGTGTTCTTTTTTTTATAACTTTGCACTTTAACTCGGAATAGAAGAATTTATAAACTATAATACATGGCAACAGTAGACGACAAAAAGATTATTTTCTCGATGGTGGGCGTATCGAAGGCTTACCAGCAGAACAAGCAAATACTCAAGGATATCTATCTCTCGTTCTTCTACGGAGCAAAGATCGGTATCATCGGTCTCAACGGTTCGGGTAAATCTACTTTGATGAAGATTATCGCCGGATTGGAGAAGGACTATCAAGGCGAGGTGGTATTCTCGCCCGGCTATAGCGTGGGCTATCTGCCTCAGGACCCTCAGCTCGACCCCTCAAAGACTGTTAAGGAGGTCGTGATGGAGGGCGTGCAGCCTATCGTGGATGCCTTGGCTGAATATGAAGAGATCAACAATAAGTTCGGTCTCCCCGAATATTACGAGGATCCCGACAAGATGGATCAGCTCTTCAGCCGTCAGGCCGAGCTGCAGGATATCATCGATGCTACCGATGCATGGAACCTTGACTCGAAGCTCGAGCGTGCGATGGACGCCTTGCGTTGTCCGCCCGAGGAACAGCCCGTGACACACCTCTCGGGTGGTGAGCGCCGCCGTGTGGCCTTGTGCCGTCTGTTGTTGCAGAAGCCCGACATCCTGTTGCTCGACGAACCTACCAACCACCTTGATGCTGAGAGCATCGACTGGCTGGAGCAGCACTTGCAGCAGTACGAGGGTACCGTGATTGCCGTAACCCACGACCGCTACTTCCTTGACAACGTGGCTGGATGGATTCTCGAGCTTGACCGTGGTGAGGGTATCCCCTGGAAGGGTAACTACAGCAGCTGGTTGGAGCAGAAGTCAAAGCGTCTCGAACAGGAGGAGAAGCAGGCATCGAAGCGTCGCAAGACTCTGGAGCGCGAGCTCGAGTGGGTGCGTATGGCACCCAAGGCTCGTCAGGCCAAGGGTAAGGCCCGTCTGAACTCATACGACAAACTCTTGAACGAAGACCAGAAGGAGCGCGAAGAGAAGCTCGAGATCTTCATTCCCAACGGTCCCCGTTTGGGTAACAAGGTTATCGAGGCACAGGGTGTGGCCAAGGCTTTCGGCGACAAGTTGCTTTATGAAAACCTCAACTTCATGCTTCCGCCCAACGGTATCGTGGGCGTTATCGGTCCCAACGGTGCCGGTAAGACCACTTTGTTCCGTCTTATCATGGGGCTCGACACTCCCGACAAGGGTACCTTCGAGGTGGGTGAGACTGTTAAGCTTGCTTACGTAGATCAGCAGCATCAGGATATCGACCCGGCCAAGACCGTATATCAGGTAGTGAGCCAGGGTAACGAGCTCTTCCGTATGGGAGGTCGCGACGTGAATGCCCGCGCCTACCTCAGCCGATTCAACTTTGCCGGCAGCGACCAGGAGAAACTTTGCTCCATGCTCTCGGGTGGTGAGCGCAACCGTCTCCAGCTTGCTCTCGCATTGAAGCAGGAGGGTAACGTGCTGCTCCTCGACGAGCCCACCAACGATATCGACGTGAACACCTTGCGTGCACTCGAGGAAGGTCTTGAGAACTTTGCCGGCTGTGCCGTAGTCATCAGCCACGACCGCTGGTTCCTCGACCGTATCTGTACCCACATCCTCGCTTTCGAGGGCGACAGTCAGGTATTCTTCTTCGAGGGTTCATATAGTGAGTACGAGGCCAACAAGCAGATGCGTCTCGGCCGCGAAGAGCCCAAGCGTATCCGTTATCGTAAATTGACTGAATAAGGTTTAGAGTTTAATGTTTAGTGTTTAGAGTTTAGGGTGGCTCCGCATTGCAATCCTCCCGGATGGTACTCTAAACACTAAACTCTAAACCCTACACAAAAAATAAGCAATGATAGAAAAACATATCGTACTCGAAGAGATTGATCCCGCGCTCTTCTACGGGGTGAACAATGCCAATCTGCAGATGATAAAGGCACTGTTCCCCAAGTTGCGCATCGTGGCACGCGGCAACGTAATCCGTGCTATGGGCGACGATGAGGTGCTCGAGACCTTCGAGAACTACGTGAAGCAGCTCGAAGAGCACGGTGCGCGCTACAACTCTTTGAAGGAGGAGGTGCTGCTCGATATTTTCAATGGCAACCGTCCCGCCGTGGAGCGTGAAGGCGATGTCATCGTATTTTCGGTGACAGGACGCCCCATCACACCGCGCAGCGAGAACCAGTTGCAGCTCGTGAAGAGCTACAAGGAAAACGACATGCTCTTTGCCGTAGGTCCCGCAGGTTCGGGCAAGACCTACACGGCCATCGCTCTGGCGGTGCGTGCGCTCAAGAATAAGGAGGTGAAGAAGCTCATCCTCTGCCGCCCTGCCGTAGAGGCTGGTGAGAAACTCGGCTTCTTGCCCGGCGACATGAAGGAGAAGATTGACCCCTATCTGCAACCCCTTTATGATGCGTTGGAGGATATGATTCCGCCACAGAAGCTCAAGGAATTCATGGAGCTGGGCATCATACAGATAGCTCCCCTAGCCTTCATGCGCGGCCGCACACTCAACGATGCCGTAGTCATCCTTGACGAAGCGCAGAATACCACCATACCGCAGCTCAAGATGTTCCTCACTCGTATGGGTATGAACACCAAGATGATCGTAACAGGCGACCTCACACAGATCGACCTCCCTTCATCCGTCCGTAGCGGACTCTCCCATGCCATGCACCTCTTGCGCGGCATCAAGGGAATATCTATTATAGAGATGAACAAGAAGGACATCGTGCGCCACAAACTCGTGACAAAGATTGTGGAGGCATACGAAAGAGAGAAGGAAACAGCCTCTCCCAACCCCTCCCGAAGAGGAGTGACTGATGGCGAGTCCTCCGACAAAAAGAACAACTCATAATTCAAAATTCATAATTCAAAATTATCAAACATGGCACTTACAGCAACCAACTTCAATTTTCCCGGTCAGCAGGGAGTGTATCACGGTAAGGTACGTGATGTGTATAACATGGGCGACAAGCTCGTGATGGTAGCCACCGACCGCATCTCAGCGTTCGACGTCGTATTGCCCAAGGGCATCCCCTTCAAGGGTCAGATGCTCAACCAGATTGCGGCAAAGTTCCTCGATGCTACTACCGACATCTGCCCCAACTGGAAGCTCGCCACTCCCGACCCCATGGTGACCGTGGGTGTACTCTGTGAGGGATTCCCCGTAGAGATGATCGTGCGCGGCTACCTCTGTGGCTCTGCATGGCGTGCTTACAAGAGCGGTGTGCGTGAGATTTGTGGTGTGAAGCTCCCTGATGGCATGCGCGAGAACGAGCGTTTCCCCGAGCCCATCATCACTCCCACTACCAAGGCTGAAATCGGTGAGCACGATGCCGACATCTCTAAGGAAGAGATTCTCGCACAAGGCCTCGCTACTCCCGAGGAATATGCATTGCTCGAGCAGTACACTCTCGCTCTCTTCAAGCGCGGTACTGAGATGGCCGCTGAGCGCGGACTCATCCTCGTAGACACCAAGTACGAGTTCGGCAAGCACAACGGCACCATCTACCTCATGGACGAAATCCACACCCCCGACAGTAGCCGCTATTTCTACAGTGAAGGCTATCAGGAGCGTTTCGAGAAGGGTGAGCCCCAGAAGCAGCTCTCTAAGGAGTTCGTACGCGAGTGGCTCATGGGCAACGGTTTCCAGGGCAAGGAGGGTCAGCAGGTGCCCGAGATGACCGACGAGATCGTTACAGGCATCAGCGAACGTTACATCGAGCTCTACGAGCACATCACCGGTGAGACCTTCGTGAAGGAGAACACCGAGGACATTGCAGCCCGTATCGAGAAGAACGTGACCGAGTGGCTGACAAAGTAATGTGGCGATGAACGCTTGACGAATTTCGTCGAACGATTTTCTATAAATAAAAACCGATGCCTTGGTGGGGAGCCAAGGCATCGGTTTGTTATAGCGGACGCTTCCGCTTTGTCCTGTCCGACTTGTCACAAGCAGGCGTAGACGTGAAAATCTATTTACTATGAAAAACACATCTCTTTAACATCCCATTTGTGTTTTTTGTTCGTTTGATTGGCGCTTTTGTAACGGCAGGGTGTCGGTTTTACTGATACTCTTAAAAACAAAAAGAGCCGTTAGGGATTCTAACGACTCTTTGAGGTACCTGGCGGATTCGAACCGCCGTACACGGTTT
>JBGVOS010000009.1:0-6155 GCA_045126595.1 Bacteroidaceae bacterium | reverse complement strand
CTGCTCCTCGGTCATCAACTGCACTTGGAATAGCCAGCGGGGATAGTCGCCACATTCGATGCTCTCGTAGAGATCGCGTTGGTGTGACTCGCGGTCCTTGGCAATGATGGCCTCGGCCTCTTCGTCGGTAAGGTTCTTGATACCTTGTAAGGTGCGCAAGTGGAATTTTACCCAAGTGCGCTTGTTATCCTTATTATAAAAACTATAGGTGTGGCTACCATAGCCATGCATGTGGCGGAACGACAGGGGTATGCCGCGCGGACTCATCGTGATGGTGACCTGGTGCAGTGCCTCGGGAAGGAGTGTCCAGAAGTCCCAGTTGTTCGATGCGCTGCGCATGCCCGTGCGTGGGTCGCGCTTGATGGCATGGTTGAGGTCGGGAAACTTCAGCGGGTCGCGGAGGAAGAACACGGGCGTATTGTTGCCCACGAGATCCCAGTTGCCCTCTTCGGTGTAGAACTTCATCGCAAAGCCGCGGATGTCGCGCTCTGCATCGGCAGCACCGCGCTCACCAGCGACCGTGGAGAAGCGCACGAAGCACTCGGTCTTCTTACCCACTTCGCTGAAGATGGCTGCACGTGTGTACTGCGTGATGTCATGCGTCACGGTAAAGGTTCCATAGGCACCTGAGCCTTTGGCGTGCATACGTCGCTCGGGTATCACCTCGCGGTCAAAGTGGGCCAACTTTTCTATCAGCCACGGGTCTTGCATCAATATAGGGCCGCGCTGCCCAGCCGTCTGCGAGTTTTGATTATCGGCCACAGGATGTCCGTTGGCCGAGGTGAGTCTCTTCTTTTCCATTATCAAAAAAAGGTGCTAAAGGTTATATTCCTTTAACACCCAGTAATCGAATTTGTTTGAAGGGTTAAGAACCCTATAGCAATAATGCCACTCTGGGTGGCATATTCGTCTCGCAGGGTTACAAAAGTTTAAGAATGGTTTGGCCCCCTACACAATAAACCATGGAGGGGCGCGTTTATACTAATACGCACGAAAAGGACCTCGGGTGAAACACGATATATATCCATACATACAACGCTTGCTCATGGTGGCTATGGCCGCCATGGGCATGCTGTGTGGCTATGCTCAAGGTGGGGCGAAGAATGACTCGGTGCGCTATGCCGTACAGAAAACCTCACCCACCAACGAAAAGGACCTGGAGCGCAAGGCGGTGGACTTGCGTAACCCCGAGAACCTGACCACCGAGACTACCTACGACGAGAAGAACCACATGTACATCGTGGGCAACAAGATAGGCGACTCGTACCTGTCGGTGCCGCTGCTGATGTCGCCCGAGGAGTATGCCGAGTGGAGCATGAAGCGCTCGCTCGATGCCTACTTCCGCGCCAAGAACCAGGAGGAGTGGGAGAAGGAGGGCAAGAAGGAGAAGTTTGACTTCACCGACATGAAGTTCGACCTCGGCCCCGCAGAGAAAATCTTCGGTCCCGGTGGCGTGCAGATCAAGACGCAGGGCTCGGCGGAGCTCAAGTTTGGCTTCAACCAGAAGAGCATCGACAACCCCTCGCTGCCCATGCGCAGCCGCAATACCTTCGGCTTCGACTTCGATGAAAAAATTAACCTCAGCATCAACGGTAAGGTGGGCGACAAGATTAACCTCAACATGAACTACAATACCGAGGCGACCTTCGACTTCGACTCCAAGAAGATGAAGCTCAAGTACGACGGTAAGGAGGACGAGATCATCAAGCTGCTCGAAGCTGGTAACGTGAGTTTCCCCACCAACTCGTCGCTCATCTCGGGCGCCACGTCGCTCTTCGGTATCCGCGCCGACCTGCAGTTTGGCAAGCTCTCGCTGCAGACCGTCGTGTCGCAGAAGACCTCGGAGTCTACCTCCGTGAGCAGCAAGGGCGGCAGCCAGCTCACCGAGTTTGAAATCGACGTGGTGGACTACGACGAGAACCGCCACTTCTTCCTTGCCCACTACTTCCGCGAGACCTACGACCGCAACATGGCCCAGCTGCCCACCATCATGTCGGGCGTGGTCATCACGCGCGTCGAGCTGTGGGTGACCAACAAGACCAGCAGCTACGACAGTCCGCGCAACGTCATCGCCTTCACCGACCTGGGCGAGCCCTCGCGCATCAGCAACCCCATGTGGAGCGCCACAGGCGAGCGTATGCCCAACAACACGGCCAACAGCCTCTACTACCAGATGGCCAACACCTACAGCGCCATCCGCGACATTGACCAGGTGGGTGCCGTCCTCGGCGACATGCTCTCGGGCAGCACCGACTACGAGAAGGTGGCCAACGCCCGCCTGCTCACCTCGAGCGAATATACACTGAACAAATCATTGGGTTACGTATCGCTGAAGTCTACCCTCAAGTCCGACGAGGTATTGGCCGTAGCCTTCGAGTACACCTACGCCGGCAAGACCTATCAGGTGGGCGAGTTCTCCACCGACAAGAAGGAGGGTAACGACGCGCTGTATGTGAAGCTCTTGAAGTCGAACAGCTCATCGCCCGCCAACGCTACGTGGGACCTCATGATGAAGAACGTCTACAGCCTGGGCGCCAACACCATCACCTCGAAGGACTTCAAACTCAACATCGAGTACGAATGTGACAGTACGGGCACGAACCTCACCTATCTGCCCGAAGGCAACCTGAAGAGTAAGACCCTGTTGCAGCTGATGAACCTCGACCGCCTCGACGCCAAGCAGAATGCCAACCCCAACGGCTTCTACGATTACGTGGAGGGCTACACCGTGCAGTCGTCGACGGGCCGCATCATCTTCCCCGTCATCGAGCCCTTCGGTGCCCACCTGCGCAGCGTGATAGGCAACGACGTGGTGGCGGACAAGTATGTGTTCGAGGAGCTCTACGACTCCACCAAGACCACCGCCAAGCAGATAGCCGAGAAGAACAAGTTCCTCCTCACGGGCGAATATGCCGGCTCGGGCGGCAATGTCATCCAGCTGGGTGCCTACAACGTGCCGCGCGGCTCGGTGAAGGTGACCGCCGGTGGCGTGACGCTCACCGAGAACAGCGACTACACCGTGGACTACACGATGGGTACGGTGACCATCATCAACCAGAGCATCCTCGATGCGGGCACGCCGGTGAACGTGTCGATGGAGAGCAACACCGTATTCAACATGCAGCGCAAGACGATGCTCGGTATGAACTGGGCCTACGACTTCTCCAAGGACTTCCAGCTGGGCGGTACTATCATGCACCTGAGCGAGAAACCCCTCACGAGCAAGGTGTCGATGGGCGACGAACCTTTGAAGAACACCCTCTGGGGCGTCAACATGGCCTGGAAGCACGAGAGCCAGTGGCTCACCAACATGCTCGACTACCTGCCGGGCCTGCACGTGACACAGCCTTCGCGCATCAACTTCACTGCCGAGTTTGCCCATCTTATCGCAGGCGTCTCCAACCAGGTGCAGGGCAGCGCGTCGTACATCGATGACTTCGAGAGCAGCGAGAGCGGAATCGATATCAAGTCGCCCAGCGCATGGATGCTCTCGGGCGTACCCTCCACGCAACCCGAGTCGAAGCTCACCGACGACATACGCACGGGCATGAACCGCGCCCTCATCAACTGGTTCACCATCGACCCGCTCTTCACGCGCCGCAACTCATCGCTCACCCCGGCACACATCAAGAGCGACCTCGACCAGCTGTCGAACCATTACGTGCGTGAGGTCTACGAGCGCGAGCTGTACCCCAACAAGGAGAGCACCTACGGCGAGTCGTCGACCCTCTCGGTGCTCAACCTCGCCTACTACCCCGACGAGCGTGGTCCCTACAACCTCGATACCGACCTCACCCCCGAGGGCAAGCTCAAGAATCCCGAGCAGCGTTGGGGCGGTATCATGCGCCAATTGACGACGACCGACTTTGAGAGCTCGAACATCGAGTACATCGAGTTTTGGATGCTTGACCCCTTCATCTACAACCCCGAGGGTCGCGGTGGCGACATGTACATTAACCTCGGTGAGGTGAGCGAGGACGTGTTGAAGGACGGCAAGAAGTTCTACGAGAACGGCATGCCCGTGACCGACACGCCCGGAGGCTACGTGGAGACCCAGTGGGGCCGTGTGCCTACGGCCACCAGCCTCGTGTATGCCTTCGACAATACCAGTGCCAACCGTCCCAAGCAGGATGTGGGTCTCAACGGACTCAGCAGTGCCGAGGAGCTGCTGTTCCCCACCTACATGAACTACCTCGCCGACATCCAAGGCCGCGTGAGTGCCGAGGTGTATGAGCGCTTCAAGGCCGACCCCGCCGGCGACACCTACCACTATTTCCGTGGCGATGACTACGACGCTGCCGAGCTCTCCATCCTCGACCGCTACAAGCTTTTCAACAACACCGAGGGCAACTCACCCACATCGTCCGGCGAGACATACAGCAGCGCAGCGAAGAACACACCCGATATTGAGGACACCAACCAGGACTTCACAATGGACGAATACGAGAACTTCTTCCAGTACCACATATCGTTGCGCCCCGAAGATATGCAGGTGGGTTCGAACTACATCACCGACAAGCGCACGGTGCTGACAAGCCTGCGCAACGGAGCCATCGAGAGTGTCAACTGGTATAAGTTCCGCATCCCCGTCGAGGACTACGAAAAGAGATTCGGCAACATACGCGACTTTACATCGATACGTTTCATACGTATGTATATGACCTCGTTCAGGAAGCCCATCACACTGCGTTTTGCCACAATGCACCTGATACGTGGCGACTGGCGTCCCTACTTGCAGCCCATCGCATCGAAGAACAATACCGCCCCCACCGTTTCGGGCGAGTTCACGATGTCGGCCGTAAACATTGAGGAACACGGCGACCGCAAGCCTGTGAACTATGTGTTGCCACCGGGCATCAGCCGTGTGATAGACCCCAGCCAGCCGCAGTTGCGACAGGACAACGAGCAGGCCCTTTCGTTGCAGGTTAACAACCTCGGCAGCAAGGAGTCGCGTGCCGTTTACAAGAAGAGCAACCTCGACATACGACAGTACGAACGTATACAGCTGTTCGTGCACGCCGAAGCACCCGAAATAGATGCCACCAACCTGGGACACAACGAGCTGTCGGTATTCGTGCGTTTGGGTTCAGACTACAAGAGCAACTACTACGAATATGAAGTACCCTTGCAGATTACTCCTCACGGCACATACGATATCTATTCGGGCAGTTCGGCAAGCATAGTATGGCCCGAATCGAATATCATAGACATCCCCCTCACCAAACTCACCAATGCCAAAGTGAACCGCAACACCTTGCGCAATAACCAGACAAGCGGTGTGACCAACACAACCATATACAGCGAATACGACGACAGCAACCCCAAGAACAGGATAAGCATTGTGGGTAACCCCACACTGGGCGAGGTCAAGGTGATGATGATTGGCGTGCGCAACAACACTGCAACAGCAAAGTCGGGTATTGTATGGGTTAACGAGATGCGCCTGCTCGGCTTCAACAACAAGAGCGGCTGGGCTGCACAGGGTAACCTTAATATAAAATTGTCGGACCTCGGCTCACTGTCGGCACAAGGCCGCATTGAAACAGCAGGTTTCGGCGGTTTGGAAGAGAAGCTCGCTTCGCGTCGCACCGATGACTACTACCGCTACACAATTACAGGAACATTTGACCTGGGCCGTTTCCTGCCCAAAGCAGCAAAATTGTCGTTGCCCACATACTATTCGTTTACCGAAGAGGTTACATCGCCCCTTTACAGCCCGTTCGACACCGACCTGCTGCTCGACGATGTATTGAGTTCTTACACCGGTACACAACGCGACTCCGTAAAGCACATTTCGGAAACACGCTCGCGAATAAGGAATTTCAGCATAAGCAATGCAAGGCTCAACATTGCAAGCCCTGTGCCTATGCCGTTTGACCCTGCCAACTTCACATTCAGTTTCTCATACTCAAAGACCGAGAACAGCGGCGTAACCATTAACTGGGAGGACAAGCGCAACTGGAAGGCTTCGATTGCTTACAATTACAGCAACCCGCTGAAAACCATAAAGCCCTTTGCCAACATAAAGAGCAAGTCGAAGTGGTTGAAAATGTTCAAGGAGTGGGGTTTCAACCCTGTACCGCAAAGCATTTCGGCCAACACTGACATTGTGCGCAACTATCACGAACTGCAACGTCGCGACCTGAACTCGACTT
>JBGVOS010000008.1:0-19452 GCA_045126595.1 Bacteroidaceae bacterium | reverse complement strand
GCGATGCCATCATAGATTCTGATGGCACCGCCTATCTCATTGACCTTAACGACTGGCCCAGTTTTTCATCTTGCCGTGAGGAAGCGGCCGATGCGATTAGTAGATTAGTAATTGGTGGATAAACAGCTTATCCACTTTTTTTATCGCTCGGCACGCATAGGGTTGTTAAGGAAATCCTCGTAAGAGAGGCGGATGCCCTCCTCCAATTCCGTACGGTATTTCCATCCTAACGCCTCAGCCTTGGATACGTCAAGTAACTTGCGCGGAGTGCCGTTGGGTTTTGAGGTGTCCCACAGGATTTCACCTTCATATTCCACAACTTTAGCCACCAGCTCTGTGAGTGCCTTGATGGTGACTTCCTTGCCAGTGCCAGCATTGACGGTTTCGTTGCCACTATAGTGGTTCATCAAGAACACGCAGAGGTTGGCGAGGTCGTCTACATAGAGAAACTCGCGCAAAGGAGTACCATCTCCCCAGCAGGTAACTGAAGTTACTCCAGCCTCTTTGGCTTCGTGGAAACGGCGGATGAGAGCGGGCAACACGTGGCTGTGTGTGGGGTGATAATTGTCATTGGGACCGTAGAGGTTGGTGGGCATCACACTGATGAAGTCGGTGCCATACTGACGATTGAGGTACTCGCAGTACTTCAATCCCGAGATTTTAGCCAGCGCATAGGCCTCATTGGTGGGTTCCAAAGCGGAGGTGAGCAGACAACTCTCGGGCATGGGTTGCGGTGCCAAACGAGGATAGATGCACGAGGAGCCGAGGAACTCGAGCTTCTTGCATCCGTTCTGCCATGCGGCGTGGATGACATTCATCTCGAGCATCATGTTGTCGTACATGAAGTCGGCCAAGGCACTCTGGTTGGCAATGATGCCGCCGACCTTGGCAGCTGCGAGGAACACGTACTCGGGGCGCTCTTCGGCAAAGAACTGCTCCACCTGATCCTGACGGCAAAGATCAAGCTCGGCATGCGTACGGGTGATGATGTTGGTGTAGCCCTGTCGCTGCAGTTCGCGCACGATGGCAGAGCCTACCATGCCACGATGGCCAGCAACATAGATTTTTGCGTTCTTTTCCATATTACTTCACGATTCCCTTTTCCAAATACTCCACAAGGTTGGTGGTGATGTGCTCGCTGGCACGTTCAACAGCCACCTTGGCCATATCGGACTCGACCATTATCTTCACCAGTTCCTCGAAGGTGGTCTTCTGAGGATTCCATCCGAGTTTCTCACGCGCCTTTGAGGGGTCGCCCCAGAGGTTCACCACGTCGGTGGGACGGAAGAAATCGGGCGACACTTCGATGAGCACACGGCCTGTAGCCTTGTCGATACCCTTCTCGTCGGCTCCCTCGCCCACGAACTCGAGTTCGATGCCTACGTGCTTGAAGGCATAGTAGCAGAAGTCACGCACCGAGTGCTGCACACCGGTGGCAATGACGAAGTCTTCGGGCTTGTCGTTCTGCAGCATCAGCCACATACACTCCACATAGTCCTTGGCATAGCCCCAGTCGCGCAACGAGGAGAGGTTACCGAGGTAGAGCTTGTCCTGCTTGCCCTGTGCTATACGGGCTGCAGCAAGGGTAATCTTGCGGGTTACGAAGGTCTCGCCACGACGCTCGCTCTCGTGATTGAAGAGGATGCCCGAGCAGCAGAACATGTTGTATGCCTCGCGATACTCCTTCACGATCCAGTGTCCATAGAGCTTGGCCACAGCGTATGGGCTATAGGGATGGAACGGGGTGTTCTCATTCTGCGGCACCTCTTCCACCTTACCATAAAGCTCCGAGGTGGATGCCTGGTAGATGTGGCAAGTCTCGGTAAGCCCACAAAGGCGTACGGCCTCAAGCACACGAAGCACACCCGTAGCATCTACATTGGCTGTAAACTCGGGCGAGTCGAAGCTCACCTGCACATGGCTCTGTGCGGCAAGATTATATATCTCGTCAGGACGCACCTTGCCGATGACCTGTATGAGGCTGAGCGAGTCGCCCAAGTCGGCATAGTGGAGGTGGAAGTGAGGATTTCCCTCAAGATGGGCGATACGCTCACGATAGTCTACCGACGAGCGGCGGATGGTGCCATGCACATCGTAGCCCTTACCCAAAAGAAACTCAGACAGAAAAGAACCGTCCTGACCGGTGACACCGGTAATCAATGCTTTCTTCATATTATATATATATCATTTAGTTTTACTCCTTTATACTCTCCCAATCCCAGTCGTAGCGCTCGATGTCCTCTTCGATGAGCGGATTGCCCATCTGCACCTCGATGAAGGTGAGCTCGGTGAGTGCCTTGATGCTATGGTAGTGTTCTACGGGGATGATGACCGTATCGCCTGCCTTGACGCGGCGCACCTCGCCATCGAGCACAAAGAGGCCCTCTCCCTCGACGAAGGTCCACACCTCGGTGCGGTGGTGATGTATCTGATAAGAGATATACTTGCCGGGGTGCAGCGTGATGCTCTTGGTGAGCGAGTGGGAGCCGTCGGCATAGCGGGCATCGTCGAGCACACGGTAGGTTCCCCAGCGGCGTTCCTCAAACATGGGACGCATGTGGATGGGGTCAACATATTGTTTTATGTACTCCGAAGACTCCTTGCTGCATACGAGTATACCATCGTGTCCGGCTGCCACAATCACATTCTTCACGCCTTCGCATACGATTGGCAGGCTGAGCTCATTGATTACAGTAGTGCTCAGGGCCTCATTGCCCAAGACCACCTTACCCATAGCATCCGAGGGAAGCTCTCTCACGAGCGCGTTCCAGTCGCCCAGGTCCTTCCATTTTCCGCTGTAGGGCACCATAGCTATTGAGGCGCCCTTCTCCACCACTTCGTAGTCGAAGCTTATCTTGGGCAGCTCGGCATAACGTTCACGCAACTCGGCAAAGCTCCCGGCAGTCACATACCGTCCTACAAGGTCCTGCATATAGCCCAGACGGAAGGCAAACACACCTCCGTTCCAGTAAGCACCCTTGGCTATCAACTCCTTTGCTCTCCTCTCGGTAGGCTTCTCAATGAACCGCTCTACCAAGCTATACGAAGCCCCTTCCTCAGCAGCCGCGGGAAGCACATAGCCAAACTCCGCCGAAGCATGAGGAGAAGCGATACCCATCAGCACAAGGTCGGCTACATCCTGCTTCACGAGAGCGGCCATTTCGGCCACCGTCTCGAAATAGCGTGCCTCGGTGAAAGCATCACAAGGCATCACCACCACCACCTCGTCGCGCGAGCAACCCTTCTGCGAGGTCAGATAGGAGACGGCTAACGCTATGGCCGGGAAAGTATCGCGACGCTCAGGCTCGGTCACCACATCAACTTTTACGCCCAACTGAGTTTCTATAAAGTCGCACTGCGAAGCACTGGTAGCAATGGTCACCGGTGCCGTCTTCAATGACGACTCGCCTAACTGGCGCACCACACGCTGCACCATCGACTCCCGATGTCCGTCAGGGTCTTGCAACACCTGCAAGAACTGCTTGGAACGTGTACTGTTTGACAGCGGCCAAAGGCGCTTGCCCGAACCTCCAGAGAGTAATATAATTTGCATAAACTGTTTAACTATTCTTTCCTATTAACATAAACATGCAAATATAGTTGAATTTTTCTTTACTTAAAGCAAAAAAATGCAGAATTATACTCTCTGAGTTTTTTTGCCAAGAGACATTGATAGAATAGGACAAAGAGATAAAGTTTTCCCTCCGCAGAGGGACAATGTTCCCACCGCGGAGGGAAGAGCGTCTCTCCGCGGAGGGAAACGATTCCCTCCGCGATGGGAAGAACCTTCGGACAAAGGCTTTTGCAACAACAGAAAGTTTGTTTTCCCAAATTTCTCCATTCAACGAATTATCACTACCTTTGTATTTCGAAAACATAAAAGGATGGATATCACGACTACAGAATACCTCATCGGGGGCGCCATCGGAGTGCTGGCGCTCATCCAACTGCTCTATCTCTATATCATCTACAACGCACCGCACCGCCACTGTGTGGCCGAGCGGAAAGGAGCATTCGTCCCTTCGGGACACCAGCCGGGCATGTCCGTAGTGATTGCCGCATCGGATCAGGAGACCCTGCTGGCCAAGCACCTGCCCCTTATCCTGCAACAGGACTATCCCGACTTCGAGGTCATCGTGGTAGACGACAATTCGAAGGACGATACCAAAGAGCTGCTCGAGCGCCTCGCCAGGCAGTATCCCCACCTCTACATGACACACACCTCGGACAGCATACGCTACATCAGCCACAAGAAGCTGGCACTCACGCTCGGCATCAAGGCGGCCAAGAAGGAGTGGGTGGTATTCATCGAGCCCGACTGCTACCCCGTGACAGGCCAGTGGCTGGCCCGGCTGGCACGCCACTGCACCGACTCCGTGGATGTGGTACTGGGATACAGCAACTATGAACGCAAGCCGGGGTTTGCCAACCTATGTTACATGTACGACACACTGCAACAGCAGTTGCGTATGCTCGGACTCACGCTGCGCGGCAAGGGCTACATGGGCATAGGGCGCAACATGGCCTACCGCCGCGAGCTCTTCTTCACGCACAAGGGATACAGCCGCCACCTCGACCTCGAGCGTGGCGAGGACGACCTCTTCATCAACGAGCACGTACCCTCAAGCCGTATCACGGCCGACATCAGTGCCGACTCCGTAGTGCGCTGCACCTCAACAAGTGCCCGTGCATGGAAAACCGACAAGCTGATACGTCTCTTCATCCGCCGCAAGATGCACGGCATGGCCCCCACCCTCCTCGGGGGCGACACGCTCACGCGCGTACTATTCTATATAGCGACAGCAACAGGCATCACGATGAGCATCGTCTGGCAAGCTTGGTGGTTCATGGCCACAGCAGCTGTACTATGGCTGACGGTGCTCGGGCTCCGCATCCTCGTCCTGCACCGTACAGCAAGCGACCTTGGCGAGCTGAGGTACAACGTATCGCTGCCCCTATTCGACCTCATACACCCTTGTTGGGAACTCTACCTACGCTTGCGCCTGAGACTCATGCCCAAGGATATGCACCTGCGTCGTAAAGTGTGAAGAGTGAAAAGTTATAAATCAAAAAAACATAAGTCATAAATCAAGATATGCGCATCGACATACTCACCGTACTGCCCGAGATGATTGAAGGATTCTTCGACTGTTCCATCATGGCACGCGCCAAGAAGAAGGGACTGGCCGATATCGTTATCCACAACATACGCGACTACACCACCGACAAGCACCGACGCACCGACGACTACCCCTTCGGCGGCTGTGCCGGCATGGTGATGAAGATAGAGCCCATCGACAACCTCATCACCAAGCTCAAGAGCGAGCGCCACTACGACGAGGTCATCTACACCTCGCCCGACGGCGAGCAGTGGAACCAGAAGATGGCCAACAGCATGTCGATGTACGAGAACATCATCATCCTCTGCGGACACTTCAAGGGCATTGACTACCGCATACGCGAACACCTCATCACCAAGGAGGTGAGCATAGGCGACTACGTGCTCACAGGAGGCGAGCTGGCTGCCGCCGTCATGGCCGACAGCCTGGTGCGCATCATCCCCGGAGTCATCGGAGACGAGCAGTCGGCCCTCTCCGACTCATTCCAGGATAACCTGCTGGCTCCACCCGTCTATACCCGCCCTGCCGAATACAAGGGATGGCGCGTGCCCGACGTGCTGCTCTCGGGACACGAGGCCAAAATCCGCGAGTGGGAGTTCCAGCAATCATTGGAGCGCACCCAACGCCTGCGTCCCGATCTGCTGGAAGAAAAATAAATGGAAGAAAAATAAAAAGAAAGGGGCTGTCATATGACAGCCCCTTTCTTTTTATAAACACTTCTGACATCCTAAGCACAGGATGACAAGATAAATCTATACCTTAAAGTTGTGCAGCAATCTTGTCACGGGTTGCTTGGGTAGCGGGCACGAGCGGCAGGCGCAACACGTTCTGTAACATGCCGCGCAGTTCCATCAGGCACTTCACACCAGCAGGGTTACCATCGACAAAGAGAAGAGTGTAGAGCTCCTGCAAACGCTGGTCAATAACCTCGGCCTCGGCAAAGCGGGCTGCCCCGGCGAGGTGTACCAACTCGGCAAACTCGGCAGCATAGGCATTACCAATCACTGAGATGACACCGTCGGCACCGCTCTTCATGAGGGGAAGCGTAATGCCGTCGTCACCCGAAAATACCTTGAAGCCTTCGGGGCGGTTCTTGAGAATGTATTCAATCTGCTCCATGTTGCCCGATGCCTCCTTGATGCCCACCACGTTCTTACAGTCAGAAGCAAGACGCAGCGTGGTTTCGGGCAGCATGTTCACTCCCGTACGTCCAGGTACATTATATAATATAACAGGAAGGTCAGTCGATTCGGCGATGGCCTTGAAATGGGCATACATACCCGCCTGCGTAGGTTTGTTGTAATAGGGCACCACGGAGAGCAGGGCATCTACGTCGTCCATCTTGTCACTGGCCAGTTTGTTCACGATGCTACGTGTACAGTTGCCGCCACAACCGAGCAGGATGGGCAGACGGCCCGCATTGCGTTCTACAACAGTCTTGCGCACTGCAATTTTCTCCTCCTCGCTGAGCGTCGGGGTCTCAGCAGTAGTACCGAGCACACACAGGAAATCGGTGCGGCTTTCGATCTGATAATCGACCAGACGGGCCAAGGCCTCATGGTCAACCTCACCGGTCGCATTGAACGGAGTGACAAGTGCCACTCCCATACCATACAATTCTTTCTTTTCCATTATATATATAGGATGATTTACATACAGGATTATTCAAACACAAACAACTCGGAAGGTGTGGTGCGCTTCAACGCTGCCAGGTAGAGGTCCTTTCCGGGGATGATGCCTACACCACGCAACTCCCACTCCACCGTCTTGTAGGCCAACTCCGGATGGTTGTTCTCGCGGCTGAGGTGGCAGAGCCAGATATATTTGAGGTGTTCGGTAAGGTTAGCTGCAAGAAATTTTGCCGTAGCCTTGTTGCTCAGATGGCCGTTGGGACCCGATATACGCTCCTTGAGGTATTGGGGGTAAGGACCATGGGCCAACATCTCTTCATCATAATTGGACTCGATAATCAGATAGTTGGCACGGGCAATGTAGCCGGCCACGGTATCGGTGATGTGTCCCAAGTCGGTGATGAAGCAAAACACCTTCTCGTCGCACTCCACAAGGTAACCCACATTGTCACTACCATCGTGAGGCACCTCAAAGGGGGTGATGCGGAAATCGCGAAGACGATGCATCTCCTCTTTCTCCACGTAGCGCATACACGACACCAGTTTCTGCGTCATGCAATAGTTGCGGTTAATGCCCACGTGTGTCTCCCGTGTTGCATAAATGGGGATATTATAGCGTTCGCCCAGGGTGCCGAGCGACTTGATATGGTCAGCATGGTCATGAGTAACAAAGACTCCCATGATAGACTCAAACGAGAGGCCGGCATCCTTCAGCCCATTCTTGATGGTGCGCACCGGTATGCCGGCATCGATGAGGATGCCGTAGTTGTCGGTGCCAAGATAGAAGCAGTTACCGCTGCTCCCACTCGCAAGACAGATAAAGTTCAGTTTCATATCGTGTTTCTTTTTTATTTCGTTTTATCAGTTTATTTCCATCATTACCGTTTAGAACGGATATCCTACGGCAAAATGCCATGCAAAATCGCGTTTGAAACGGGGATGGATGACAGGATATCGCAACGGACCATCCATATATATCGGGTTGACAGCCTTCATGGCTGCATCAAGACGCAAGACAAGGAAGTTGAGGTCGAGGCGCACGCCCAAGCCATACGATACGGCAATCTGCTTGTAAAACTCATCCCAAAGGAATACGCCTCCCGGCTGGTCGGAGTAATCATACATGGTCCAGATATTGCCGGCATCGACGAACAGGGCCCCATCAAGTTTCCAGAACATGTGCATACGGTACTCCATGCTGAGGTCGAGCTTGATATCACCCGACTGGTTGATGTAGTCGATGGTGCCGTCCTTTGCCTGGTATCTTCCCGGGCCCAAGCCGCGCACTGCCCATCCACGCACGCCATTGGCACCGCCACCATAATAGCGCTTCTCGAAGGGAAGCATGCGGGAGTTACCATAGGGATAGGCCACACCCGTCTCAATATGGAACAGGAGGTTGTTGCGACGTCCGAGGTTCATATTCACCGTCCATGCGAAGTCGGTCTTCAGGTACTGCGCGTAGGCCAGATTGAAGATACGGTATTGCCCTACCGAGTCCTTCTCCTGCTTCAAGGCATACGAGAAGAGATGGAGTAGGTTGCCCGAAGTCTCTACGCTGGCACGCACCGAGTGGGACACATCAAAATAGTTCTTGGTGACCCCTGTATTGGGCGAGGTATAATAGAAGTCGTATCCAGTACGGAAGATAAACAAGTCCTCATAATTGAACTTCATGATTGAGTTCTTGCTATTATACTGATTGAGGTAGTTATTGATAAAGTACTGGTCCTTGCGAGGTACAGAAACAAAGTTCACTCCCACCAAGTCAAATCGATGTCGCATCTGCTGGTTAGTATTCCAGAGATAGCTCCATGAGGCAGAGAAGACATTGCGGTCAAACTCTGGACGGGTCTGTGCATTGTACTGCAAATCAAGCTGTGTAGTAGCCTTACTACGGCGTTGCACCTCATCACGAACAAAAGGAAGAATGAATCGTGGGAAATTAAGACTCATATCAGCGCCGTATTCGAAGAACATACCCTTCTCATAATCTGTCAGATGCGTAATATTCTCATACGCGCCACGAATCTTCAGTATAAATGTCTCTGAACCACGAAACAAATTACGATGAGTAAACGATAAAGCTGCTGACGCACCTACATCACCAGCTGTATTGGTGAAGTCCACTTCCGTACTCATAGATATTCTCTTTGCCGGATTCAACGTAACATAACAATCCAAGGTACTGTCACTCGACTCTACAAAATTGATATTCGTATACTTCAAAGCGCCCAAGCGTCCGTATGACGTGTATGATTTCTTCACCTTATTTACGTCATAAACCATACCTGGTGCTATATGAGAAGCATACCTCACTGTAGAGAAGCGGAACGGAGGCATATTGTCATATAAGAAATGTTCCTCGCCCACACATATCGTATCGGGGAAAACATACGATTGTTGATAGGCAAATGAGGTTGGATACATGAGATACTTCACATTCCCTATACGATATTTTTTCCAGGCGGCATATACCGGCTCGCCATTCTCCAGTTCCAAAGATGACATTCTTGAACGTATGCGGACAGACAATGCCACATCCAACGAATTTCTAGCAGTATCAGCAAGGTAGGTGATATAATCCTTCTTAAATCCATAATACCCTTTACTCTGCAACAAAGAGGCTATTCGTGTACGTTCATCATTCAGCACATTGGCATCAAACGGCACATCAACTTTAACAGGTGAGTTCACGGTATCGGCAAGGATATGTCCCAACATTACCGTATCCTGACAGATATAACGAACTGAGGCGATACGATACTGACGTCCCGGATGCACATAATAGTTCACTTTTGCCTTATGTTTCCTATAAAGCGTTTCTGGAGAGACCTCAGCTTTCAAGTATCCTTGATTGACTAACGCTTGTTCCATCACCTCACAACTCTTATAAGTCAAGGTATCATTATACACACGCGGGGCCTCACCTATATTACGCAACGCACGGTTTATAAAATGATTCCGCTTGCCCGAAAAACTATACAATCTCAACGGTAGGCGAAAGAGGCCAAACGTACGGATATTAGGCTGCTGACGCACCTTGGACTTCAATGAAGAAACCACCTTCGGATTTTCTTCACAAACCACTTTCACCTCATCCAACAAATATCCATTTTCAGGTAAATGACGCGACACAGAACAAGAGGACAAAGCCACGGCTATCATCCCTATCAAAACGATATATTTACTCCTGTTTATGCCCATTTTTTTCCTTTATCTACCCTACAGTGCAAGTTAACGCAAATTATCTTGCAAACTTACGCAAAATTTCTCGTTTTTTATGTAAGTTTGCATCGTTTTTTGATGAACAATATTGTTAATAACTACAGCATATGCTAAGCAAAGCCAAAATCAAGCTCATACAATCACTCGAACAGAAAAAAAAGCGTCGTGAAGAGCGTCTCTTCGTAGCCGAGGGGCCTAAAGTAGTGGGCGACCTTCTCCCCTATTTCACCTGCCGACTTATCGTAGCCGAGAGTGGCTGGATAGCAGCACACCCCAAGATGCAGGCCACAGAAATCATCGAAGCTACCGATGAGGAATTACGCAAGGCAAGCTTTTTAAAGACGCCACAAGAGGTGCTCGCCCTCTTCGAACTACCCGCTTATCCTGCTCCTCACGAAATCGCTTCCGAGAAGTTGTGCCTCGCCCTCGATGATGTGCAAGACCCCGGCAATTTGGGCACCATTATCCGAGTAGCCGATTGGTTTGGCATACGCCATATATTCTGCTCCACAGGTACCGCTGATGCCTACAACCCCAAAACCGTGCAAGCCACTATGGGAGCTATAGCACGAGTGCAGGTTCATTATGTCAATCTGAGAGAATACCTGCACGGTATCCGAAAAGAGACACCGAAAGTCCCCATCTACGGCACCTTCCTTGAAGGGAACAATATATATAAAGAGCCGCTCTCAACCAATGGCATCATCATCATGGGCAACGAAGGTAACGGTATCAGCCAAGCCATACAAGAAACCGTTACCCACAAACTCTTTATCCCCAACTACCCTGAAGGTAGCACTACGTCAGAGTCACTCAACGTTGCTATCGCCACCGCCATCACTTGTGCTGAATTTAGAAGAAAAGGATAAAGAAACACCTACGATAAATATCGGATTAACCCAATAAAATCATTGGGTAGAATGACGAAGGGAATTGGGTAAAGCCATTTTTTCTCTTGGCTTATCAGATTGTTTTACGAAAAATAAACAGCGTAACAATCTGATAATATAGCATTTAAACTAAGCATCCTGTACAATAGTCCATATATAAAACATGCTGGACGAAAAAAGCAATCGCTCCAGCATGATTATCAGATTTCCTCAGAGTTGTTCAATACCAGGCAAAATGAAAATCGATTCACCTTGTTCCCCAGTAGAGGAAGAGCATACCAAGGAGTACTAGCAAGAGATCAAGAGTCTTACTCTTCAAATTCTTCTCACGGAAAAGCAATGCGCCACAGAGGAACGATACCACCACGCTACCACGACGCACCATAGAGACTACGGCTATAAGCGACCTCTCTTGAGCCAAAGCGGTAAAGTAAGCAAAGTCGGCCGCACAGAGGAACAATGAGATAAATGGTATAGCCCACGACCAACGAAATGGAGTAACCTGATGACGCACAGGAGCCCACAACACAAGCACCAATACGCACATGATAAAGAATTGGTAAAAAGTGAACCATGACTGCACGGCCATACTATTGAAATGCTGCATGAGATACTTATCATACAACGCGCTTACAGCCCCAAGCAATGCGGCCAACACTACGCACCATATCCAACGATTATAACGAAAGTCTATCCCCTCCTTCTTACCACTACGACTGAGAAGCAATACCGAAGCTATCGCCAAAAGCACACCCACCCACTGCCAGACATTGAGCCGTTCTCCGAATATGAGCAATGCGCCCAACAGCACCATTACGGGGCGTGTGGCATTGATAGGTCCAACAATAGTAATAGGAAGATGCTTCATGCCAAAATAGCCGAACATCCAGGAAGAAAGCACTATAATTGCCTTGAGAAGAATATATTTGTGCACTTCCCATCCACACATGGGGACATAAAATATGGTATCATCGAGCACACCTATCGCAGACAACAAAATGAACGGAAAGAAGATGAGCATCGAAAAAAATGTATTGAGAAAGAGCACTGGGATAACAGCATTGTCCCTCAACGCCTGTTTCTTGCTCACATCATACAAACCAAGCAACGCAGCCGACAGAAAAGCTAAAGACAACCACATAAGCAAAGAAAAATCTACAACTATTTCGCAAAATTAGTACATGCATTTTCCACAATCTGCAACAAATGCTCATGGATATGCCCATTTGACGCCAACACCTCACAGCCACTGAGGTAAGTATCACCACCATTAAAGTCGGTGACACGGCCACCAGCCTCAGAGAGAATCAAACACCCTGCAGCTACATCCCACGGGCCAAGAAATCCTTCTATACGTCCCTCGGCACGGCCTGCTGCCACATAGCAAAGTTCCACAGCTGCCGAACCCAACAAACGTTCAGCACCTACCGTACCATACATCTGCTCTATAAGGCTGAGTACAACAGGACGAAATTGACCACTATTATAGGGAAAGCCAAGCAATATTTGTGCCTGATTTATAGAACTTATATCAGATACACATATAGCCTTATTATTCAAGTAAGCTCCCCCGCCCTTGTACGCCCAGTAACACTCTTCACGACACACCTCATATACCACGCCGATCAACACTTCGGTCCTATTGCGCAAAGCTATACTCACACAATAGGGAGCCATATCGTGTATAAAGTTGGTAGTTCCATCCAAAGGATCTACCACCCAGCAGTATTCTTCTCCCGCATATTGACCGGTAGTCTTTTCCTCTGTAACAAAACCTGCTTCTGGGAGCAATGCTGACAACGCTGCGACCAAACGCTCTTCCGAGGCCTTGTCCACATACGACACGTAGTCATGCGGACCTTTCTCCCTTACAGCCGAACGGTCAAATGCAGCACGTTGCTCCTTCAAAAAGCGTCCCACACTTACAGCAACCTCACGCACCTGAATCACCAGTTTGTTCAAATCTACCATATATTATATATCTAATGACAATTCTTTCTGCCTACTAACCTGCCAGCACTACCCCAACACACGGAAACGAGCAAACTTCAACAGCAACTGCTTATCGCCAGCATTCTTGAAGCGGATATGCGCCTTGGTATTCTCACCCGTGCCCTCCACCTTGATGACCTCGCCCACGCCAAAACGTTCGTGCTCAATGAACTGTCCGGGAGTGAGCTGCGTCACACGGGCTGCCCCGCCAGTGGCATTGGCCGAGACCAAGCGACGAGGAGAGGAGGCCTCCCCCCTGCCCCTCCCGAGGAGGGGTGACTCAGAGTCCGCGGTGATAATGGTTTTCTTGGGGGTACTCGAAATAGTGTATGTTCTCGGAGTACTCTGAGTGTTCCGAGTATTCTGAACCCGCGGGGTACTCGGAGAGCCGAACTGTGTAGGGCGGCTGCTCATGAAGCGCGGTGCTGACGACTCGCCCCAGAGCGAGGCTTTGGGTGCGCCGAAAGGGGATTCCTTGAAGGGAGTATCCTTCATAGGCATCTCTATGTATCCAAGGTCTATATCCTTGAGGAAGCGGCTGGGCATGCCATACTCTACCTTGCCGTAGCGGAAACGGCTCTTGGCATACGAGAGCAAGCAGCGCTTCTCGGCACGAGTGATGGCCACGTAGAGCAGACGGCGCTCCTCCTCCATCTGTCGGGCACTGTCGTAGGCCATCATTGAGGGGAACAGCTGTTCCTCCATGCCCACGATAAATACGGTATCAAACTCCAACCCCTTGGCTGCATGCACGGTCATGAGCGTCACCTTGGGTGTGTCGTCCTCCTCCGTGTTGTCCTGGTCGGTGAGCAGGGCCACATCGCTGAGGAAGTCGGTGAGCATGACGGCCTCGTCACCCTCCTCCTGTCGCGAGCGAAGGAAGTCGTGCATACCGTCCATCAGTTCCTGAACATTCTCCTGACGGCTCACCCCCTCTACCGTACGGTCTTGTATGAGGTCGGCCATGATACCACTCTCCTGCACCACCATGCGGCCCAGTTCATAAGCATCAAGCTTAGCAGCCTGCTCGATGAAGCGATTCACAAGGTTATAAAAATGATTCAGTTTGGTAATCGTTCCCTTATTTACTGCAAGGTCATAGGCTGCAGGATCACCTATCACCGTCCACAGGCTTACCCCGTGGTCCGATGCCGCCGCCATGATCTTGCCCACCGTAGTGTCGCCAATTCCGCGTGCCGGATAGTTGATGACGCGCTTGAAGGCCTCCTCATCATGAGGATTCACCGCGAGACGGAAATAGGATATCACGTCCTTTACCTCCTTGCGTTGATAGAACGACAGCCCTCCGTAGATGCGATAGGCGATACCGTTCTTGCGCAGTGCCTCCTCGAAGATACGCGACTGTGCATTGGTGCGATAGAGGATGGCAAAGTGGTCGTTGGAGAGTCCCTCCTTACGCTTGAGCAGACCGATGCGCTGGGCCACAATCTCACCCTCCTCCACATCGGAGTAGGCCTCGATGAGTTGTAACGGTGTACCCACATCCTGACGTGAGAACACCTCCTTGCGTATCTGTTCACTGTTCTTCTCGATAAGGCTGTTAGCCGCGCCCACAATCATCTGCGTGGAGCGGTAGTTCTCTTCGAGCTTGAAGATACGTGCTCCGCTATATTGTCGGGTAAAACCGAGGATATTGTCTATATTGGCCCCACGGAACGAATAGATGCTCTGCGCATCATCCCCTACCACACATACGCGCTGATGCTCCTTGGTGAGCTGCCACACGATGCTGTGCTGTGCGTAGTTAGTGTCCTGGTACTCGTCCACCAACACGTAAGCAAACTGCGAGGCGTAGCGTGCGAGCACCTCTGGATGGTTTTGGAAAAGCAGGTAGGTATAGAGCAAGATGTCATCGAAGTCCATCGCCCCCGCTTGTCGACAGCGCTCCTGATAGCGTAGATATATCTCGCGCGTTTCGGGCACTTTGGCATGGCGATCATCAGCCACAGCAATGGCATCGGCTGCATACATCTGTGCTGTCATCAAACGATTCTTGGCATTGGATATGCGACACTGGATGACATTCGCTTTATATACCTTATCGTCGAGCTGCATCTCTTTGATGATGGTCTTCAAAAGGCTCTTCGAGTCTGTCTGGTCATAAATGGTGAAGTTGGGGGCAAACCCGATATGCTCGGCCTCGGCTCTCAGTATGCGCAGGAACATGCTGTGGAAGGTACCCATCCAAAGGTAACGGGCACGATGCTCCCCCACCCGTTTCCCTATACGGTCACGCATCTCACGCGCCGCCTTGTTGGTAAAGGTGAGTGCCAGTATGCGCCACGGCTCCAGGCCCAGTTCCATGAGGTGAGCCACTTTGTAGGTGAGCACGCGAGTCTTTCCCGAGCCTGCGCCCGCAATCACCAATGAGGGGCCATCGTTATAGGTCACAGCAGCCAGCTGGCTTTCGTTCAGTTCGTTCTTTATATCGGTTTGCATCCTATTACATATAATTAATGAAAGAATAATCTGCACGTGCAGATTACTCCCTTATCACCTTCACTTCACCATGAGCGCCGAGTTTGATGATGCTTGATGGAGTAGCACCGGCAGGTTCGTCCTGACGTACGTTCACAATATAATCTACCGCCTGCTTTATCTCGTCACTGATCTCGGCAAAGCATCTCGGTGAGGGTTGCCCACTGATATTGGCCGATGTAGACACGATAGCTTTACGAAAACGATAACAAAGCTGCTTGCTGAATTCTTCCCGAGTGACACGGATACCCACACTTCCATCCTCACCCACAAGATTAGCGGCCAAGTTACGTGCCCCATCATAAATGACAGTAAGCGGTTTGGTTGAAAGTTCTATAAGGTCCCATGCGACAGAAGGAATCTCACGAACGTAGAAATCAACCTTCACATCGCTATCCACAAGCACCAACATTGCCTTACTGTCGACACGGCGTTTTATCTCATATACACGGCGTACAGCCTCTTCGTTCGTAGCATCACAACCAATACCCCATACTGTATCCGTAGGATACAAGATAACTCCTCCACGATAGAGCACATCACATGCGCGCTTAATTTCTTCTCTATAATGTTCGTTCATATGTATCTATTTTATGGGTACAAAGTTAATACTTTTTTTCCGACCTGCGCGGTAAAAAGTTCGTAAGTAGTATTTATAATACGGAGATCAAATATCGTCCACAGAAACAGATATTTGACGAGGTAGGGTAAACCACACGGCATACCCCCCGGCAGTTGGTTCAGCTTTGATGCGACAACCAACATGATTAAAATGCTCATCGTGTTCACGGACAATCTGCCGGCACACGATATACTCTGTTCCTTGCAGACGGTCATCGGTATTAACAATGCGCGACTGCGAAGGATAGAACAGACTGTGCAAAGTCTCCGGATCAAGTGTACGAGAACTATTAACAAGCGAGATACGAACGAAATCGCCATCAATCACAGCCGAAAGACATAAGTCATCTGTTGTGGAACAAACAAGCGAAGCGTCAATTAGTTGCTCGATAAGGAACTCCACCAAGATTTTATCACATAAGACAGTTGCTTCGCAGGGAGTAATAGTAAGTTTTGGAATATCGGGATTCTGCACACACAGTTTTTCTTGGTAGTCCACAGCATGACGTAACAGCATATCAACACCTACGGCAGAGCGACGGAAGGTAACCTCTTCCAACTGACGCGAAGCACAACCTGAAAGTACAGTAAAAGTCACGCGATAGTAAGCGATAAGTTCCTGCATCTGACGACGTTCGTCGCTACTGTCCAAGCGGTTTACCAGTTGCTTTATACGATTGGGGTAATACACGGTTTCGTGCTTTAAGGTCGACAGGCAGTTGTCAAGCACCATATTCTGTACATGCAAACGATTTTCTTCGTGACGGGCACGGCGTTCGTCGTCCTCTACCGACTCTATATGGCGATAGGCAGTAGCCACCCTTCCCATGAAAGAGTATAAGATGACAATGAAATACCCCACAGCAAGCAGCAGGCAGATGAGCACGGCCACAGAGGTGTTGCTATAGTAACGCTGCATCCTATTACAATAGTCAACAAGTGAACGGTCTTCACTTATCAACTTATAGAGGTCATTATATATACGGTTATTGTAACGATACTCGGGCAGGCGGCTCAGAGCGAGGTTAGCCACAGCGAGTTCATTGCGTACATCAAGAATAGTGTGATAGTCGGTAGCATAGTCACTGAGCCACCATCGGGTCTCCACATCAAGTTCTCCACGTGTAGCCGACAGCGTATCGATATAATCTTCCGCATACAGACAGTGATGGGCATTGAGATAGTGGAGAGCCGAATCTGCATAAACAAGCGCTTCATGATAGCTACCGTCTACATTAGCATAGTATACACTATCGGCAAAGGCCGAGGCCTGTTCTAAGAGCGGAGAATAGGAAGGTTCCTCATCATGGACCAACTCGCCCATTGCAGAAAAGGGGAAGGCCATCACTACACATAACATAGTAAATGCACGGCGTACTCCTTTGGGAAGACGGAACCAGAAGCGGCACCCCTCACCTACCCTACTGTCGATACCGAAACTGCATACTTCGAAAAGGGAGTCAGTCTTACGATATTTCTCAATGATACCTTTACAATTGAGCAACCCGAATCCACTGCCCTTCTTGTTGCGCCAGTCAGGTGACAGAGCCTGTCCTATGATTGCCGCATCGTGCACCTTCTCATGAAGTATGTGGTCTATATCCTCTGCACTCATCCCCACGCCATTATCAACCACCGAAAGTTCCACGTACTTCTCACACACAGAGGCAGAGATACTCACCTGTCCACCCTCCGGAGTAAACTTGCGAGCATTGTCAGCCAACGTATTAAGCATAAAGAAGGTGAGTGCCTTATCTGCCTTAACAACCGCATCGGTAGACTGCACATCGAGTGTCAGCCCCTTCATTGTGAATGACGAGGAACTGCGTTCTAACATTTCAAACACCTCGGCCAGAGGGAATGACTCGACCGTAAGCTCCACCAAACCTTGCGTGGTCTTTATCCATCGTGAGAGCAACTCATTCAAATTGTTTATCTCATCGGCAAGCTCAGCTATATAATCAAGTTTACGGGTACGCAAGGCCTTATCGTTCCATACCTCAGGTGATTGCAGTCGCTCCACCTCGTGGGCCATACGGTCGATATAAGGCATCATGCCCGCCACCATAGACAAGAAAGCCTTTCGCACGATATTATCACGCTTACCCTCCTCAATATGTTTCTGGTGCAGATATACTCGTTTCTCGGTTTCTTGCAAAAGTTCGCGTAACTGCTGTTCATAGCCACTACCACGACGGCGATGACGCCTCGAAAGCATAGTCAGCAATAGGATAAAAAGGACAATACCTACCGCTACCACATAGAGCAGCATCTTCATCGTACGACTACGACGTTGCAACGAGAGATAGCGACTCTCCATCTCCTTGTCTTGACGAGTCGTTTCCAATAGATCAAGGTATTCATTGCGATGATGATCCGATGCGACCTTGTCACCCAATCCGGCATAAGCCACACTCATCTCCTCATGACAGCGGGCAAGAGGGTCAGGAGCTCCTTTTACCGCCTCCAGCATACTCAACGCCCGTTCATACTCTCCCATTCTATTATAGAACGAAGCTATCTGCACCGTAGCATTCATCACGCCATAGCAGTCACCATATTTTTCAAGACAATGCAAGGCTCTCCCTGCAAGCGACAAACTGAGATTAGCCGAAGTATCGAGCGAGTCGGTCAAATGGGCATACGACCCTGGACGATACTGTGCGAAATAGGCCGAGCGCACCGAGTCGGCCATCAACTCGGAAAGCCCCGACGAAGCCAAGCCTTCGAAATAGCCATACCCTCCAATGCGACTCATGCGTAAACAATTATTCAAATAGGTATAGCGACGCAAGCGACGCTGTTCGCGGCTGTCGCCCTCAACATCAAGTCCTATACCTTTTATATATATATACATGAGCCACTGTGCCGAGTCTGCACGCAGAGCATCATCCTCTACCACTAGCCTCATCTCTGCATGTGCTTCGGGGCGTTGCCCTATCATGTAATGATGCAGTGCGCTGACCATATGCAGATCGTTCACAGCCGATCGCAAACGTTCCCGTTCGGCAGGAGAAAAGGTTTCTGATTCCTCATTGATGTGTGCCAATCGCTTCATTGCCTGCACACGGCAATCGTAAAAGGCCAAATTGTCCGCCACACGCTGATATACATTCATACGCCCCACATCAGCCACCAGACGTTCGAGTTCACATCCCGATTGTTTTTCCACCTGACTATACCAGTGCAGAGCCTCGTCATACTCCATGCGCATAAATGCGACAAAGCCCAACATATTGCATGCCACGCTGCGCCCATGGATATAATGCCCAGCCTCATCATACGCTTTGAAGGCATAGTAGGAAGCTGAATCCAGGTTGCGATATTGCCAAGTGCGTGCTTCACGGTTAAACGCATCGGCCGGATGCGAACCTACACGATGTCCACCATGAGGCGAACAGCCCATGAGCAATAAGGCACAGCACAAAGTTACAATATGTAGGCCGACGTGTCTCATAAATCCATTATCAT
>JBGVOS010000007.1:0-14625 GCA_045126595.1 Bacteroidaceae bacterium | reverse complement strand
CCCTCTGCTTGTAAGGCAGATGCTCTGAACCAGCTGAGCTAAACGCCCGATATTCGTGAGAACGATGCTTTTTCTTCTTCGACGAGGCCTTTGGTTTCTTCTGTGTGGGCGTTGACGGATTCGAACCGCCGACCCTCTGCTTGTAAGGCAGATGCTCTGAACCAGCTGAGCTAAACGCCCGAAAGCCTTCGTTGTTCTGAAAAGCGCTGCAAAGGTAGGGCTTTTTCTGATAACTGCAAAGGAAAACGGAAATTATTTTTAAATTTTCGCATAAAAATGCTGTTTGGAGGAGAAAAGGGCATTAAAAGCAGTGGGATGTGCCTCAAAAATACGCAACCGTTGCTTTCCCCTTTGGCCGGCGAACTATGTTTCTGAGCAAAGCGAAGAGTCTCCGGGTATAGAGATTCTTCGCTTCGCTCAGAATGACACAACAGAGTTGCTATTGCATCAATGTTGCTTACATGGTCTCGATGATTACGCGACGGTTATACGATGCGGGGTTCAATGTTGACACGCCGCCCTTGCCTTCAACCACGAGGTTGGCCTTGTTGACGCCCATTTTTACCAACTCGTTGGCAATGGTCTGTGCGCGGTGGAGCGAGAGGGTCTGGTTGTACTTGGCATTACCAGTCGAGCTGTCAGCATAGCCGATGATGTGGAGTTTCACATTGTCCTTCTTTGCCATGTCGGCCACAGCCTTGAGGTTTACAAGCTCCTTCTTTGAGGCAATCTTGGCTGAGTTGAGGTTGAAGAATACAGACTGGGGAGCCATCACTTCGGTGCACACCGTCTTTTCCTTTACTACCTCCTTGGGCTTCTGTGCCAACTGGTTGCGCAAGATTCTGTTGTTTGATTGCTCCTGGGCAAGCGCTTCGTTGAGAGCTGCCATCTCTGCAGCATTCATCATGAGCAGCGCGCTGATGTCGGGGCTGTTGTTCCATGTGCTGCCACCGATATTGTAGGTGACACCGGCAGTAAGCGAGAAGATGTCATCGAAACCTCTCTTGGAACCGGTAACGCCGTCCATATCCTTTTGTGCAAGCAGTGCACCCATCTCAAGATTGAGTGCCCACGAGTCGTTCAGACGGAAGGTGTTCAGGATACCGGCATTGAATCCGAAGGAGTAGCTGTTGAGATCAAACACACGTACTGCGCCCATACCGACATAGGGAACAAGGTTGTAGCAGCGTTCGGGATTGTAGCCCATAATCATGTTGGTAACGTTCATCATCGCGTCAACGTGGAGATTCATGTAATCCAACTTCTTCTCATAGCCCTGGAACTTCATTCCGTTGTAGGCTAAACGCATACCCATTCCGGGAGTAAACCACTTGCCGACGTATGCCATGCCTGAGAAGGTGATGCGGTCCTTGAACTTTTGTGAGCCGGCGGGATTGAGATACGAGAATTGTGCACCAGCGTTCAATGATACGAACCAGTTGTCCCAAAAGCTGTTGGTTTGTACGCTATACTTTGAGACGGGAACTTCAGCAACTTCCACTACCTCGGTTACTTGGGCATTGGCCGCTGAGATTGAAAACATGCCGGCCACGGCCATTAGACAAAATACTTTTTTCATACGGTTAGGTTTTTAGTTTATGTTTACCAAAAAATGTCTTATGTATCGAAATAACACGATAGGTAGGCTTTTGTTTTCAAAGGTGAAAGAAATTGCTGTGTCATTCCTGCTCCTCCAACTGTGTCGTTCTGAGTGTAGTGAGAAATTTCCGAAAACGCATAGATTCTTGGCTTGCTCAGAATGATACCTGCAAAGGGCGCAGAACAACGCGTACAAAAAAAAGAGAGTCGCCAATTGGCGACTCTCTCCTATTTCAAGATATTTAAATGTAAAGCTTATTAGAGAGCTTCGATGATAACGCGACGGTTGTAAGAAGAGGGCTTAACGTCAGCTACACCACCCTTGCCTTCAACTACGATGTTCTCCTCAGCTACACCCATCTTAACGAGCTCCTTGGCAACGGCCTGAGCACGACGCTCAGAGAGCTGCTGGTTGTAAGCGGGAACGCCAGTAGCGCTGTCAGCAAAACCTGTAACCTTAATCTTGGCACCAGTGTTCTTAGCCATGTTAGCCAAAGACTCGAGGTTCATGATTTCCTTCTTAGAAGCAATCTTAGCAGAGTTGAATGAGAAGAATACAGACTGGGGAGCTGCAAGTACTTCCTTTACTACCTTCTCTACGATAACCTCTTTGGGCTTCTTAGCCAATTGCTCCTTGAGGTTCTTGTTCTCGTTCTGCTCAGCAGAAAGAGCTTCGTTCAAACCTGCAAGCTGAGCTGCGTGCATAGCTGAGATAGCTGCCATGTCGGGAGATGCATCGAAACCACGACCGCCGATGTTCCATGTCAAACCGATGGCTGCGCCAGCTTGCCAGTTGGTGGCAGGAGCGGGAGCGGGATTGTATTGCTTCAAGAACAAATCCAAATCGATAGACCATGAGTTAGACAAGCGGAATGTGCTGAGGTAACCAATGGCCCAAGGTGACCATCCCTGAACATCGCCAAACATGCGACCAAAGCCTATATAAGGAATGGCATTGTAAAGGCGATCCTGCTTGTAGCCGCAGAACATATTAGTCAGATTGAACATTGCCTGACCGTAAACGGTAGCACCACCATAGGTCTCTGCATTTTCATTAAAATTAATGAAGTGTGTTTGCAAACGAAGACCCAAGCCAGGAGTAAACCATTTACCTACAGAGAAAGTGAAGTTAGGTGTCAGTGTCTCCATAACTCCATCAGTGGGCTCCAAAACTTGTACTTGTGCGCCACCGCCAAGAGAGATAAACCAATTCTGCCAGAAGCTGTTGGTCTGAACGCTGTGCTTCTTTACAGGATACTCTTCGGTCTGAGCCATTACGCTCATTGACATTCCGGCAATAACCAATGCCATCAAAATCTTTTTCATACTTTTTCTTTAAATGTAGTTGTAATTATACTTCTGTTTCTCTACTAGTGTCGGGCTATAAAGCAGTCTAACTGCATTATAACGGCTGCAAAGTTACAAAAAATATTTAATTCTTCAATACGAATTGTTCTAAAAAGCTAAAAAACATACAATTATTAACGATATTGTAATGTGAGCTGGACAAAAGATTGGAATTGCTAAACTGATTTAATGGAACAACTTGTCTATGTCACGATCTTCAATGACCACAAAGACTTTCTTCCCATCGGGAGTATATCCAGGCATTTCGCATGCGAAGAGTTCATTTATAAGATTGTTCATTTCATCAGTAGAAAGTACTTCTCCCACAACTAAAGCGGCAGAGCGAGCCATTGTAAGTGCCATGTTGTGATGGATATCCTCTTTGGACATTCCGCCTCTTTCCATTGCACTGGCGAGCATATTGGCAACTAATTTGGAAGGCTCAAGTCCTGCTATTCCTTCGGGTATGCCTTGAATGGCAAATGTCCCACCACCCATATTGCTGATGTCGAATCCTAAGTGAAAGAAGTCGTCAAGTATCGACTCCATAGTAGTCGCTTGTGATAGAGAAAGTTCCAACATTTCGGGGAACAGCATGCCTTGAGATGTATTCGCCCGTTCATGCAATTGCTTGATATAGCGTTCAAAAAGAATGCGTATATGTGCCCGGTGTTGGTCTACCAACATCAAACCCGACTTCATGGAGGTCACGATATAGTGTCCTTTATACTGATAGCTATCTGAGTAACAGGGTGCTATTGTCTCTTCTTCCGTAACAAATAGTTGATTGATACTATGGTTGCTACTGTTTGGAGTACTTGTAATATCCCAAGGTAAATCTTCTTCAGAGGGGGGAGTGAATCTTATCTCGCGTCCTACTGAAGAACCTTCTACGCCTTTGTAAAGATTGTCCCAATGTGTAACAGGGCGTTTGTAGTTTTCGCCTCCTCCACTCTGTTTGAACGGATTATAGTTGGTATCCACTGTAGGCATTGGTGGCGGTGGCAAAGTTTCAACAGAGGAGAGGGTGGGGATATCGGGGCAGTCAGCTACATCAAAGTCTATGGTCGGTGCCATGTTGCTACGGCCCAGCACCTCGCGTACTGAGGCCATCAGAATTTGCCAAATGGCTTGCTCATCCTCAAATTTTATTTCTGTTTTTGTCGGATGGATATTTACATCAATTCGTGAAGGCTCTACGGTAAAATAGAGGAAATAAGGCACTTGCTCCGTTGGTGGTATCAAGTGGGTGTATGCTTCCATTACAGCCTTATGAAAGTAGGGATGGCGCATATAGCGACCATTGACAAAGAAGAAGCAGTGGGCACCCTTCTTGCGTGCGCTCTCGGGCACACCCACACATCCCTTTATATTAACAAGCGTGGTTTCAACTTCTACCGAGAGAAGCTCTTGACCAAGCTTCTTCCCGAACAGATGCTGTATCCGTTGGCGCATGGTCGCTTGTGGTACATTTATTAGCTCCACATCATTGTGGTACAGTGCGAAGGCAATCTCAGGATTGACCAAAGCAATGCGCTCCATTTCGGTCATCACATTGTTGAGCTCGGTCTGATTGGACTTCAAGAACTTGCGACGTGCCGGTACATTGAAGAATAGATTCTTTACTTGGAAGTTGGTGCCTACAGGACACATCTCCACCTCCTGCGACTCCAACTTAGAGCCCGCGATATGGATGACCGTACCCAGTTCGTCCTCGGCACGTCGTGTGCGCAGCTCTACCTGAGCCACGGCGGCGATAGAGGGTAATGCCTCGCCACGGAAACCAAAAGTATACAGCGCAAAAAGATCAGCGGCCTCCTTGATCTTTGATGTGGCGTGGCGCTCAAAAGCCATGCGGGCATCGGTCTCTGACATACCTTTGCCATTATCGATTACCTGTATATTGGTGCGTCCAGCATCAGTAAGGCGCACTTGTATTGTTGTTGCTCCAGCATCGACAGCGTTTTCTACCAATTCCTTTACTACGGAGGCAGGGCGTTGTATCACCTCACCGGCAGCAATTTGGTTGGCTACCGAGTCTGGCAGCAGATGTATCAAGTCTTCAGCCATAAGATTTTGTCGTTTCTTTTAGAATTTCTCGCTACGCATAGAATGGCAATATTATTTGAATCAAGAGAACTACATATTAGTTCAGCAGGGTAAACAATAGTGCAATCAATAGGACTGCGATGATAATGAGCCATTTTGATGAAGTGGGATTCTCCTTCTCTTGTTGTCGCTTCAGGTGTGTGGTTTGCTCTACAAACCTGCCACGAATGCGTTCTTCTGTAGTTTTTTCGGGTTCGGGAGTCATCCCTAATTCACGTTTCGCACGCTCCTCTATTGCCTGCAGGTGCTCTCTGCGCTCATCTACATAGATATACTGATGATTGAATCTTCTTGGTTTGCGTTGATTAAATATGCCCATAGATATAGTAATTGCGTCTTGTTTTTACTTCTTATCAATCAATCCTTTCAGCGAAGGGAGCGGCACTTCCCGACGTGTTGTTGTCTTCAGCTTCTGCTCTTCGCTTTTTCCGCGCCATATCATGATGTCTTCTTTGCTCAAGGGTCTCAGCTTGTTGAGCCATGCGAAGTTGGGCAATTTGTCCTTGCCTGACGGAATTTGGGTGATGGGATAGAATACACCATTGGACTGTTCTTTGATGTATAGCTTGTCTACTTGACGGTTTTTCATAAAAGCAGTCAGGTAACTACATTCTGTAGTATTCATGCCGAAGGCTACGCTGTCGCCTTCTTCAGTATAGTAGTATACCACCATCACATTGCCTTCTACGTCCGATTTGTCAATATTGCCATTTACGAAGTAGGCTTTGACTTCACGTCCGCTGATCTGATTGAACTGATCGGCATCTACTTGCTCTACGATGAGTGCCTGGTTCTCTATGTGCGCCCATTCTACTGTGCTGTCATTGAGATATACACGTATTACTTCGCCCAAGACTTGTTGTGGCCCATTCCAAATAACGGGATCAAAGTACATCGTCATACAGGAGTCGAGTGAGTTGAACTCCAATGAATCACATACGGCTTGCACGTCTTCGCGGTAGATGCGTACTTTACGGTATGCCTGCACGATTCGATACACCGAATCGGTATCGGGATATCGGGTGAGCAGACGCAAGGTATCTCCGTGGATAAACATGCTGTCTCCCTGAGAGTAATCGATAGCAATGGCCCGACGGGTAGCATAGGCCGAATCAGCCAATTCATTATAATAGGTATAGTCACCCGTGAGACGGGTCTTCCCTCCAAAATCATCCATTTCCACCCTATCGAATGCCTCACCATATCCTCCATTGCGATCGTAGTATATGCTGTCACCAATGAGGCGTTTATCATCATTGGTCAGTATCGAGCGATTGAGTAGATGAGCCTGCCCTGTCGCTGTATAGTAGCGTCCTAAGGTAGAATAGATATGGTTTTGATCACTATTAATGTTCGATGGTCCCACGATAGTGGCTATCTGTGTCTTGGTATTATACTGTAACGTATCTGAGGTGAGCACAAAATTGGGGTTGGTGAGTGTTACCTGATAATTAAAGACGGCATCATTGGTCTGCGTGTCGTACTCGCCCCATTCTGAGGTGAGCACATTGAGCGTGTCCTCTACCGTACCCCAATTGAAGTAGTATCCCAAGTTGATAGTGCGGTCATAGTTAAGGCTGTCGGTGGTGAGGGTCATCTCCTTGTCTATCATTACCACATTATCACGAACCTTGGCCAGCATCTCATCACCGTTGTAGTGTAGTCTGTCCCCATAGAGGAAAAGCGTGTCGCCTTGGTTCATGCGCACATTTCCGTATGCATCGAGCGAGTTGCTTGTTTCGTAGAAGAGCGCACTATCGCAATACATATACATGCTGTCGTGTCGGAACACGACATCGCCAACTAAAATCTGGGCATCAGGATTGATGCGCTGGTTGAATCGGGTTTCATCGGCATGAAGCAGATATACATAGCGTTCATTTGTGCTGTCCGAAGGCTCCGCTATCAAGGTGTCTGCTTCTATGGGTAACACTATGTTACGTTGCGGCACCACTTCTTGTCGTGCCGTCTGTGCCGATAGAGCGGTATACACCGCCATTATCGCATAACATATCCCTATCAGTTTACGCATGTTAGTTCTGTCCCCAACCCGGATATTGGAACTCGCAATCACACCAATCGCCATTGATGCGCACATAGGTGGTCTTTTGTTTTTCCTTGATCCACTCTTTCAACTTCTCTTCTTTCAGTTTGGCGAGGATAACGTCTTTTACTATTTGGAAATCCTCGGTCGGGGTTGCTTTGTGACCTTCAATACGGTTCTTGAGTTTTACTATGGCACATACTTCTTTGCCTTTTTTATCAATCATGACAAAAGGTGCCGATGTCTCTCCTATTTTCATGGAGTATACTGCCTTGGCTACTTCTTGTGGCAGTTCCTGCAGTTCGAATCGGGAAGAGAGCGTTTGCTCGTTACTCATCAGACCAAAGTTCCTGCGAGTGTTTTTGTCGGCCGATAGTATCACAGCTTCTTCGAAAGTAAACTTTCCGTTACGTATATCTGTCGCGATAGAATCGAGTCTCTGCAACGCTGCAGTGATACTCTCGGTTGGAACTTCGGGTTTGCGCAAGATGTGGCGTGCCCTCATGCGATCTCCACGTTTCTCAATAAGTTGAATGATATGAAATCCAAATTCAGTTTCAACAATCTTTGAGACCTTGGTTGGGTCGGTGAGGTTGAATGCTACTGCTGAAAACTCAGGTACCATCTCTCCACGCCCGAAAAAGTCAAGTTCACCTCCACGGCGTGCTGATTCAGGGTCCTGTGAATAGAACACGGCTAATGTCGAGAATTGAGCATCGCCGTTGTTTATGCGTTCGGTATATTCGCGCAGTTCTGCTTTCACGCGCTCGATTTCTTCTAATGGGATTTCTGGCTCTTGAGTGATAATCTGTACCTCTACTTGCGTTGGAACGAAGGGGATTTCTTCTTCTTTCATTTGGCCATATCCGTGGCGTACTTCTGCTGGGGTTACTTTAATCCCTTCAAAGAGCGCATATTGTGTCTTGTCCATTATCATACGGTCACGCATGGTTTCACGCAATTCTTCACGCATCTTTGTAGAACTCATATTGAAATATTCTTCCATTTTTTCGCGTGATCCTATGCGGGCTATACGATCGTTGATCTCTTGTTCTACAGCATTGATTACTTCTTGTTCGGTTACTTCTATACTATCGATGACTGCTTGGTGCAAGAAAAGTTTCTGTATGGCCAATTGCTCAGGAATGACGCAATAAGGATCTCCTTCCATTTGCTGACCTTGCATCATGAAGTAGAGACGTGCTTGCTCCACATCGGATTTCAGTATGGCTTCATCGCCCACGACCCAAAGTACTTCGTCTATCACATTATCTTGTGCTACCAACGGTATTGTTGTCGTAAGCATGGCGTACAGTATCGCCCACAGTTTGCATTGTTTCATTATAGTAATATTTTATTCTGCCCATTTCCACGGACTGATTATACAAATCTTCTTTTACTTTGTCCATAAATGCCACCTTACGATTATTGGCTAACAGATCTATGATTTCGTGCCGTGCGAGGTCGTAAGGTTTCTCTTCGCCTTTCAGTATATATTCTTCGATATGGAGCAAATAACAGAATTCTTCGTCTTCCATCTCGATGTCCCGACTTTTGTTAAAGTCGTTACTCAGTTCTGAAAGATTGGCTATCATCTTGCCTTCGAGTTCAGATACTGGCATCCAATGTTCGTAAAAACACTCGTAGAGAACTGCATTACGGAAAGCATACTTTTCCAATTGCTCGAGTGATTCATCTGATTTGTTCTTATACCATCGTTTCAGATCTTTCAGTCCTGACGATGTGAGCGGTGCTTTTACAAAGACTCCTTTTATCACAGGTTCTTCGAGAATGAAGAGTCGCTTATTATCATTGTAGTACTTTTGTAGATCTTCTTCGGAGAGTTCTTCGGCCATTTTCTGTTGCAACAACATACGCTCGTAGCTGTTCATTACGAGTGTACGGCGATAATCTGCTACCATACGTTCTATGCGCTCATCATTACGTACGTTATGCTCGGCTTTTTCGTAGAGCACTTGCTCTTCTATCCATTTGCGTATGAATTCTCTGGCAAGTATCGTGCTGTCAGCTTCCGATATTCCATAGGGGAGCGATTGGCTTAAATCCTCTTGATAGAGGTAATGGTTGCCTACTTGCACCAGTGGTGTCTTACCCTCATGCTCTATCTGTTCTTGGCAAGAGACCATAATGAGGAATACAAAGGGGATACATCCTCTCCATATCCACCTCACGAAGAGGTTGCTGTACTGATGCTGCCAGTTGTTCATTGTTTTTAATGCTTGTTTACTGTAGCGATTGCTTCGGGGTAGAGTACTACGGTATACTTTTTGCGCAATTCATTAACCCACAATTTCTCCAAATGGTTCTGATAGTCGGCAGTCACTTCTCCGCGTACGTCTTCATATGTGTCAGGACCTTTCTTCTGTAGTTTGCCTACTACGCCAGTTACGGGAAGCGAGGGCACTGTATCAGGGCGTTCGCCCACGCCAAATACATAGTAGTCGGCATGAGGGCTCTTGCCTACAGTAAAGGGGCCACGTACCATACGTACCTGCATTAGCGAATCGCTATTAAAAGTGCTTCGGATTACATTTATCCATTCTTTTTGGGGCTGCTTCTTAACTACTTTCTTTACACCTTTCAATACATCGTCCGAGATGCAGTGTACTACGAGACCACGGAATACGGGTTCTTCGTAGCGGTAGTTCTTCTTGTTTTTCTTAAAGAATTTTTCCAATCCTTTCTCGTCTTGAGCGGCTTTGTCCCATACTTCACGTACGCTGATTTCGTAAAGAAGCGAGCCTTCATAGAATTCGTTCATGAGGAAACGGAATTCGGGATGTTTGGCATCGAGTTCCTTCTCCGCACGGTCGAGTGCTTGCTCAGGGGTGATGCCTCCACCCATTTGTGCTGCCAACTTCACTCCCATCGAGTGCTTGGCAGCAGAACGTATGCCACGCTGTTCAAGGAATTGGAGTATACCTTCACGATGGTATTCATAAGGTTCGAACTGCTTGCGGGCATTCATATATATAATATGGTATCCTGCGGGTGAAAGTACAGGGCGGCTCATCTCGCCGGGCTGCATGGCCAAGGCTACCTCTTCGTACTCTTTGAGCAACTGTCCTTTGGAGTACCAGGGCAACATGCCTCCTTGGCGCGCACTTCCTGGATCTTCGGAGTGTTTTTTTGCCATTTCGGCAAAATCAGCTCCATTCTGCAGTTCTGTATAGATGGAATCGATGAGTTGTTTGGCGCGTACTTGCTCAGTGGTTGAGGCCTGTTGTGTCAAACGGATGAGGATATGGGCCGTTTGGAACTGACCTTCAGGACCTATATACTCAGCTGTCATCTCATAGGTTCTGCGTGCCTCGGCTTCGATGAATGCCGAGTCAAGTAGATACTCCTCGGCTTGCTGTGCACGATAGTCTGCAACCTCCTGACGAAACGATGCCATAGTGTCGAGCTGTGCCTCCTTGGCCGCAGCCACCTTGAGCTTATAGTTCACGAAGAGATCCACATACTCATCGAGCGAAGCTTTGTCCACCACGAGGTCTGTATTGTTCTTGTTGTACGAGTACTCAAACTCCGAGCGGCGTACGTCCTCCCCATTGACGGTCATCACGATAGGGTCATTGGCCTGTGCCATTGCGGTAGAGGCCATGGTTGCGGCACAAAGTGCGAATAATAACTTCTTCATATTTTTTTATTGCCTTTTATTGCATGATATATAATTCTGCAAAATTAGTGCAAACGGACTGGAGTACAAAATATTTTAATATTTTTTATCTCTATGCGCGCGACACCTATATATGTATATATGCAGTAAGGAGGGGCACTCGCGTGTCCCTCCTCGCCATTCTGTTTTGGATATGTCGCGGATGCTATTACTTACCCATTACCTTCTTGCCATCAACGATGTAGACGGTGTTGGGCTGCATCTTGGTCACCTCGCGGCCATCAATCATGTAGATTTTGCCGGCCTTGGTGTCGGCCTTGGTTGCTGCGATGCCTGTACCCTCAGTAGTAAAGTCTACCACTACCTTGCTGCCCTTTTCGCAGGGGATGGTAGCGATACCATTCTCATCGATAGTAAACTTAACCTCTACATCGTCTACGATTACCATAGCCTTGGCGAGCTCCATAGCGCCGCGCTTGCAACGTACGCGGAGAGGAGCACCGGCATGGCTCTCGATAGTAGCCTTCTGGCACTTGCCATCTACCCAGTTGAAGTCTACGGTGAAGTTACCCATAGCCTTCATGCCGGTCACATTACCCTTGGCTTCCCATACTGCGGGCAGTGCGGGGAGGATGTTGATGTAGCCGTGTGCGCTCTGCATGAGCATCTCAGCGATACCTGAGCATACACCGAAGTTACCGTCGATCTGGAAGGGAGCGTGTGAGTCGAAGAGGTTGTAGTAGATACCACCCGCGCCAGCGTTGGTGCCATAGTCGGTAGAGTGCTTCAAGGCATTCTTGATGATGATGTGGGCATGGTCACCATCCTGAGCACGTGCCCAGAGGTTCACCTTCCAACCCATTGACCAACCGGTAGCCGCATCGCCACGGAGCTTGAGTGAGTTCACCGCAGGAGTGAAGTACTCGCTTTCAGGAGTAATCTGATCCAAGGGGAAGAGGGCCATCATGTGTGACATATGGCGGTGGCCACGGTCGCCAGAGATATCGAAGGGACTATACTTCCATTCACGGAGGAGCTTCTCGCCCTTCTTCACGCCGTTATAGGTGTCGCCCCAAGAACCATTGTACACCTCGGTGTGCAAGCCCTGGTCGGTTTTCGCGAGGTGGTCATTGAGTGTAGCAATATCCTCATCGGTGAGGTTCACAGCCTCCTTACCACCGAGGATATCGATAGCCTCCTTGAGGTTCATGAAGAGGTAGTAGATCATCTGCTGAGCGTGAGCGGTACCATCCTCAGTCTGGTTGTCGTGCTGCTCGGCGCTGAACTCATTGGGAGCTACATAGGTGCCGTCGGGCTGGAAGCTATAGGCAGGTTTGTAGTTGCGCACTCTTTCCTGCTCGTCCTTGGTATTGTCGAAACCGCGGTCGTCAATCAAGCGGTGGAACCAGAACTTGGCGCAATCCCACATCACAGGGAAGGCCTTCGCAAGGAACTCCTTATCTTGGGTATAGCGGTAGTGCATCCACAGATGGCTGGTGTACCATACGTTAGCTACGAGGTAGTTGTCGCCCCATGTACTCATACTGTTGTAGAGTGATGTCTCGGTGAGCACGCTCCATCCGTGACCCTCATTGTAGCGCTTACCTACTTCCTTCCAACCTGCACTCTGAGCACCACGGATGATGAAGTTCACGAAGGGCTTGTGGAGATCTGAGAGGTTGGTAATCTCAGTGGGCCAGTAGTTCATCTGGATGTTGATGTTGGTGTGCACATCAGAGTTCCAGGGAGAGTCGGTGCCACGGTCATTCCAGATACCCTGGAGGTTGTTGGGCGCTGCAATATTCTTACGATTCGAGCTAATAGCGAGGTAACGTCCATAGTGGAAGTAGAGCTGTTCGAGGAAGAGGTGGTCGTTCTGCTTGCTATTGGCATTACCATTGTTGGGGAAGTAGTTGTCGATAAGGGTCTTGGTATCCACGGTGGGAGTATTCAAGCCGAGGTCGAAGGTCATGCGTTTGGTGATCTTGGTGAAGTCAGCCACGTGAGCCTCTTCTACAGCATCGAATCCCTTGCTGATAGCAGCCCCGATAGCGGTCTTCACGTTGTTGTCAACGTCAGCAACGGTCTCGTTGGTGAAGTAGTTGTCGAGCACCTCCATGTCACCGTTGAAGTTGGTAGCACCCTTGAGGTAGAAGGTCACCTCGGTAGCATTCTTCACGCTGATACCTGCGGGGGTAGCAGTAATCTCGGCAGCGTCGTCGGCCACTACGTGGAGGCGAGCGGCGTACTTCACGGTCATCGCGCCGGAGAACGATGCAGTGTTATCTTCGTAAACCACTTTGCTGGCATTGATGCTGTTGCCAGGCTCGAGAGAGAACACGAGGTTCAACTTGTCCTCACCTTCGCTCTTATACTGACCGGCGATCACCTGGTCGGGAGCCGAGCTGAAGTACTTGCGTGTCTGCTTGGTGCCGTTAGCGTTCTTGAACGATACGCCAGCGATACCCTCTTCGATGTCGAGGTAACGCACGTAGTCGGTCACGCCCTCGTTATAGATGCTGGCATCGTTGTTGGCAATGATGAGTGAACCGAAGTTCATGAAGGTACGGTTACCGCCACCAGCACCTACGGTGTTGGCAGGACCACTCCAGAGAGTCTTCTCGTTGAATTGGAGTTCCTCGTGGGCTACGCCACCGAATACCATGCAGCCGAGCTCACCATTACCCAAGGGGAGTGCATATTCCATCCAGGGGTAGCTTACGCCAGTAGCCTCGGCTGAGGTGGTGTACCACAAGGTGTTGGGGTTCTCGGGTTTGAAGGTATCGATACCCTTGATGTCGGTAATCTCGTGGATATACTCGTCGGGGTAGTCTGCACAATTAACTTCGTTGAGATAGAACATACTACCTGTGTCATTACCTGTAGCAGCACTGCTATTCCAAAGAGCGAGGTAGTTACCACGTTTGTTCCAATAGTTGTTTGCAGTACCCTTCTGCTTGATACGGCCATCAGTACCATCAAACTTGATATTTCCATCAAAAGCTGTAACATAATCAGTAGCAGTGGGGGCAACCATCTTAGTGCGTGCATCGCCCTCGCTACCTGTCATACCTACCACCTTTGAGAGACCAGTTGAGTAGTTGTAAATCTTATAGCCACCGCCATTCTCGGGAACAAATGCCCAGATACCCTTGTTGTCCTTGGGAGCATCGGTCTTGGTAAGCAAGAAGTTGCCACCCTCGGTGTAGCCCTCGCCCAAGCTTACGTAGCCACCGTGACCACCGCGCATGGTGTAGAACTTGGTAGCAGCGTCCATGTAGCTTACGTAGATGTTCAAGCCGTCGATGCTTACGATAGCAATCTTGTTGTCGATGTTTGTAGCGGTGAAATCGGCCTTTTTAACTCTCTTGGCCTCGATAGTCTCGCCAGCCTTGTACTCCTTGCCATCATAGATGACACCACCATTTTCGGCACCGAGCACGGCGATGGTGTATGTCTTGGCTTTAACTACAGCTTCTGCCAGTTGGTATCTGTTGCCAGCATCCGTTGTTGTCCAGCTGTTTACTAAGATACCAGAAGCTGTCTGTCCCTTAATCTGTGAGTTCATACCGTTGCTTCCGATACAGAGTTTCCAGGGATAGTCGCCTCCAACGTTCTCGATCTTCAGTGCTGCCGATGCTGTAGCGGTGTAGCTACCATCGCCACCTACGTACTTCTCGGCACCTACGCTGTAGAGGTAGTAGTTGTCGCCTGTCTTCTCAATGCGGAACTGTTGGTTCACATCTTCGAGACTATAAGTCACAGAACCTACAGAACTTCCGTTGCTCGAACAGATTTCGTTAGGTACAGCCGCACTGTAGAGCAGAAAGGCACGCTCACTACGTAGCGTATACGTAGCGTCGTTGTCCAGCTGCGAAAGGTCGGT
>JBGVOS010000006.1:0-5592 GCA_045126595.1 Bacteroidaceae bacterium | reverse complement strand
GGATCTCGCCATCAACGACGAGATTGACAAACTGCGCCTCTCGGCCACCTCAGCCCTGCTCTCGGGGCGCAATGACGTCATCGTTGTCTCCTCCGTATCGTGTATCTACGGTATGGGCAACCCAGCCGAGTTCTACAACAGCATGATTGAGGTGCGCGTAGGCATGAAGCTCGACCGCAACGTCCTCCTGCGCCGCCTCGTCGACAGCCTCTACACCCGCAACGACCTGGAACTCAACCGCGGCAACTTCCGCGTCAAGGGCGACACCGTGGACATCTACCTCGCCTATGCCGACGACGTGCTGCGCATCCAGTTCTGGGACGACGAGATTGACGCCATCGAAGAGATAGACCCCGTGAGCGGCATGCGCATGAACACCTACGACGGCTATAAGATATATCCCGCCAACCTCGTCATGACCAGCAAGGACAGCACCCTGCAGGCCATATACCAAATCGAAGATGACTTGGCAAAAAGGGTCGAGTACTTCCGCGAGGTGGGCAAACCCCTCGAGGCCAAGCGCCTCCACGAGCGCGTCACCTACGACATGGAAATGCTGCGCGAGCTGGGCCACTGCTCGGGCATAGAGAACTACTCGCGCTACTTCGACGGACGCGAACCCGGCACACGCCCCTACTGCCTGCTCGACTTCTTCCCCAAGGACTACCTCATGGTCATCGACGAGAGCCACGTGAGCGTACCCCAGATACACGCCATGTATGGTGGCGACCGCGCCCGCAAGCTCAACCTCGTGGAGTACGGCTTCCGCCTCCCCGCAGCCATGGACAACCGTCCGCTCAAGTTCGAGGAGTTCGAGCAGATGACCAACCAAATCATCTACGTCAGCGCTACCCCTGCCGACTATGAGCTGGCACAGAGCGAGGGCGTGGTGGTGGAGCAGCTCATCCGTCCCACAGGACTGCTCGACCCCATCATTGACGTGCGTCCCAGCCTCAACCAGATAGACGACCTCATGGAAGAGATCCTCGTGCGTGCCGAGCGCGACGAGCGCACCCTCGTGGTCACACTCACCAAGCGCATGGCCGAGGAGCTCACCGAATACCTGCTCAACCATCAGGTGCGCTGCACCTACATCCACAGCGACGTAGACACCATGGAGCGCGTAGAGATCATGAACGCCCTGCGCCGTGGCGAGTACGACGTGCTCATCGGTGTCAACCTCCTGCGCGAAGGACTCGACCTCCCCGAAGTGTCACTTGTGGCCATCCTCGATGCCGACAAGGAGGGCTTCCTGCGCAACCACCGTTCGCTCACCCAAACAGCAGGCCGTGCCGCACGCAACGTCAACGGCCGCGTCATCATGTATGCCGACAAGATTACCGACAGCATGGCCAAGACCATCAGCGAAACCAACCGCCGCCGCGAGAAGCAGCTCGCCTACAACGAAGCACATGGCATCACGCCGCAACAGATACAGAAAGAAATCAAGGGAGGCCTCACCCAAACCCTCTCCCAAGGAGAGGGGGCGACGGAGTCCACTGCAAACAAACCGGAGGCAAACTCCCAACTTTCATCTTTCAACTCTCAACTCGGCATCGCCGCCGACCCCATCGTCGAATACATGTCGCGCAGCCAGCTGGAGAAGAGCATCGCCCGCACTCGCAAGCTCATGCAGGAGGCCGCCAAACAGCTCAACTTTGCCGAGGCGGCACAGTACCGCGACGAGATGTTCCGCCTCGAAGAGATACTGAAGGGGAAAACAGAATAGTTCCGCACTATCAACAAAGGAATGCGTATGTGTCAAATAAGCTATGGGATGGCAGGTTAGCAATTCAAAATAAAAAATAATTGAAATTATTTTGTTCTCCGCTCGCCTTGCACTAATTTTGCAACACGCTTATCCTACTAAAACACAATAAACCACATGGAAAAGATTATCGGACTCATCAATGCTCCCTTCACCCCGTTCTACGAAGATGGTGAAGTGAACTACGAACCCATCCCTGCCTATGCAGAGATGTTGCAGAAGAATGGCCTCAAGGGCGTGTTTATCAACGGTTCATCGGGCGAGGGTTACATGCTCACCGAAGAGGAGCGCATCAACCTCGCCGAGGTATGGATGCATGCTGCACCCAAGGACTTCAAGGTAATCGTACACGTAGGTAGCACCTGCGTGAAGAGTTCACGTCGCATGGCGGCCCATGCACAGAAGATCGGTGCCTTCGGTATCGGCGTGATGGCACCTCCCTTCCCCAAGATCGGACGCATCGAGGAGTTGGTGAAGTATTGCGAGGAGATTGCCGCTGCAGCTCCCGAACTGCCCTTCTACTACTACCACATCCCCGCATTCAACGGGGCATACTTCTCGATGGTAGAGTTTCTCAAGGCGGTGGACGGACGCATCCCCAACTTTGCAGGCATCAAATATACCTACGAGAGCATCTACGAGTATAACCAGTGCCGCCTCTACAAGAACGGCAAGTTCGACATGCTGCACGGACAGGACGAGACCATTCTCCCCTCGCTCGCCATGGGTGGCGCACAGGGTGGCATCGGTGGCACCACAAACTATAACGGATGTAACCTGGTGGGCATCATCGACGCATGGAATGCGGGCGACCTGGAGAAGGCACGTGAACTGCAGAACTTTGCACAGGAGGTCATCAACGTCATCTGCCACTACCGAGGCAACATCGTATGCGGAAAACGCATCATGAAGCTCATCGGTCTTGACCTCGGCCCTAACCGCACTCCGTTCCAAAACATGACCGACGCCGAGGAGGAGGCTTGCCGCAAGGAGCTCGAAGCCATCAACTTCTTTGAACGTTGCAATAAGCTTTAAGCAATGGGCTTTGAAAACAAAGAGAGAGCATCAATGCTCTCTCTTTTTGTTTAAGGTGGTTTAGAATAATCAAGCCCTAATAGTGCATCATCATCGCCAACACGCCGAGGGCTTCCTCGACGGTATCAATGCCCTTGATGAGGAGGCTACGCTTGCCCGAGAGTTCGCGGAAGCGACACTCGTAGGGTGACATGGCGGTGTAGTTCATCACACGTCCGAAGGCGGCACTGTCGTAGTAGGGGCTCTCGAGATTGCTCACGAAGTAGAGGGCCATCTGACCGCCCTTGAGGAGTATCTTCTCGATGCCGAGCTGCTTGCCGAGGCGGCGCAGTGGAACGACGCGTAGGAGCTCTTCGCCCGTCGGGGGGATGGTGCCGAAGCGGTCGGTAAGACGGGTGCGGAACTTCTTCAGTTCCTCGTCGCTCTCCAGGCTGTCGAGTTCACGGTATACGAGCATACGTTCGCTGCTCGTGGGGATATACTCATCAGGGAAGAGGAGTTCGAGGTCGCTCTCAATCGTGCACTCCTCGACGAAGCCCTCACCGCTAATCTTCTCCCCTTCGGCCACGTCGCCCATGAGGAGGTCGGCAAACTCGTTGGTTTTCAGCTCATGCACCGCCTCGCCAAGAATCTTCTGATAGGTCTCGTAACCGAGGTCAGCGATGAAGCCGCTCTGCTCAGCACCGAGCAGGTTGCCCGCGCCACGGATGTCGAGGTCCTGCATGGCGATGTGTATGCCGCTGCCCAGGTCGGTGAAGTTCTCGATGGCCTGGAGGCGACGGCGTGCCTCGGGGGTGAGCACCGAGAGAGGTGGCGCAAGGAGGTAGCAGAAGGCTTTCTTGTTGCCACGACCTACGCGGCCACGCATCTGGTGGAGGTCGCTCAAGCCAAAGTTATGTGCCTGGTTGATAATGATGGTGTTGGCATTGGGAATGTCGATACCGTTCTCCACGATGGAGGTGGCAATAAGCACGTCGTAGTCGTGGTTGACGAAGCTCATGATGACCTTCTCCAGCTCCTCGGGCGGCATCTGCCCGTGACCTATACATACACGGGCATCGGGCACATTGCGGGTGACGAGTGCGGCCAGCTCGTGGAGGTTCTGTATACGGTTGTTGATGATAAAGAGCTGTCCGTTGCGACTGAGTTCGAAGTTCACCGCCTCGCAGATAATCTCCTCATTGAAGGTGTGTACCTCCGTCTGTATGGGATAGCGGTTAGGAGGCGGAGTCTGTATGACGCTCAAGTCGCGGGCCCCCATGAGCGAGAACTGCAAAGTGCGCGGGATAGGTGTAGCTGTCAGCGTAAGAGTATCGACACTTACTTTGAGCTGGCGCAACTTCTCCTTCACCGACACGCCGAACTTCTGCTCCTCATCGATGATGAGCAAGCCGAGGTCCTTGAACTGCACCGACTTACTGATGAGCTTGTGCGTACCCACGACGATGTTCACTTCGCCGCTCTTGAGGCCTTCGAGCACCTTCTTGGTGTCGGCAGCCGAGCGGGCACGGCTCAGGTATTCAACCTTGCAGGGCAGGTTCTTCAAGCGCTCCGAGAAGGTGCGCCAATGTTGATAGGCCAACACGGTGGTGGGCACGAGCACCGCCACCTGCTTGTTGTCGCATGCAGCCTTGAAGGCGGCACGCACCGCCACCTCGGTCTTACCGAAGCCCACATCGCCACACACGAGGCGGTCCATGGGGCGCTCGCGCTCCATATCGGCCTTCACGTCGATGGTGGCCTTCAGCTGGTCGGGCGTGTCTTCGTAGAGGAAGCTGGCCTCCAGCTCGTGCTGCAAGAAACTGTCGGGGCTGTAGGCGAAGCCCTTCTCCTGCGCACGCTGCGAATAGAGCTTGATGAGGTCGCGCGCGATATCCTTAATCTTGGTCTTGGTGCGCTCCTTGAGTTTCTCCCAAGCGCCCGTGCCAAGTTTGTTGATGCGCGGTGCCTCGCACTCCTTGCTCTTGTATTTCGACACCTTGTGCAACGAATGTATGGAGACGAATACCACGTCATCGTTGCTGTAGACGAGCTTGATGACCTCCTGCGTGCTGTTGCCGTTGGGCACACGCACCAATCCGGCAAAGCGGCCCACACCGTGGTCGATATGTACCACATAGTCACCCGGTTCAAACTGGTTAAGCTCCTTGAGCGAGATGGCCATCTTTCCGCTGCGTGCCTTGTCGCTGCGGAGGTTATACTTGTGGAAGCGGTCGAATATCTGATGGTCGGTAAAGCAGGCCACACGCATCGTGGCATCGGTGAAGCCGCCGTGGATGGTCTTGTCGACTGCCGTAAAAGGAATGTCGTTACCGCGTTCCTCGAAGATGGTCTTCAGACGCTCGGCCTGCTTGGCGCTGTCGGTCAATATATAGATTTGGTAGCCACGCTCGATAAGGTCGGTGAGCGACTGCTCCACCAACTCGAAGTTCTTGTGGAAGAGCGGCTGAGGCGAGGTATCGAAGGTTACGGAGGCCTGTACCGTGCTTGTCGCTTTGGTTCCGAATTCGATACGACGCCGCGAAGCTGTTTTACGGATGAAATCAGTCGGTTCCAACAAGTTTATGCTACAACTTACCCCCTCATCAGCGGCTTGTACAGCCTGCAACGAGAGCCCCTCTTCGCCCAATTGTTCTATCCGCTCATGCGTCCACATATAGTCCTGAAACGCCAACGCCGAACCTTCGGGCAAGAAGTCGAAGAACGACACCAGCCCTTTCGCTTCATCGCCGTCAAAGTTGGGCACGATGCTCACGTGCTGCACCTTGTCGCGCGAGAGCTGCGACTCA
>JBGVOS010000005.1:0-2834 GCA_045126595.1 Bacteroidaceae bacterium | reverse complement strand
GAGTGTCTGGAGAAGGGCCTGCAGAAGAACTATTCGCTCCGCATCATCCGCAACGAAGAGCAGATGGCGGCCAATAATGCCACTATGGAGAATGCCGGCCTGCTTCCTTCGGTGAGCCTCTCGGCAGGCTACAGTGGCTCGGCCTATGGCAACAACACCACACCTCGCGAGGGAGACATGGTGAAGAACCGCGGCGTATATGACGACGGTATCAATGCCGGTGTCGATGTGTCGTGGACGCTGTTTGACGGTTTCAAGACCGTGGCTAACTATGACCGTCTGCGCGAGCTGGAACTGATTTCTGCGGCCAAGACCCGCCGTGCCGTCATCGACTATATGGCAGCTCTTACGGCCGAGTACTATAACTTTGTACAGCAACGCCAGCGTCTGGAAAACTATGTCTCTGCCGTTGAACTCTCGCGTGAGCGTCTGCGTATCGTGTATGAGCGTTGGATGATTGGCTCGCTCTCTCGTCTCGACCTCTTGCAAGCGCGTGTCGACTTCAATGCCGACAGTGCCCAGTGTCTCAAGCAGCGCGAGCTCTTGGCTTCGTCGCGTATCCGCCTGCACGAGCTTATGGCGCAGGACAGCCTCGATGTCAATTTCACCTCGGCCGATGAGGATATCGACCTTCTCGTGCTCCCCACCTTCGACAGTTTGTGGGCAAAGACCCAGCACTGTGCCTCGATGGTGATTGCCGAGCACAATCGCAACATTGCCGACATTGAACTCCGCAGTGCGTTCTCGCGCAACTATCCCTACCTGAAACTCAACGGAGGCTACGGCTACCGTACCAACCATTACGGTGCAGGCGCTACTCTCCGTCGCAACCAGTGGGGTGGCGATGTGGGTGTCACCTTGGGCTTCAACCTCTACGACGGCAAGCGCCGCAGCGAGCAGCGCAATGCCCGCCTCTCGGTGAAGAATGCCGAATTGGAGCAGTATGACCTCACCCTCGCGCTCTACACCGACCTTGCCGACCTGTGGCAAGCCTATGAGAACAACCGCATGCTTCTCGCCCTCGAGAAAGAGAATGTGGTGGCCGCACGCGAGAACTATGACATCGCCCACGAACGCTACCTCCTCGGTGACCTCTCGGGTATCGAGATGCGTGAAGCACAGAAGAGCCTCCTCGATGCCGAGGAGCGTATCCTTGTGGCCGAGTACAATACCAAGCTCTGTGAGATATCGCTCCTCCAGCTGAGCGGTGACATCACGGTGTATATGGAGTGATACGGAGATTCTATAGTTGATAGGGTTTACTTCGGATGGTGTGTCTGACAAGGCACACCATCTTTTTTGTCCAATAAAACTTTTACACTTATCCTTTGGTACTTTCCGTACTATCTGTTATCTTTGTTCAGTGAAGAGAAAAACTCTTCCCTCCGCGGAGGGAAGAATGTCTCTCCGCGATGGGATGTCTTTCTCTCCGCGAAGGGAAAGTGGTCTCTCCGCGGAGGGAAAACCTTATGGATAGATACATAGGAAACAAACAATATAAAGAATCGAAAATATATGGCTAATAGAACTTCTAAAAGTGCTATCAAGTGCCGTGCAACACGTCGTTACTTGCTCAATGGTATTGCTACTGACGACTTGCAGGGTATCCGTGTCACCGTCGCTTATCCTCAGAAGCGTACGCTCAGAGAGATGGCCAAATCCATTAACAATGCTTGCAGTGTCGGCGTGGCCGATGTGCTGGCGGTGTGGAATGCGATGGAGGAGGAGATTATCCGCACCTTGAGTGACGGTAATCGCGTAGAACTGGGCACACTGGGCACGCTCGCCCTTGAGGTGGGAACCAAACAGCGCAAGAGCGTGAGCGAAGGTGTCACCAGCAGGGATATTGTAGCCAAGGGCATCACTTTCGCCCCGTCAAAGCGACTCACGGAGGTGATGGGGGAATTGGCATTCGAGTGCGACGGCACTGTGTCGCAACCACTCAGCGAGGAGAGTGCCGAGAAGGCTCTGGACGAATATTTCAGCGTAAACCAATACATCACTCCGCGCCTGTTTGCCACACTGTGCAACTGCAGTAGGAACACGGCCTATCGCCGCATCGAAAAGCTGGTGGCCGAAGGTAAGATGAAACAGAGTACTATCTCTAAGGGGATGTACGAGCGGGGATGAAGTGACGGTAAATAGAAACTATATCTGTCCTAATACGATTGACAATGGAGATATTGGACTTGGTAAGACGCTTTGCCGGGCACTCGGGTGTGAGTGCTCTGCGGCAGGTGTGGAATGATGACAGTGTGCGCACCATCCATCTCAAGGGGCTGTCGGCATCGGCCACACCGATGCTCTTCGGGGCCATGGCGGTGGGCGATACGCCGTGGCAGACGCCAGTGGCACTCTTTGTGCTTAATGACCTGGAGGAAGCGGGCTACTTCTATCACGACCTCACGCAGATGCTGGGGGTAGGGCAGGTGCTCTTCTTCCCCTCATCGTACAAACGCGCCATCAAGTACGGGAAGAAGGACTCGGCCAATGAGGTGCTGCGCACCGAGGTGCTGACAAGACTGGTGGCCTTCCCTAACCCCTCCCGAGGAGGGGAGTTTGGCCCCGCGATGACGGAATCACCCCTCCTTGGGAGGGGCAGGGGGGAGGCTCCTCTCTACATCGTTTCCTATCCCGACGCCCTGGCTGAGCTGGTAGTGTCTCAAAACACCCTTAGCGACCGCTCCTTGCCGTTGGCTGTGGGTGACACGATAGAGATTCCGGAGATAGAGAAACTGCTCGTGACCGAAGGCTTCGAACGCGTGGATTATGTGTACGAGCCGGGGCAGTTTGCCGTCCGAGGCAGCATCATCGACGTCTTCTCCTACGCTTCG
>JBGVOS010000004.1:0-10447 GCA_045126595.1 Bacteroidaceae bacterium | reverse complement strand
TGTGTGTAATCCGCCATTGTGGGTGAAGAGGATGGTTTTTCCCTTGAATTTCACGATGCCTGGATGTGTGGTATTGCTGTTCCCGGCAATCTCCGAGAATGTACCTTTGTACTCAAAGGGTCCTATGGGTGATTCGCCTATGGCGTAGCCCAGTTTTTCAGGCCATCCCTCGGCAAAGGTGAGGTAGTACTTGCCGTTATGTTTATGTATCCAAGGAGCCTCTGTGAAATTTGCTCCTTGGGGAGTGATGTCCATCACCTCACCGTCAATTTCTATCATGTTGGGTTTCAGTTTGGCGGCAAAGCAACGTCGGTTACCCCAGTATATCCATGCATTGCCTTCCTCGTCTTGGTATACGGCAGGGTCAATGCAAGCCCATGCGTGGTCGGTTCCAGGGCAGTCGGCATTGGTTAGCATAGGTTTTCCCAGCGCATCTTTGAATGGGCCATAGGGCGAGTCGCCTACGGCAACGCCTATGCCACACCAGTTGGTCGATACGTAGAAATAGTATTTCCCATTTTTTTCGGCCACGTGGGCGGCGAAGGCAGCGTGTGAGTTCTGCCATTTGAACTCATCCACGTGTAATGGACTCTTGTGCTCGGTCCAGTGCATCATGTCGGTGGTGGTAAAGAGTGCCCACTCATGCATCTTGTAGTTACTCTGGTTGCCTGCATAGTCTACTCCTGTGTATAGGTACAGCGTGTCGCCCTTGACAATGGGGGCAGGGTCGGCCGTGTGTTTGTGTGTGATAAAAGGGTTTTGTGTAGCGCGGAATCGGTGAAGGTTCCCGTTAGTAATGGTCTGTGCTATGCCTGCGATAGCCATTGCACCCAAGGTGAGAGTAAGTAGTAGCTTTTTCATATCTGTGTACTTTTATCGGATTATTTACCAAACTGTCGGCTTACCCAAGGCAGCGCTATGTAGAGTGCCGAGTGCCAGTACTCCCAGGTGTGACCACCGTCGCGTACGCGCAGTTGGCAGGGTATATGTGCCCTGCGCATGGCTTGATAGAAGTCGAGATTACAGTCGAAGAGGAAGTCATCATCACCACAGTCGACAAACCATTGCACTGTGCGCAGCTTCTTCTTGCGAGCCTCGTCGGCCTGGGCCACATAGTCCACACAACTCAATCGATATACCGCATCGACAAGCAGTGCCATACGGTTGCCCTCCTTCACACCATCCTCGTCAGCAGGAGGAAGATGCATCAGTGCGCTCATGGCATAGCAGGCACAGTACATGTCGGTATGGCGTTGGGCATAGCTTGTGCAGCCACCTCCACCCATCGAGAGACCGGCAATGGCACGGTGCTGCTTGTCGCCCTTGATGCGGTAGGTCTTCTCTATCATGGGCAGGAACTCCGTGTAGAAGAACTCCTCGTAGGGCCATCCCTTCATGTCGAAGTAGCCGTTCCACTTGCCCTCTCTCACCGAGCCCCCTGCATCGGGGGTGACGATAATCATGGCGTTAGCCTCGCCCGAGGCGGTGAGCTGATCCATCACGTCCTTCACGTGTCCGCGCTCATACCAGTCCTTGTTCGTGGCATCCATGCCGTGCAGCAGGTACAGCACCGGGTATGTCTGTCCCGTGTTTTGGTCATATCCAGCAGGGAGATACACCGTATAGTTACGCTCCGTGCCCAACACCTCGCTCTTCATGGTGTGGTTTTCCACTCGGCTTCCCTGGTTCCAGTTTTGAGCCATGCTTGCTATGCAGATTACTGCCATAGCCATCAATGCAATGTTTCTTTTTCTCATGATATAGTCTGTTTGCAAGAGATTTCTTACTTTCATTATCATTTACATCACCACCGTTACTACCGAACGTGCCGGAATCGACAACTCTGCCAAAGGATGCTTGCCTATATATTCCAAGTCCTTGTCAATGGAGGTTATATACATCTTTCCCTTTTTTGCTTTGTTGTATTTCAGCTCCAGCAGTTCCTCCTTGTCGGTGTAGTTGATGATTACCGTCACCACCTCTTTGCCGTCGGTATATGAAGACACCATGAGCGAGGTTGCCGCCTCCAGGTCTGTGACCTGTCGTCCTACCGGTTTCACGTCGATGCGCTTCATGCCGGGGCGTACGAAGAAGCTGTAGTTTGCCGTTGTCCAAAACATCTTTGTAGGCGATATGACGCCATCGTATTTTACCGATTCAGACGAGGAGCCCTTCATCGGCAACAGTTGGATAGGCACATCTTCGCCCAGCGATACAGCCGTCCACCACTGCCATGCTGAGGCGTTGGCCACCGCCAAGTCATTATGGATGATGCGTGCCACATAGAGTCCCAAGTTGATGCTTCTTATCGGTGAGGGCTTCATGGTAATCTCCTCGTTCTTTTCCAGTATGCAATACTCCGATGCCCAGAACTTCGTCTGATGGTTGTTTTGTGCCAACGTGTTCCGTATGTCTGTACGCATATCTACCAGCAGTTGGGGCGGATAGGCCGTCCAGTAGTCATGTGCCGCTACACAATTGTACAGATTCTTGAATCCCAGTACGCTATACTCTCCATCCTTGTAGAACATAGAGTGGATAATGTCATCGGGCATTTTGGCATCCGCATCCACTTCAAACAGATACTTCATTTCGCCAATTTCGGGGATCAGGATTTTCGTCTTTATATGCTCCTCCTCGATGGCCTTGTCCAGTTCCTCCACCATACGGTAGATGTCAGCCTTTGTGGCAAAGCTTCCTTCCTGGAAAAAGTTGGTGTGCCATTCCCCATTCGGTTCATTGATAGGGCTTATATAGCTTATTTTATATCCCTCCTCATTGAAATGCTTGGCACAGTTTACTAGGAATCGGGCAAAGTCGTCAAACTTGTCTTCGCGCAGGTTGATGCTATTGCCATCCATCGATACCGTGGCTCCGCTTCGTGTCATGAAGTAAGGGGCCGAATTGGCAAAGAACAGGAAATTGTTCATCCCCCTGTCCCTGGCAGCCTTCATGAACCACTGTTGTCCGGCCTGTTTCGTGAAGTCATACTTCCCGTCTGGCGAGAGGAAGCACTCAGTGCGGTTCCAACTGTTGTTTACCTCTTTTGCTTCACGGTTTTCATAGCTTCCTCCACCGATGTTCACACGCCAGGCGGTCAAGGCCATTCCCTTGGGGTTTCCCTCCTTGTCAAACTCGCGATTGAACAGCAGGTCGGCAATCTGCTCCTTCTTCTCCTCCGGCCAATATTTACCAATAAAGTCACATCTCCATGCATCCGAAGCCGCAAAATTGTCAATTACCTGATACGTCACATTCTTGTTTATGGCATACACCTTTTTCTCTTGCGCGGTGGCCATGCCTGTCATTGCCAGCATAGCCAGCGATGCTATGATTGTTCTTGTCGTTTTCATCATAATGCAATGTTAATATAGGAGTGGTACAAAGTTATATGATATCGGTAAATTATGCAAGTGAATCGGGGCGAACCAACAGGTTGTTCCGCATGTCTACGGCAGGAGCCTCACCGCACCATCACCGGCACCAATTGCTCCTCCGAGGGCCAGTGTGGCAGGTAGAACAGCGGGCGCGGCGTGCCGCCTGTACCGCTCCATTCAATGCGTCTCACATACTCAAATTGTGGGGTGCCGAAGGCAAACGAGCGGCCATAGAGCAGTATGGCGCGACGCTCCTCGTCCACCTTCCACAACCCACCGCCATAGGGGCACTCCTCGTTCCACGCCAGCAGGTCGCGATGTTGGTACACATGGCCGAAGCGCAACACACCCTCCTGGGTTATGATAAATTTCTGGTACATGGGATTGTTAATTAGGAATTCTGAATTTTGAATTCTGAATTTTGAATTCTGAATTAGGCTCTGTGATGTGATTCTAACAGATTCTAAGAATTAACTTCGTCGAAGTTGCTTCGCCGTTTGCACGAACCTTCATAATTCATAATTAAAAAACTCTTCAGTCCCTCCACGGTGCTGGCAAACTGTATGGCTCCGCCCGAGGCCTCCACGGCCTTGTGCATCGAGATGCTGATGTTGCGCACATGGGCGGCAAAGCGCTCATGGTCGGGCACGGCGATGTCGGGCGTGCTGCACCCTATGATGTCGAGGTATGCCCGTGCCGTGTCGTAGGTGTTGCGGTCGTTCTCGGCCCCGAAGTTGTATACTCCTCCCGGCAGAGATAGCGTGTGGGGTATGTTCTTCACCACCTCGTTCACCCAAGTGATGCCGCGATACTCCCTCGTAGCAAACCTTAGGGGCGTCCCTTGCCTCAGCGCCTCCTCGATGTTGAGCACGAAGTTGTTGTGTGTGGGCATCCCCTCGCGTCGCACGTCATACATCCATGTGGCGCGCAGTGCCACGCTGTCGGGGCAGCGCTTCAGTGCCTCCTTCTCGGCCAGCAGCTTATGTCGGCCATAGTGGTTCTCGGGACATACGTCCACCTCTTCGGAGAGCGGTCCCAGCTCACAGTTGCCGTTGTACACCTGGTCCGACGAGAACCACACCAGCTTGCATCCATAGCGTGCTGCCGCCTCGGCCATGTGCACCACTCCCTGCACGTTCACCGCCATGCTCTCCTCGGGGTGCTGCTCGCAATACCCCGTGTTGGATATCGCAGCCAGGTGCAGTATCGCCTCGGGACGATGTTGCCCCACATACGCCTCCACCGCCTCCAGCCGTGTGATGTCACACTCGCCATGCGATGGAGTGAGCAGTTCGTATCTATCTTGCAGCGCTCGTGCCACGCGACTGCCCACAAAGCCACTCGTGCCAGTAATCAGTATCTTATTCATTGTTTGCGTTAGGGGTTAACAGACAATAGACAACGGACAACAGACGCCGTCCGGATGGCGCTCATCGCCACATCTCAAGGCTCACAGCCCATTACTCATTGCTCACATCTCGAAGTTCACTCCACATACTTCACCTTGCCCCAGTCGCGCGGTTTGGCAGCGGGTTCCTCCTCGGCATAGCCAAATCCCACACACAGGCTCAGTTCATATCCCTCGCTGAATCCCAGTTTCTCGAGCACAGGCTTGCATGCCTCGTTGTCGGTGAGGTATCGCACGGGGCTACCCAAGCATATCGACCCGATACCCATCGACCATGCCGACAGCACCATGTTCTCAGCCAGCAGTCCGCAATCGTAGGCCGAGAAGTCGTAGCTCTTGTCGCGAGCGATGAACACCATGGTGGGCGCATTGCGCAGGCATCCCTTCACCATGGCAGGGTCCATGTCGGGGTGACCCTTGGCCATCGCCTCCTTGATCTCCTCCATCAGTGCGGGGTTATCCACTACGCGCACCTCCCACGACTGCTTGTTCTGTCCGTTGGGGGCGTTGATGCCGCATTGCAGTATCACATCCATCTTCTCGCGCTCCACGGGTTGTGGCTTATACTTGCGTATGCTACGTCGCGCCATGATGGTGCTAATCACCTGATTCTCCTGTTCATTACCCATAGTTGTCTCCTGAGTTTTCACTTGGCAGCCCACCATCATGCAGGCAAGCAACCCGAGGGTTAATACATTCTTTTTCATATTCTTGTCGTTTGGTTTATTTATACTGCGAATATACCATAAAAATGGCAATCAGCATCACTTATCGTGTGTTTTTTGTAAGCGTAATCGTAATCACTTCGTGTCATATACCACCTGCTCCTCAGCGGCAATGGGTGTAGGCACATCGGCCCTCTTTGGCGAACTAACAAGAAATCCTTATGAGTTGCCTTCTTTCATCGGTGTAAGTTTACTACGAAGATAAGAAGAAACGATTAACTTTTAATTTTCAACTCTCAATTTTCAATTTGCTTGTCACCTCCACATCGGCAGGTAGCCACTCCACCGAGTGCAGCTCTTCGGGGCTGAGCCACTGGGCGGCCAGGTGTTCGGTGAGCTGGGGCGTGCCCTCCACGATGCGGCATAGGTAGCAGTGCATGGTGAGGTGAAAGGTGGGATAGTCGTGCTCCGTGGTGCATAGCCACCGCTCGGGCACGATCTCCATGCACAGCTCCTCGTGTATCTCGCGGATGAGTGCCTCGTGGTGGTTCTCTCCCGGCTCTATCTTACCTCCAGGGAACTCCCACCCTCCTTTAAAATCACCATACCCACGCTGCGTGGCAAGGTACTTGCCATCGTGCTCTATGATAGCGGCTACTACTTCGATATTCGTCATCTTTCCACGTTCATCTATCATCTTTCCACTATTTTTCATACTTGACTTGCTCTTCTGCGGCCATAGGCGTAGGCTCCGTGTCGAAGGCGTATGTCACTGCCTTGCGTGGACGCAGGTTCTCAATATAGGTCTTGTGTAGCAGGTGTTCCAGTTCGGCCAATGTGGCCTCGCGAGTCTTGGGCTTCAGCTGACATTCCCAAATGACGATGGTGTGCCATCCCATCCGCTTCAGTTGGGCGCGACGTTCCAGGTCACGCTCGCGGTTACGCTCTATCTTCTGTGTCCAAAACTCCGTGTTGCTCTTCGGCAATACGAAGTATCGGCATCCCTCATGCCCATGCCAGAAGCATCCGTGTATGAATATCACCGTGCGGTACTTGCGTAGCACGATGTCGGGTGTGCCCGGCAATCCCTTCACGTTCACCCTGTAGCGGAAGCCCCGACTATGGAGCCATCGCCTCACCGTCATCTCGGGCTTGGTGTCACGGCCACGTATGCTTGCCATACATCGGTGCCGCTGCTCTTGGGTTAGTTTGTCGGGCATGGGGATATTGGCGTGTTAGGTAGTTCGCTAACTCTCTTGCTTGAGGTCAATAATTGGTAGTTCTATTGTTTATGATATACGAATCTATTATTTTCGCTTTTAATCTTTCTCTCGTTTCTTCATCTTGTATAGCTCTCCACAGGTCACTAGCAATTTCCAAATAGCTAAATATGGTTTCACTTTTTCTAATACTATTTGGTTGTGCACCTTTGAATCCAGCTCTCCATATCTTGTGTATAATACTATCTTCCATATAGTAGACAGGATTCCAAATGTTGGGTGTAAAGCATTTCAAGTGAACATACTTCTTCCAGTTATTTTCAAATCGCTGCAATAAGAATGGAGTAATATTAAAACGCCTGTCTGTAATTTCTCCCAACTCAACACAATCAATAATCGATAATAGATAAATTGCCTTATGAGGTGCTTTATAACCATCACGGTTGCTATACTTCATAGAGAAGATACGACTCAAGCCTTCGTCCAAAGTTGTACGACCTTCAAGATTAGACAGACTATACAGTTTTTCTATGAGTTGTAGCAGTTCATAAAAAGACATCGAGGGTGTATGAGGGTCACCCGTGAGGTCTTGCACTTTATGGATATTGAGTAGTTGAGTGTAGCTTTTATTGACAAAGGAACCAAGAAACATCAATAGATACTTTTCTTTACTATGCTGATCAATTAACTTGATATTATTTACATGGTCATCAGTCAATATCAGTTCCTCATCATTCTTGTCGTATGCATACACACGGTTACCCACTTGGTCTGTGGATTTACCTTTTTTCTTTATGAATGGATATAGCTTAAATCTATCTTTATTGCCAATGACAAGATAATAATCACATAATGAGAACTCCGTGATGGGTAGAGGTACTTCGTACTCTTCTGTACTTTCTGAGACAATGGGAATGCTTTCTCCAGCGCCTACACCACGCACTACCATCATAGCTTCATCGTCTTCATCGTAGCTGCGTTCAACAATCTCTGTTTCTATATCCCTGCTATGTCCCGACTTCACTATCTCCTCAAAGTCCTCTTGTCCATTGAAGTGATAGAGCCACTTTCGATTGGCATCAGGCAATCCAAAGTAGTTGTACAAGCCTACATTATCGATGATAATAGTTCTCTCCTTACCTGCTACAACTCTTAGACCTCGTCCTACCTGTTGCAGATAGAGTGCTAATGAGCGTGTAGGACGTGCCAGTTGTATGAAACTCACATCGGGGCAATCGAAACCCTCTGTAAAGATTTCCACATTGACAAGCACCTTAATTATACCTTTCTTAAAATCCTCAATAAGCGCTTTACGTTCCTCTTTGGGAGTGTCGCAATCAATAGCTACAGCATTGACTCCCTTAGAGCAGTAGAGTGCTGCAAGGTTTGACGCATGCTCTTTGTTGATAGCATAGATAATGCCCTTACGTCCATCGGCAAACTTCTTGTACGAATCATAGACTTTGGAGCGGATACGTTGGTTATTAAACGCCATATCCAGTTCGCCATTGACAAAGTCTCCCGTCGTCGCAACTTCAGTCCTATCCACTAATTGTTGCAAACTTGAATCGGGTTTGATAGACACATAGTCAAAGTCTGCAAGCAGCCCGTTCTCAATAAACCACGACACCTGCGGAGTAGTTATCAGTATCTGATAGAGCGAGGTGAAGGGCTCATGATTAAATCTCCATGGAGTCGCCGTTACTCCTAATTTCTTCGCACTGGGGAATGTATCAAAGAGCCTCTTATAGGTATCGGCGAGTGAGTGGTGAGCTTCATCTATGATGATATAGTCAAAATCCTTTCGCCTCACATTGATCTCATTACGAGCAGAAAGTATGGAGAATATACTTGCTACCTGCACTCTCTGCCACAGTTGTTGCGCTCGGCTTCCTTGTATGAAGCCATGAGGTATGTCGTATTTGTGCAACGATGCCGATATTTGGTCGAGCAGTTCGGTGCGGTGTGCTACCACGAGTATATTGAGTGTAGTGTGCGTAGCTTTGTAATGATTGATAATGTCCTTGATTAGTGACGTGAACAGATAGGTCTTACCGGTACCTGTAGGCATCTGTAGCATCACAGCATCTACCTCATCCCAGGCTGCAAAGATTTTCTCTTTCGCTTCCTTTTGGTGAGGACGCAGATTACCCACATCTTGTCGTATAGACCTATATTCCATATGATTAATCAATAATAGTCACTTCTAGCGGTATACGCATAAACGAACCTATAATCTTAAGATACTTCACCTTCTCCTTGGTCGTAGAAGGTGTTGCAATCCATACACCAGGTTCAATCTCCGTATAGGCTTTAGTAACATCCGTAGACGCTATCAGTGGCTTACCGCCCAGCTCGATACGACGTCGCCTCAGCTCATCGATACCAATCTTTAGGATAGTCTCTTTATAAGTATCTATAGGGTTTTCCCCACCGAGATATTCTCCATTGGGAAACTTCACAAGTAGGGCGCCTATACTCCTTTTTGACTTTTGAAACATTTTTACCTTGTCCGTCTCAAAGTCCTCTCCGAGTTCTACTTTTATATCCAAGCTGAGCAATTCCTTTATAGCGAGCAGTTGTCTATACTTCTGTTCGCTATCACTCTGCGTCATTACATACCATCCTCTCACCAGTTCCTTCTGGTATTCCTTGTATTGTGGATACACCTCTTGCGATACGAAAGGGATGTGAGCTACTTTGAAGTCCAAATCTTTCAGTCTTTCTATGCCTATACGCCTCAAGGTCTCCATGAAGGTCATGGTAGTGCTGGTATAACATATCGACTTGCCGTCTTCAAAAGTCACTCTAAGGAGTTTTTTCTTTCCTCTTTTGCGGCTGATTTTTTCTTCAAAGAATTCTTCCATATGTGGTATGTATTAGATTAATTATTTCTTTACATATCTCATCAGTGTAGCCAACGATACGCCCACAGGTGCCCCTGACAATCTGAAGTCACCCAGTAAGCCTTCGCTTCTCATCTTTGCCAAGTCCCACGATACACCTGCAAATTCGGGCTCCACTTCGCCGGAAAGCAAATCAAAAACGATGTAGTAAGGTCTCGTAGGTGTGTAATTTCCTTTCGGCGCTCGTCGAAGGAGTTCATCCTTAGACATTACTCTTGCACCCTTATCATCCAATCTTATCAGCAGTTGCTGCTTGTCGCTATCGCTATGCAGCAAGAGGTATTGAGCGGTTGTAATCTCCTCCGAGAGTCTCAGCGAACCATTACTTGTACCTGTTCTTGTATTATAGCACTTATTGAGCAATATCCACTCCAGTTGTGCTGCATCTTTAACGTATCCAATCAGTACATTGGTCTTGCTTGGTATCAAGTGTCGACGTTCACCATAGGGCTCAGGCATAGGCTCATAAACTGCAGTTGCGGGAGGCATTTGATGAATCTCGTAGTCATAATATGCCTTAGTCTCACGTTGCGAAATACGATTCAAGAAGTGCTGTATCAAGTCATCGATAAATTGCTTGATAGCTATAGCGTCCTCCTCAAAGGTGTTTGGGCTTACAGGGAATGCCCCAAGTCCAGGGATAATCTCATGGAATCCTTTCAGACTCTTCTCCTTTGTACCAGGATATAGCACATACGAACCTCCTGTGCGTCTAATAGCATCATTATAGGCATGCATCTTCAGCAGGTCGGCTCTTTTATACACTCCTATCTGCTCTTGACGTTTTTCTTCGTTGAGCGATTCGGCCAAAGCTTCATCATATTCATCCCTATCGGTATCTTGGTAGTCATACTCATCCAGCAGCAGTATG
>JBGVOS010000003.1:0-15520 GCA_045126595.1 Bacteroidaceae bacterium | reverse complement strand
CGGTGGAGGCTGTAACCACCGTATCGGTCTCTTCGACATGATTCTCCTTAAGGACAACCACGTGGATTTCGCCGGTGGTATCCCCCAGGCCGTAACCCGCGCCAAAGAGTACTGCAAGGCCAAAGGCAAGGACCTCAAGATTGAGGTCGAGGTACGTAACTTTGACGAGCTGAACCAAGTACTCGCCCTTGACGGCGTACACCGCGTGATGCTCGACAACTTCAACGTGGAGAACACCCGTAAGGCAGTAGAGATGGTTGGTGGTCGCATAGAGGTGGAGTCATCGGGTGGCATCACCTTTGACACTATCCGTTCATACGCCGAGTGCGGTGTTGACTATGTATCAGTAGGCGCACTCACACACTCTGTGAAGAGTCTTGATATGAGTTTCAAGGCATGTTGACAGCATAGACCGACCAATAAAAATGACCTAACTCGCGAGTTAGGTCATTTTCTTATTGGTAATAATATAGCAATTGTCCAAAACATCTCGTGTCATGCAGAACAACGTAAGCCTTTAAGTCTTACGCCTATCAGGATGACACTAACGCTGTATATTAGTTTTGTTGTACAACATCCATATTGCTACCTTTCTATTTATACTCAGGCATACTTGCGAGGAAAGCGGAAGAGGATGCCCAGCACGGCTATCACACCCAGACAGATGGGATAGTAGAGGTAACCGATGATGTCGAACGGCGAGATGGCGGCGAGGCCAGCAGCCATGAGGAGCTGTGCGCCGTAGGGGATGAGGCCCTGGGCAAAGCAACTGAAGGTGTCGAGCAGCGAAGCGCTCATGCGACGATCCACGCCGTAGCGGTCGGCAATATCGCGGGCCACGGGGCCCACGGTGATGAGGGCGATGGTGTTGTTGGCGGTGCAGAGGTCGGCAAGGACAACGAGCAGGGCAATGGTAAACTTAGCCCCGCGCTTGCCGTTGATGCGACGGGTGAGCACACGGATGAGCCAGTCGATGCCGCCATTGTGACGAATGAGCGCGAGCATGCCGCCAGCCAGCAGGGTGACGATGATGAGTTCGCTCATACCCATGATGCCTTCGCCCATGGCGCTCATCCAGCCCATAAGACCGAAACTGCCGCTGGCTATACCGATGACGCCAGCAAGCACGACACCGATGAGAAGCACAAGCAGCACATTCATACCCACAACAGCCAAGATTAGCACAGCAAGGTAAGGTACCACCTTGTACCACGCGAGCAGAGGCACATCGGAGGGTACGGTAACGCCCTGCCCCAAGATGATATAGAGCACGAGCACGATGAGGGCGGCAGGAGCGGCAAGGTAGATGTTGGCCTTGAACTTGTCGTTCATGCGGCACTCCTGAGTCTGCGTGGCCACGATGGTGGTGTCGGAGATGAACGAGAGGTTATCCCCGAAGAAGGAACCGCCCACAACAACGGCGACAATGAGGGGGAGAGACGAGCCTGTCTGTTCGGCAATACCCACAGCCACAGGGGTCAAGGCTACCACAGTGCCCACCGAGGTACCTATGGAGAGGGAGATGAAGCAGGCGGCCAGGAAGAGGCCGGGCAGCAGCATACTGTCGGGCAGAAGGCGCAGGGTGAGGTTGACGGTGGCATCGATGGCTCCCATAGCACCAGCAGACTTGGCAAAGGCACCGGCAAGGACAAATATCCATACCATGAGCATGAGGTTCTCATCGCCCGCGCCACGGGAGAAGAGGGCCACGCGCTCCTTGAGCTTCATCTTAGGAGTGATACACACGGCATAGGCCGATGCGGCAAGAAAAGCCACGGTGAGCGGCACTTTGTAGAAGTCGCCGGCAAGGATGGAGCCTACCAAGTAGACTACCATAAAGACGAGCATGGGGGAGAGGGCTTTCATAGGAGTGGAAAGATGAAAGTTATTTTGTGAGTGGAAAGTTAAAAGTGGAAAGATATTTTACGAGACAGCATTGCGGAGCCCAACTTTCATCTTTCAACTTTCAACTTTCAACTTGAATAGGATTTTCGCACGGCAAGCCACCTCGCCGGCCTCTTTGCGTATCTCCACATCGTACTCGTGCCCCTCGTCCTTCTTATCCATGAAGATGGCAAGGCGCTCGCGGTGGAAGCACTCGAGGCTATAGCTCACCTCCACACGACGTATGGTATGGGTACGGAAAATATCAAGTGGGACCTCATTGAGGATATGTTCGATATACTTAATACTGTTAAGATGTCCGTTATGGTCAAGGTCGCAGTAAAGGGGCATAAACTCACCTGTCGGTTCGAAAGCCTTCACACGAACACGGCTCACGCCCTCTATAGGGCAAGGCTCGTCGCAACAATATGCAGCAAGGGCCCCATCATAAAGCGAGGTGAGGTCGACCGGTTGGCGCGTCTTCACATCGATGAGCGCCCAAGTGGAACGGGCATAACCAATGATGCGTCCATCGCTATTCGTTACGCGGAAGTTACGCGAGGTGAAGAGGCGGTTGACAGCCTCAACCCAGGTCTCCACGTAGTAGGTATCGCCTTCGTTGGGATACTCATCTATCTCGATGGCGAGACGCGATATAACCCATGTCATGCCATCAGCACTGATACGAGCCTTGCCGAAGCCGCGCTCGTTGGCATGATTACCGGCGGTAATCAGCATTTTGTTGGCCAGAAAGCCAAACGAGAGACTGTCAGTGTAGTCGACCTGAAAGGATTCTACTTCAAACGGGAATTTTCCGATTAATGGTTTCATACGAGTTGAAAGTGAAGAGATGAAAGATGAAAGTTACTCCAACGGTCGTGTAGCACAAGCATTGGGAGCACTGATGCGCAGGATGTGAGCGACGGTGGGAGCTATGCTCTCCACAGCCATGGGCGCGCGGTTACAACGGGCATCGAAGCCTGCACCATAGAATATAACAGGAACGGGCACGTGCGTACGGTTATAATATACGCGTTCGCTCCATCGGTCATCCACGAGTGTCCATCCCGGCGCAATCTCAAGAAGAAGGTCACCCGAGCGGTCGGCATGGTAGCTACCGCGTATCTCGGCATCGGCAGCGCCCGAGAGTAGGTCGAGCGAGGCATGCACGCGTTTCACGCCCGACACCTGACTGAGAAACTCGGTGCAGCGGTCGAGCAGTTCGGTCATCTTCAACTGGCGTTTCTCTATGAGGGTATGGTTGAGGTATATCTCGTTGAGGTATGAGCCTTCAACATAGTTGTCCTTGCCATAGAGCGCACCGAGGTAGATATTGAGTAGGGCACAGCAGCGGTCCATCTTGAGTTCGCCGGTGGGGAGAGTGAAGAGCTTGGTATCCGAGCGATGTATATCGGCATAGCCCGTCGAGGTGATGACAAAGAGGGCATTGCCCACACCCACCTTCTCCTCCACGGCACGGATGAGCTCGGCCACGTTGCGGTCGAGGCGGCAATAGATATCTTGCAGTTCGATGGGGCGTTCCCACTCGGGCGAGTGCTCATAGTTACCGGCATAGTAGCCTACGCAGAGCATATCGGTGGTCTTGTTGCGCCCAAACATGGCACCTGCCACACAGGTCTTGGCCAACATAGTCACCTCATCATTGATACAGGCCGAAGTCTTGTAGCGACGTACAGCCTCGGCATCTCCTTTGCGGAAGGTATAATAGAATTCACGAGGGATGCCGTCGTATACCGAATAGGAGTATACCCCAGTAGAATAGTAGGGTTCCCAAGCCACCAGACTCCAATCGAAGCGCGTGCCCGTGCGATGGTTGTAGGGGCGAACCCAGGCTGGCACACCACCATAATAATCCGACGAGGCCCACTTGGAACAATCCTCACTGAGCCAAAGCACAGCATTAGCAGCGTGTCCGCCAGCCAAGACGGCCATGTCGCGTTCGGGAGCCACAGAACACACATAGGCATGTCCTTTGGTGGCAATCTTGAGTTCATCAGACAGTGTAGTCACCAAAAGATTGGTTGGTGAAGTGGATTCAAAGGTATTGATACCTATATGCGACACATCGTCCACGACACCCACTACACGCAGATTCTTACGCTGCATGAAACGGTTACCCGTGATGCCGTGATAGTAGGGCGTGGTGCCGGTATACACCGATGCCGTACCCGACGAGCGGTCGGGCGTAGCGTGTGAGAAGTAGCCGTTGGTATAGACGCGCCCCTCGGCAAAGAGTTTCTTGAAGCCGTCTTCGCCATACAAGTGCGAGAACTTCTCCAAGTAGTCGCTGCGCAGCTGATCCACCACGACAGTCACCACCACCTTGGGCACCTCGGCCGCCTTGACAGGCGAAGAGAAAGGCAGGCACAGCAGCAACAAGGCCAACACCTTAGCGCCACGTGACTTCCTTTTGCCATAGGTAGACAGACGGAAAGCAAAGGTTGGGTAGATCACCGCATTGTGCAACATGCGCAACAACAGCGTGCCCACCAGCACCCATGCAGCAGGCTGTATATACTGCCCAGAGAAATAGGCTGCCACGACAAAGGCTACGAGCAGTACCATCTCTGCATAATAGAGCTTGCTCACCTTACGGTGTAGTTCGCTGGAAACAATAAAAGGTATAGCCAGCAGCGGTAGCGGGTTGAGGTAGATGACCTGCCAGTTGCTGCCCACCGTAGGATGCCCGGAGAAGAAGAAGAGGAAAGCCACAATGACACCCATGAGGCCCTGCAACGCGAGCAGCAACACATCGAGCCACCACTGGCGGCGTTCCAACAGAAATTCCAAGGCACAGATTACTGCCACGAAGAGCAGGAGCAGTATCATGGCTTGCAGGGGAGTGAGCAGCGGCTGCGAAGCGGGTTCGTCCGCCAGCGTGCCACGCACTTTCGTGCTGATGACATAGGGATAGACGCCCGCCGTATCGGCCAGTTGCATCTGCCCGGTATAGTCCATCAGGTACTCGGGGGCAAACATCTGCTGGCGGGGCGTGATGGGACGGTCGGCTTCGATGCCCAGCAGGTAATCGATGCCAAACTGCATCCACGGATAGTCACCATTGAACTGGTGCAGTACATCGCGATACGACACCCCCCCAGTCATGTCATCCACAGGAAGAAGACGGGCACTGAGGGCCTCCTCCACCTTGTCCGCCGCCTTGTTGCTGCAGTTGTTGTAGAGGAAGTTGTAGCGGTACTCGCGATTCTCGGGTCGCAGGTTCTCATCGAGCAGCCACACCAAGGCCATCTTTTCATCGGCACTGAGGTTGAGCTGCTGCAGCGTCACCGTAGAGCCGCGGCTCGTATACTCGCTCTCGAAGATGGGATACCCGATGACGCCGACCACATAGTCGGTCTCGCCCTTGATGAAGCGCCATACGAAGTTGGGCGCCTCAAAAGAGAAGAGGCCGTAGTTGACAGCGAGGTCCACACCCATGGCGGGAATCTCCACGCGCAGTGCCGTATGACCATACACCTCGTACACCGCGGTGCCGGGCGAACAGGTCACCAGGCTGACGCGGATAGAGTCACTGTGGTCGCGCACCAGCGTAGAATCAACGGCTGCCGGTGCGATGAGCACCGACAGACCGAAGAGAAGTGTCAATATAAGTTTGCGAAACATTTTCGTTTTGTCTTACGCCGTAGCAATCTCCACCACCTTATCCACGGCACTGATGATGCCGTCGGGGTTCTTACCACCGGCAGTAGCGAAGTGGGCCTGGCCACCGCCACCACCCTGGATGAGCTTGGCAGCCTCGCGCACCAGCTGACCTGCGTTCACGCCCTTGGCGGTGAGGTCCTCGCTGACCGATACGGTGAGCATGGGCTTGCCGCCGTCGACGCTACCGATAACTACGAGAAGGTTCTCGGTGAACTCGCCGCGCAGCTGGAAGACGATGTTCTTCACTGCCTCGGCAGGCAGGGTAACCACGGCCTTGATGACATTGACGCCGCCCACGCACTCCTTCTTGGCGATGAGCTCGGCCTTGAGGCTGGCCGCCTTCTCCTTCATGAACTCCTCGATCTGCTTCTTCAGGTCGTCGTGCTCGCTGATGAACTTCACGATGGTAGCCTTGAGGTCGGGAGCGTTATGGAAGAGCTGGCGTATCTCGCTGAGCGAGTCGTGCAGCTTGTCGTGCATCTCCTCCACCTTGGCGCCGGTGATGGCCTCGATACGGCGTACACCAGCGGCAATGCTGCTCTCACTGATGATCTTCACCATACCAATCTTACCGGTAGCACTCACGTGGGTACCGCCGCAGAACTCAATAGAGTTGCCGAACTGTACTACGCGCACGAGGTCGCCGTACTTCTCGCCGAAGAGGGCGATGGCACCCAGCTCGCGGGCCTTCTCGATGGGGAGGTTGCGGTACTCATTGAGCTCCACGTTGGCGCGAATCTTCGCGTTCACGAGGTGTTCTACGCGGCGCAGTTCCTCGTCGGTCACCTTCTGGAAATGCGAGAAGTCGAAGCGCAGCGAGTCGGGCGTCACGAGTGAACCCTTCTGCTCAACGTGTGTGCCCAGCACCTCGCGCAGTGCCTCGTCGATGAGGTGGGTGCACGAGTGGTTGGCGGCACAGGCGTCGCGCTTCTCGGTATCTACGCAAGCCATGAACTCGGCCTCGGGATGCTCGGGAAGACGGGTGGCAATATGTACCGAAAGTCCGTTCTCCTTCTTGGTATCGATGATGTCAATCGTTTCGTACTCGCTCACGATGGCACCAGTGTCGCCCACCTGGCCACCGCTCTCGGCGTAGAAAGGAGTCTTGTCGAGCACAATCTGGTAGAGCTCCTGCTTCTTCTGTGTCACCTTACGGTAGCGCAGGATGCGGGCATCGTGCTCGGTATAGTCGTAGCCCACGAACTCGCTCTCGCCCTCGGCCAGTACAACCCAGTCGCCCAGGTCTACGGCAGCGGCGTTGCGTGCACGGGCCTTCTGCTTGTCCATCTCAGCGGTGAACTCGGCAAGGCATACGCTCATGCCGTTCTCGCGCAGGATGAGTTCGGTGAGGTCGAGGGGGAAGCCATAGGTGTCGTACAGCGTGAAGGCATCGACACCGCTGATCTCCTGCTTGCCGGCAGCGCGGGTGTCGGCAATCACCTTGTCGAGCAGGCGGATACCCGTCTCGAGAGTGCGGAGGAACGACTCCTCCTCCTCCTTGATCACCTTCTCGATGAGCACCTGCTGGGCCTTCAGCTCGGGGTAAGCGTCGCCCATGCTCTCGATGAGTACGGGGATGAGGCGGTACATGAAGGCCTGCTTCTGTCCGAGGAAGGTGTAGGCGTAGCGTACGGCACGGCGCAGGATGCGGCGGATGACGTAGCCGGCCTTCGCATTGGAGGGCAGCTGACCGTCGGTGATGGAGAAGGCGATGGTGCGGATGTGGTCGGCGATGACGCGCATGGCTACATCGTTCTTGACATCGTCGCCATATACCTTGCCCGACATGGCCGCGATGACCTTGATGATAGGCTGGAACACGTCGGTGTCATAGTTTGAGGTCTTGCCCTGCAGCGCCATGCAAAGACGCTCAAAGCCCATACCCGTATCGATTACCTTGGCGGGCAGACCCTCGAGGCTGCCGTCGGCCTTGCGGTTGTATTGCATGAACACGAGGTTCCATATCTCGATTACCTGAGGATGGTCGTGGTTCACCATCTGCGCACCGGGCACAGCGGCCTTCTCCTCCTCGGAACGCAGGTCGATGTGAATCTCGGAGCAGGGACCGCAGGGACCTGTGTCGCCCATCTCCCAGAAGTTATCCTTCTTGTTGCCGTTGATGATATGATCCTTGGGCAAGTGGCGCTCCCAGATAGAGGCAGCCTCATCGTCGCGACTGAGGCCCTCCTCCTCGCTACCCTCAAAGACGGTGGCGTAGAGGTTCTTGGGATCGAGCTTGAGCACGTCCACGAGGTACTCCCAAGCCCAGTCGATAGCCTCCTGCTTGAAGTAGTCGCCGAACGACCAGTTACCCAACATCTCGAACATCGTGTGGTGATAGGTATCGTGGCCCACCTCCTCGAGGTCGTTGTGCTTACCGCTCACGCGCAGACACTTCTGCGAGTCGGCCACGCGCTTATACTTGGCTGCCGCATTGCCCAGGATGATATCCTTGAACTGGTTCATACCGGCATTGGTAAACATCAGTGTGGGGTCGTCCTTGACCACCATGGGTGCCGAGGGCACAATCTGGTGACCCTTCGACTCGAAGAAACTCTTGAATGATTCTCTGATTTCTTTTGCTGTCAACATAGCTTATGTATCTTATTAGTTTTTATTATTTTCGCTTTTATTCCAAAGAACTTGCAAAGTTAATGAAAAAGTTCCGTTCTATAAAGACGAAACACGTTTATTTGGCACCCAATACAATAAAAGCGGCATTCGGGAGTTTAATGTTAAGTATGAAAATACTCCGCTACATATCGTTCGTCCTCGTCTGCTGTCTGCTGCTCGCCAGCTGCGGCGTGGAGAGCATCGTGCGCAAAGCCGACAACAGCTATGCCTTGGGCGAATACCATGCAGCAGCCGCACTCTACAAGAAGGCCTACACCAAGACCGACCCCAAGGACAAGCCACGGCGTGCCGAGCAGTCCTTCATGGCGGCCGAGTGTTACCGACGCATAGGGATGGATGCCAAGGCACTGGCATCGTACCGCAACGCCATACGCTACCAGTACCCCGACACGGTCATCTACAAGCACACGGCGGGTCTGCAGCTACAGAAGGGCGAGTACAAGGCGGCAGCCGAAAGCTTCAGCACCTACCTCACCGCCTACCCTACCGACACGACGGCCATCAACGGCCTCCGTGCCTGCACCACAGCACCACAGTGGAAGAAGAACCCCACACGATACATCGTGAAGAAGGAGGCGCTCTTCAACTCGCGCCGCTCGGAATACTCGCCCATGTATGGCAGCGAGGATTACAGCCAGCTCTTCTTCACCTCGACACGCGACAAGGCACAGGGTGACGACAAGAGCCTCATCACGGGGCTCAAGGCGCCAGACATCTTCGTGGCCACGAAGGACGAGAACGGCAAGTGGCAGAAGCCCGAGCCCATTGAAGGGGAGGTGAGCAGCGAGTACGAGGACGGCGCCTGTACCTTCACACCGGACTTTAAGACGATGTACTTCACCCGCTGCCTCGTCGACGGCGAAGCACCGCGAGCAGCACAGATATACAAGTCATCGCGCTCGGACGCCTCGTGGGGCGCCCCCACCCTGTGTGAAGTCGTGAACGACACGCTCACCTCGTGTGCCCACCCGGCGGTATCGCCCGACGGAGCATGGCTCTACTTCGTGTCGGACCTCGAGGGCGGCATGGGCGGCCTCGACATCTGGCGCATAGCCATCACGGGCAGCGAGTTCGGCGAACTGGAGAATCTGGGGGCACCCATCAACACACAGGGCGACGAGATGTTCCCCACCTTCCGCCCCAACGGTGACCTTTACTTCTCCTCGGACGGACATGGCGGCATGGGCGGGCTGGACATCTACTGCGCCTCACTCGACGACGAAAAGCGTTGGAAGATTACCAACCTGCAGGCTCCCGTGAACTCAGCAGGCGACGACTTCGGCATGACCTTCGAGGGAGAGCGCATGCGCGGATACTTCAGCAGCAACCGCGGCGATGCCCGCGGATGGGACCACATCTACTCGTTCTACCTGCCCGAGACGGTGCACACACTCACCGGCTGGCTCTACGAGAAGGACGGCTACGAGCTCACCGAGGGTACCGTATACCTCATCGGCAACGACGGCACCAACGAGAAGCTGAGCGTGAAGGCCGACGGCTCGTTCACCAAGCGCATCACCCCCGGAGCCAGCTACGTGCTCTTAGGTTCGTGCAAGGGCTACCTCAACCACATGCAGGAACTGGTGGCCGACAGCACCGACCAGGACCGCGAGTACACCCTGCAGTTCCCCCTCGCCTCAATCACGCGCCCCGTGCTCATCGACAATATCTTCTATGAGTTCAACTCGGCCACGCTCACCGACTCCTCGGTGGTGGCACTCGACGTACTGGTGCGCCTCCTCACAGACAACCCCAACGTGGTCATCGAGCTGGGTGCCCACTGCGACTACAAGGGCCGCGACGAGTACAACGAACGCCTGTCGCAACGCCGTGCCGAGTCGGTCGTGGCGCACCTCATCGCCAAGGGCATACACCCCGACCGCCTCGTAGCCAAGGGCTATGGCGAGACGACACCCAAGACCGTCACCAAGAAGATGGCAGCGAAGTATCCCTTCATGCACGAGGGCGACGTGCTCACCGAGGCCTACATCCTCGCCTTGCCCGAAGAACAGCAGGAGACATGCAATGCCGAGAACCGCCGCACCGAATTCCGCGTGCTGCGCACGACCTACGGACTTTACCAGTAACAAATCCCGGGTATATCCTCGACGAAAATCGGGTATACCCTCCACAAAAAACGGGTATACGCAATATAAAAAATGGGTATACCCGTTTTCTGCAATCTATTTATTCCTTTACTTCATCGGGCAGGTGGGCTTCAGCTGCTTGAAGAAGTCGTTGCCCTTGTCGTCCACGAGGATGAATGCGGGGAAGTCCTCCACCTCAATCTTCCAGATGGCCTCCATGCCGAGCTCGGGATACTCTACGCACTCGATGCTCTTGATGTTGTTCTGCGCGAGGATAGCGGCAGGACCACCGATTGAGCCGAGGTAGAAGCCGCCATACTTCTGGCAAGCGTCGGTCACGCACTGGGCGCGGTTACCCTTGGCAAGCATCACCATGCTACCACCGTGGCTCTGGAAGAGGTCAACGTAAGAGTCCATACGTCCGGCGGTGGTGGGGCCCATAGAGCCGCAGGCCATGCCGGCAGGAGTCTTGGCAGGACCGGCGTAGTAGATGGGATGGTCCTTGATGTACTGAGGCAGGTCTTCGCCACGGTCGAGGCGCTCTTTCAGCTTGGCATGGGCAATGTCGCGACCTACGATGATAGTACCATTGAGCGAGAGACGGGTAGCCACGGGATACTGGCTGAGCTGTGCGAGAATCTCGGGCATGGGACGGTTGAGGTCGATGCGCACTACATCGCCTTCGCCGGCATTGCGAAGTTCCTCGGGGATGAGTGAACCTGGGTTATCATCCATCTTCTCAATCCAGATACCGTCCTTATTGATCTTACACTTGATGTTGCGGTCGGCCGAGCAAGATACGCCAAGACCTACGGGGCATGAAGCGCCGTGACGAGGCAGACGCACGATGCGTACGTCGTGGGCCATGTACTTACCGCCAAACTGCGCGCCGAGGCCGATGCGGTAGGCCTCTTCGAGCACCTTCTGCTCGAGCTCCACGTCGCGGAAGGCGCGACCGGTCTCGTCACCTGTGGTGGGCAGGGTGTCGTAGTAGTGGGTAGAGGCGAGCTTCACGGTGTGGAGGTTCTTCTCTGCCGAGGTGCCACCGATAACGAAGGCGATGTGGTAGGGAGGACATGCGGCGGTGCCCAAAGACTTCATCTTCTCCACCATAAAGGGAACGAGCGTGTCGGGATTGAGCAACGCCTTGGTCTCCTGGTAGAGATAAGTCTTGTTGGCCGAGCCACCACCCTTGGTCACACAGAGGAAGTGGTATTCCATGCCCTCGGTGGCCTCGATGTCAATCTGTGCAGGGAGGTTGCAACGGGTGTTCACCTCGTTGTACATGTCCAGCGGAGCGTTCTGTGAGTAACGCAGGTTCTCCTCGGTGTAGGTCTTGTACACGCCGAGTGAGAGTGCCTCCTCGTCGCAGAATCCTGTCCATACCTGCTGACCCTTTTCGCCGTGGATGATGGCCGTACCTGTGTCCTGGCACAAGGGGAGCTTGCCCTTGGCTGCCACCTCTGCATTGCGCAGGAAAGTGAGGGCTACATACTTGTCGTTATCGCTGGCCTCGGGGTCGCTGAGGATCTTGGCCACCTGCTCGTTGTGAGCGCGGCGCAAGAGGAACGACACGTCGCGGAAGGCGGCGTTGGCCATTGCAGTTAAACCTTCGGGAGCAATCTTCAACATGGGTTTGCCCTCGAACTCACCGACTGACACATAGTCTTTGGTCAACAGATAGTACTCGGTCTCGTCCTTTCCTAACTGGAACATCGGTGCATACTTGAATTCCGGTGTGGTTGCCATAATAAATGAATTTAAGTTGTAAGTTATGAGTTATAGTTTTCTGTTTCGTCGTACGTCTGATACAGGAAGTCGTTGTAGGGGTACTTCTGCACGTGGAGCTCGCGCACACGGTTGTACATCAGCGTCTTCAGTTCATCGATATTGTCGCGCTCGCGGGCCGAGATGAAGATACAGCTGTCGTGCATCTTGGCCATCCAGGTCTGCATGAGCTCGTCGAGCGACACGTTCTCCTTGGTTTTTGGGGTGAGGTCGTCCTCCTCCTTGGGGGTGAAGGTGTAGGCGTCGGTCTTGTTGAAGACGAGCACGAGGGGCTTCTCGCTGCAGCCGAGGTCGGCAAGGGTCTTCTCGACCACCTTGATCTGGTCCTCGAAGTCGGGATGCGAGATGTCCACCACGTGGAGCAGCAGGTCGGCCTCGCGCACCTCGTCGAGCGTAGACTTGAAGGAGTCAACAAGGTCGGTGGGGAGCTTGCGGATGAAGCCTACGGTATCGGACAGGAGGAACGGGAGGTTCTCGATGATGACTTTGCGCACCGTAGTGTCGAGCGTGGCAAAGAGCTTATTCTCGGCAAACACCTCGCTCTTGGCAAGGAGGTTCATGAGGGTCGACTTGCCCACATTGGTATAGCCCACGAGGGCCACGCGGATGAGGCGACCGCGGTTCTTGCGCTGGGTGGCCTTCTGCTTGTCAATCTCGGCGAGCTGTTTCTTGAGCAGCGACATACGGTTAAGGATGATACGGCGGTCCATCTCGAGCTGTGTCTCACCCGGTCCACGAAGACCTACCGAGCCCTTACCGCCACCGGCACCGGAGCCACCGCCCTGACGCTCAAGGTGAGTCCACAGACGGGTCAGTCGGGGGAGCATATACTTGTATTGCGCCAGCTCGACCTGCGTCTTGGCATTGGCCGTCTGGGCACGCATGGCAAAGATATCGAGGATGAGCGACGTGCGGTCGAGAATCTTCACCTTGAGCTCGGCCTCGATGTTGCGGAGCTGCTTGGCCGACAGCTCATCGTCAAAGATGACCATACCTATCTCGCGGCTCTCCTGATTCTCGTCCTCCTCATCGGGCTCGGCACACAGCTCTATATATTCGCGTATCTCCTGCAGCTTACCCTTGCCGACGTAGGTCACCGAGTTGGGCGAGTCGAGCTTCTGCGTGAAGGTCTTCACCACCTCGGCACCGGCTGTCTCGGCCAGGAAGGCGAGTTCGTCGAGATACTCCTGAGTCTTCTGTTCGTTCTGCGTCTGCGTAATCAGACCTACGAGAATGGTTCGCTCGGTCTGCGCTTCGGATATTACAAATTCTTTCATCTATACTATTTAATTTCCACTATAAACTATATCGGGGAACTCATTGTCACCAGCTCCAGGCACACCAAACTGTGTGGTCACGGCTACGGTCTGTGTAGTCCTCCGTCCAAACATATTCATCGCATAGGCCTTGATGTAATAGGTCGTATAAGGTTTCAGCCCCTCTATGACCCCAATCACCGCCTCTTGGCTATAGGTGCCCGGCACTTTCGTCGCATCGCTCTTCTCCACATCGCTTTTCGATGTGGCATAGTAGAAGCCATAGTCGTCCGGAGCCATCCCGCTGACAGCGACATGACAATAGATGGCATCGCCTGTCACCTCATCGACAACCAGTTCGCCCAAAGCGAGCGGGTCCTCCAGTTCACAGGTGAAGAGAAGCGTTGCCACAAGCAGGAAGGGCAAGCGTCTGAGCCATCGTTTCATTCCGTCAACGTTCCACATATACTTTTGTTCTTTCTATAATATAAAGCCCCTCGGCCAGCGGTCCCACTTCGGTTGTCCCCGACACACAGGCCACGGTGCGGAGCAGGCGTCCCGCTGCATCGTAGAGATACACCGTACGCTCTTCGGGACTGGCGATATAGAGGTATCCTCCCCTACTTGTGACGGTGAGTTCCTGTGGCGTACCGACATCGTCGGCACGCTCCTCCTCACGAGCGTCTCCTGGTACTACGCCGATGGGATAGAACGGGGCTGACTCTTCGGTTCCGACCACCACCATATACACTGAGAACGGAGCGACGTCATACCTTCCCGCAGCAAACACACTGCCCGAAGCGTAGTTGCCATATTTGCTCCCCACGTTCAGGGCATATACCTTATCGGATGCCTCTATAGGGTCGTATGCCGGTATCAGGGCAAGGCTCACGGTAGTCACCTTCTGACGTTCTTCCGCGGCAGACAGGCCCTGCAGCCCAGCCTCATCGGCAGGAGAGGTGGCATGTATCAATGCCTCATCGGCCGAGAAGGTGATGTTCCCGGACAAAGACTGGGTTCCGTATGCTTCGTTGTTGGGCATAGCGATGATGTAGGGCAGGTTGGCCCGAATCTCCGTAACGGCTGCAAAGGCCCCTTCGCGGGGCGCTGCCAACCAGCAATGATGCTCCCCGTCAACGCCAAAAGGAGTTATGTCCCCCTTGGTAGCATGGGTGATGCGCTGCACATCGAAAGGGAGAGCCAGCGTTTCCCATCCGCCCGATGTGCCGAAGCCGGTAGACTGTCTGAAGGTGCGCCGATAGACAACACGCTCGGCGGTAAAGGGCCTCGGGCAGTAGAATGCAGAGGTGGCATCGAGCGTCAGCGGCCCACTGTGTCCGTCGCGGACAAGGGTTGCGTAGGCACACTGGGCAAGCGAAGTGGGCACCTCTACCGTATCGGGCAGATAGACCAGCAGGTTGCGGTAGCTGTCCTCATCGAACACATTGTGTGGAAGGGCCAAAGGAGCATCCCACACCACTGCATTGAGGGCGACACAACCATGGAAGAGGCTATCGCCGACAGTATGCATGAGACGGCTCTCCACCGTAACGCTGCGCAGTGCCGTGGCGTAGCGGAAAGCGCCGGCATCGAACCCGTCGAGAAGATAGGACGCGCCATCGTGCTGCACCGTATCGCCAAACACATGATGTCCACAGTAGTCCTCGTCACCGTTGCCCCCGGCCGCCTCGGACACCACGACACGAAGGGGCGAGGTGGAGGTCACGCGGTAGATGGCCCCGCCCTGGGCAAACCAGTTGTCGAGTTGTGCCACAGGGGTGCTGCTATGCCCCTCGCGACGGGCTATGGCCTTCACGGTAACCTTGTCTGTTGTACGGAAAGGTCCTGCGTAGCGCAGGCTGTAGGCCGTGGGGAGCGTACCGTCAAGAGTATAGTAGATATCCGCCAGCTCAGGCGCCTCTATGGTGATGCTGTCGTTGCTGATATGAATACGGGGAGCGCCACCAGTAGACGGCAGCTGTGAGTCGGCGAGCTGCACCGGCAGGGGCTCGGAGTAATAGGAATTGATACCATGGGCCACACTGCGCACGCGGCATCGGTAAAGGCCGCCGTCAAGCTCACCAAAAGTGTAGCTGCACTCGGCCACACGCACCGTGCAGACAAGATGTTCGAGAGAGTCCTCCCCGACGAAATCGAGCCGCACATCATATGCCTCCACCTCCTCGA
>JBGVOS010000002.1:0-4530 GCA_045126595.1 Bacteroidaceae bacterium | reverse complement strand
CAGTCGCCTTTCGGCTCATTTGCGAGTGCAAAAGTTGTGTCAGCGAGCGAATAAAGCGTGCTTTATTTTCAGCGAGCGCAACCAACTTTCGCAAAAGCGTTGCAAAAGTAGTACTTTTTTTTAAAACAACAAACAGAATCTGCAAAAACTTGCAGATTCTGCTGTATAAATTCCTGTTTTCTTAGAATCGTGAAGCGAGGTCTACCATTTTGATGGCTGTCACGGCACATTCGTCGCCCTTGTTGCCATGGATGCCACCGGCACGATCCTCGGCCTGCTGCATGGTGTCGGTAGTGATGAGTCCGAAGATGACGGGGATGGTGCCCTGCGCATTGAGTGCGGCAATGCCCTGTGTGGTGCCGGCACATACGTAGTCGAAGTGGGGGGTATCGCCACGCACCACGCAGCCGAGGGCGATGACAGCATCCACCTCGCCACTCTGTACGAACTTGGTCGAGCCGTAGATGAGTTCGAAGCTACCAGGCACTGTGTACACGGTGATGTTCTCGGGCTTGGCGCCATGGCGCATGAGCGTTTCTTTTGCTCCATGAAGCAGGGGGCCGGTGATGTTCTCGTTCCACTCAGACACTACGATGCCAAACTTCATGTCAGAGGCATCGGGTACGGAGTTGATGTCGTAGGCCGAAAGGTTGTGGTATGCAGTTGCCATATATAAATAGGTGTAATGGGGTTATGAAAAAAGGCTCAGGATATAGAGACTGACTCCCCAACATCCTAAGCCTTATGGTTCTCTACAATAGATTGATTACTTTACGCGCTCGATATACTTGTCGATATCCATAGCCTGCATAGAGCCGTAGTACTTGTCCTTAATCAGGGTGTAAGCCTTGAGCGCATCGCTCTTCTTGCCCAGCTTCTCATAGATTTGTCCTGCTTGAATGAGGTATGCGGGGCTGAGGAGGTTGTTGTCGGCCTTCTGCGCAGCCTTGACGAGGGTAGCAGCAGCCTGTGCCTCATTGCCTACCTGTGCGTAGCAGTTGCCGAGGGCAGCCAGTACAGAGGGGGCAATCATCGCATCGTCGCCCTTGAATGCCTTGAGCATGGGGATAGCCTCTTCGTAGTTGCCGAGCTTGGCGTTGCTGATGCCAGTGTATGCCTTGGCGAGGTTAGCAGCCTTGGTGCCCTTGTGGTCGGCGATGACAGCCTCAAACTCCACGATGGCAGATTCGAAGTTACCACCCTGGAAGTACTGCTCACCAGCGAAGAGTGCCTCAGCAGCCTTCTTCTCACGGGGAGCGATAACATAAGATGATACCAACAGACCTGCAGCTGCGAGTACCACTACGGCTGCCACGGCAGCTACAATGACTTTCTTGTTCTTGTTGATAAACGCTTCAGAGCGGCTTACTGCCTCCTCTACATTGAGCACTTGCTCTTGCTTGATTTCTTGTTTTGCCATATTCTTATTTTATTTTATTATATACTTTGCATAACAAGTTGCAAAAGTAGTCTATTTCTGCTGATTGATGAAATTTCGGTCGGTTTTTTTATGCTGTAGGACTGTTTTTTTTCTTTCTTCCGCATTTTTCGACAGATTATTCGTATCTTCGTAGTCCATTTTCCCTTACAATGATACTGAAACGACTCTCCATACTCAACTACAAGAACATCGAGCAGGCCGACCTCGACTTCTCACCCAATGTAAACTGCTTTATCGGGCAGAATGGCATGGGCAAGACCAACCTGCTGGATGCAATCTATTACCTGTCGTTCTGCAAGAGTGCGACCAACCCCATAGACTCGCAGGTGATGCGCCATGAGGCGGACTTCTTCGTGGTGCAGGGACTCTACGATACGGAACAGGGCGAAGAGGAGGAGATATACTGTGGCATGAAGCGCCGACAGAAGAAGACCTTCAAACGCAACAAGAAGGCCTATCAACGTTTCTCCGAGCATGTGGGATTCATCCCGCTGGTGATGGTGTCACCTTCGGACGGCGAACTCATCCTCGGCGGCAGCGAGGAGCGACGCCGCTTCATGGACGTGGCCATATCACAACACGACAAGGAGTACCTCACGGAGCTTATCAACTATGACAAGGCACTACAGCAGCGTAATGCTCTGCTGAAACAGGAGGAGGAACCCGACCCCGAACTGCTGGGGCTATGGGAGGAGATGATGGCCCGCTCGGGCGAGTGCATCTACCTCCGTCGCAAGGCCTTCATCGAGGGGCTCACACCCATCTTCCAATCCTTCTATGCCCATATCTCGGGCGAGCGCGAGGAGGTTTCGCTGGTGTACTCCTCGCATGGCGACCGCGGCAGCCTGCTCGACACCATACGCAATGGCCGCGCCAAGGACCGCATCATGGGCTACTCGCTGCATGGGGTACATAAGGATGACCTCGTGATGCAGCTCGGGGGATACCCCATCAAGCGCGAGGGCTCGCAAGGGCAGAGCAAGACCTACCTCATCGCCCTGAAGCTGGCACAGTTCGACTTCCTGCGCCGTTTAGGAAGCAAGGTACCCATACTCCTGCTCGACGACATCTTTGACCGCCTTGACGCTTCGCGCGTGGAGCAGATTATCCGCCTCGTGTCGGGTGACACCTTCGGACAGATATTCATCACCGATGTTAACCGCGGACACCTCGACCGCATTGTGGCCTCTGCCACCGGAGACTATAAGCTGTACACGGTGATCGGGGGTAGCGTGGAGCAGCAGACCGTATAACTCACACCTATTATATATAGCATATGAGACGTACCAACTCGGAAGCCGTAGGCGACCTCATCCGTCAATACTTACGCCAACAGGGCCTGGAGGCCCCGCTCAATGAGTACCGCCTCATCCAAGGGTGGGAGTATGTGATGGGCCCCATCATCGCACGCTATACCAAGGAACTCATCATACGCAATCAGACACTGCACGTGCAGCTTACCTCGCCCGTCATCCGCCAGGAACTGATGATGCAACGTCGCGAAATCATCACTCGTCTAAATGCCTATGTAGGAGCGCAGGTCATAGTGGATATCCTGTTTCGGTAGAGTCTTTTTGGAAACCAAAGAGAAAAGTAGGGGAGCCGCACGCGAGGGCGGCTCCCCTTACTTTATTGTCAAGAGAGAATGATTACTTCTTGATAGCTTCGGCAATCATAGCCTCAGCCTTGGCTGTAGCAGCGTTGTAGGCCTCAACAGCAGCAGCCTTGTCAGCCTCGGGAGCAGCCTTCACTGCATCGTAGAGAGCCCAAAGGTCGCATGCAGCGGTAGCAACCTTCTGTGCAGCAGTGTAAGCAGCGGCAGCAGCCTCAGTAGCAGCTTCCTCCTCAGCGGGAGCGTAAGCGTGCTTGTAGCCCTGCACGTCATTCCAGTGACCACGTGTGAAGTCGGGGAAGGTTACAGCAGCGCAGTTGTTGTCCATAGAGATTGTGCCGAGCTCGGCAAGGCAACACCACTCAGCGAGGTCATATACGTCCATGTCGAGGGGCAGACCGTTCTGGAGGCAGTATACGAGACGTGCATCCATGATATAGTCCATACCACCGTGACCCATCTGACGGCCCAGTTCGCCGTACTTGGTGAGGATGGGGTGATAGTACTTCTTCTCGAGGGCAACCTTTTGCTCGGCATTGATAAAGCCGTGTGCGTTGAGGTTGTCCATCTGAGGTGCATCGGTACCCTTGAGAGCCTCGCCTGAGAGAGCATACTCGGGAGTAGGATACTTGGTAGCATAACCCTTGGTACCGGTGAGCTTGAACAAACGGTTGTAGGGCTGGGGAGTCATTACGTTGTGCTGAATCTCAACAACCTTACCATTAGCAGTACGCATAAGAGTAGTGGTGTGGTCACCATTGCGGAACTCTGTGCACTCCTTGCCAGTCTTGTTCTCAACCCACTCCTTACCTACGAAGCTCTCGGTGTCCATAGCGGTGAGTGTTGTGAAGCGGTCGCCACGGTGAATGTTCATGCACTGTGCTACGGGGCCAAGGCCGTGAGTAGCGTACACGTCACCACGGTTCTCCATGTTGTACTTCATGCGCCAGTGGAGGTTGTTAACATCGTTATCGTTAGGATCTTGCCAGTATGAATCCCAGAACCACTCGAGACCGTGGATGTAAGCACCCTCAGCGCGGATGATTTCACCGAAAATGCCATCCTGTGCCATAGCGAGAGCGTTCATCTCGTAGTAGTCATAGCAGCAGTTCTCGAGAATGAAGCAGTGGAGACGGGTCTGCTCAGAGAGGTCGATGAGCTCCCAGCACTGATTGAGGTTCATAGCTGAAGGCACCTCGATGGCAGCGTGCTTGCCGTTCTCCATCGCGAACTTAGCTACGGGGAAGTGGTGGTTCCAGTCGGTAGCAACGTATACGAGGTCGATGTCATCGCGCTTGCAGAGCTCTTCATAACCCTTCTCGCCATAGTAGATGTCGGCAGGCATGAGACCAGTATCGCGGAGGTACTTCTGACAAGCCTCAGCACGACCTTCCTCATAGTCACAAAGAGCAACAATCTCTACACCAGGGATGTGAGCGAAACGCATAACAGCCCAAGGACCGCGCATACCGAGACC
>JBGVOS010000001.1:0-7754 GCA_045126595.1 Bacteroidaceae bacterium | reverse complement strand
TTTGGCAAATTTAAAAGATGTGGAGGACAAGCCCAACTATAAGTTTGTCCGTATGGATGTTTGCGACTTTGATGCCTTTTACAAGTTGATGCAGGATGAGCAAGTGGATGGAATTATTCACCTTGCAGCCGAGAGCCATGTAGACCGTAGTATCAAGGATCCTTTTACCTTTGCCCGCACCAATGTGATGGGTACCCTCTCGCTCCTTCAGGCTGCAAAACTCTATTGGGAGTCATTGCCGGAGAAGTATGAGGGCAAGCGTTTTTACCATATCTCTACCGACGAGGTGTATGGCGCTTTGGAACTCAGTCATCCCGAAGGCATAGAACCTCCCTTCACAACTACCGCTTCATCGGGTGAGCACCACTTGGCATACGGTGAGGATTTCTTCTACGAGACAACGAAGTATAATCCCCACTCACCCTATTCGGCCAGTAAGGCCTCGAGTGACCATTTCGTGCGTGCTTATCATGATACTTATGGTATGCCTACGATTGTTACCAATTGTTCTAACAATTATGGGCCCTATCAATTTCCCGAGAAACTGATTCCTTTGTTTATCAATAATATCCGTCATGGGAAACCTCTTCCTGTGTATGGTAAAGGTGAGAATGTTCGCGATTGGCTTTATGTGGAAGACCATGCTCGTGCCATCGACGTCATCTTCCATGAGGGCAAAATAAACGAGACCTATAATATCGGCGGCTTCAACGAATGGAAGAATATTGATATCATTCACGTCATCATCAAGACGGTGGACCGTCTGTTGGGTAATCCTGAGGGTGCGAGTGAAAAACTTATCACCTATGTTACTGACCGTGCAGGTCATGATCTCCGCTATGCCATCGACTCTACCAAGTTGCAGAAAGAACTTGGTTGGGAACCTTCATTGCAATTTGAGGAGGGTATAGAGAAAACTGTCCGTTGGTATCTCGACCACCAAGCATGGATGGACAATATCACTAGTGGTGAGTATGAGAAGTACTACGAAGAGATGTATCAAGGACGATAGTGTGCCCTCTTCCTTTTTAGGGAGCTTTCGATTTTGAGAGAATACTCCGTATGTAAAAAAAGGAACTATCCATTTTTATTATTGGGTAGTTCCTTTTACAGTATTTGTAAGGTTTATTTGTAGCCTTATTTTACGGGTATCTTGTCGATACGTGCCTGGTGGCGTCCGCCTTCAAACTCGGTGTTGAAGAATTCTTCCAAGATGGCTGTTGCGGTTTCTTTGTCGATAAATCGGCCGGGCATAACGAGTACGTTGGCATCGTTGTGCAGGCGGGTCATGTGAGCAATTTCGGGTGTCCAACAGAGTCCGGCACGTATGCCCTGATGCTTGTTGAGTGTCATGGATATGCCTTCACCGCTTCCGCAGATGCCAATACCGGGGTAGCATTCACCGTTTTCTACGGCTACGGCTAATGGGTGGGCAAAATCGGCATAGTCGCAGCTGTCGGCAGAGTAGGTTCCGAAGTCCTTGTACTCCCAACCTTTGGCTTCAAGCCATTGCTTTACGTATTCTTTCAGTTCGTAGCCGGCATGGTCGCAGGCCAATCCGATAGTCTTCATATCTTATTGTTTTTTAAGAGTACAGGAGTGTTTGTCTGCACTCCTGTAGCTCCATTACTTTTGCTCTTTAGGATTTAGAGCATTGCTTTTACTTGGTTGTATACATTCTCTGCGGTGAATCCCAGCTTTTCGTCGAGTACTTTATAGGGGGCTGAGAAACCAAAGCTCTCGAGACCGAACACTTTTCCGTTGGCTCCTACGAGGCCTTGGAGGTTGACGGGCAATCCGGCTGTGAGTCCGAATACCTTGGCTCCTGCGGGGATGACGCTCTCTTGGTACTCCTTGCTCTGGCTGCGAAAGAGGCCTTCAGAGGGAGCCGATACGATGCGTACCTTTACTCCATCCTTGCGGAGCAACTCGGCACCTGCTACGAGGGTTGATACCTCTGAGCCTGATGCTACGAGGATGACGTCGGGGTTCTCATCAGCACCTGCTACGATGTAGGCACCCTTGGCGGCCTGTGTATAGTCGGTGCCTTCGGGCAAGTTGGTGATGTTCTGACGTGAGAAGATGAGGCCTGTAGGTGTAGTGGTATTCTCCATTGCCATGCGCCAGCATTCGGTAGTCTCTTCTGCATCGGCAGGGCGGAGTACGAGCATTGAGTTGTGTCCCTTGTGGTTCTTCAATTTCTCCATCAAGCGGATTTGTGCCTCTTGTTCTACGGGTTCGTGGGTAGGACCGTCTTCGCCTACGCGGAAGGCATCGTGTGTCCAGATGAACTTCACGGGGAGTTCCATGAGTGCGGCCATGCGTACGGCGGGTTTCATATAGTCTGAGAATACGAAGAAGGTACCGCAGGCTGCGATGACGCCACCATGCAATGCCATACCGATGCAGCAGCAAGCCATGGTGAGTTCGGCTACGCCAGCCTGGAAGAAGGCTCCGCTAAAGTCGCCTTTGACGAGGGCGTGGGTCTTCTTCAAGAAACCGTCGGTCTTGTCCGAGTTGGAGAGGTCGGCTGATGCGCAAATCATATTCTCCACCTGTGTGGCAAGTGCGCCGAGTACGGTAGCCGATGCATTTCGTGTTGCATCGTTGGCCTTCTGCTGGATGGCAGCCCAGTCAATGGCGGGTACTTTGCCGGCAAACCATTCGGCCATCTTCACAGCGAGGTCGGGATTCTCGGCAGCCCAAGCGGCCTTGGCGGCATACTTCTCGGCTACAATTTTCTCGAGTTCGGCTGCGCGTTTGGCATAGAGTTCCTGTACTTCGGGGAAGATTTGGAAGGGGCTCTCAGGGTCGCCACCGAGATTTTTGATGGTGTTGGCATAGGCATCGCCTCCGAGGGGGGCACCGTGTGTGGCGCAGCAGTTCTCATAGCTGCTGCAGTCGGCCTTGAGTGCACCCTTACCCATGATGGTCTTACCGATGATGAGGGTGGGGCGCTCTTTCTCCGCTTTGGCTTCGATGATGGCTGCGCGTATTTCGTCGGCATCGTTTCCGTTGATGGTGATGACCTTCCAGTTCCATGCTTCGTATTTCTTGGCTACGTTCTCGCAAGTTACTTCGTTACAAGTGGTTGAAAGCTGGATGTCGTTTGAGTCGTAGAACATGATGAGGTTGTCAAGTCCGAGGTGACCGGCAATACGACCTGCTCCCTGTGAAATCTCTTCCTGTACGCCACCGTCAGAAATGTAGGCATAAATGGTCTGTCCCATCACATCGCCCAGGCGCGCTTTGAGGAATTTGGCTGCGATGGCGGCACCTACGGCGAAGGTGTGTCCTTGGCCGAGGGGACCCGATGTGTTTTCAATGCCGTGTACGAGGTCCACTTCGGGATGACCGGGTGTGCAGCTGCCCCATTGACGGAACTGCTTCAAGTCGTCGAGGGAGAACTTGCCTGCCAATGCCAGCTGTGCATAGAGCATGGGTGACATGTGACCGGGGTCGAGGAAGAAGCGGTCACGACCTTCCCAATAGGGGTTCTTGGGGTCGTATTCGAGGAACTCGCTATACAATACGTTGATGAAGTCGGCGCCGCCCATGGCACCACCGGGGTGACCAGACTTGGCTTTCTCTACCATTGATGCGGCCAGGATGCGGATGTTGTCCGCAGCTCTGTTCATAAGGTTCTTGTCGTTCATAACTCTCTTCATGTTTTTTATGATATAACGCTTTTTATTTCTTCTTGTTTTTGTTTTTCTCGTGACGTGCATTCAGACCGTCGATAATATCTTGGGTGATATTCATCGTATAGTCTATGTAGAGGATGTTGTCTCCGATGCGGCTGAGGATGACGTTGTATCCGTGTTCCTTGTTGTAGTCGCGGATATAGGCGTTGATAGAGTCGCGGAAGAGGAGGCTGTTCTTCTCGTTCTCGATGGCGAGCTCGTTGGTGAGGCGCTCCGACAGGGCTTCCAGCTCTTCGCGTTTCTTGAGGATACGGTTCTGCTCGGCTTCGGCACGTTCGCGTGTCACGAAGGCGTTGTTGTTGAGCTTGCGCTCAAACTCTTCATAATCGGTTTGCAAACTCTTGGCCTTCTCGTTGAGTGTGGCGCGGACGTTCTCCTCCTTGCGTATCATCTCCTCGTTGAGCTCAATCCACAGGTTGTAGCTGGTGAGCAGCGTGTCGATGTCCACATAAGCAATCTTGAGGGCGGGAGTGCTGTCACATACAATCTGGGTAATAACGGGAGCCTGTTGGGGGGCCTGATTACATTGGGTAAATGTGAGTACGGCTACGGTAGCACACAGGGTGCAGATGATGTTCTTGATACTTTTCATTGTTTCTTTATCTGTTCTTGTTTGTTGATTATTCATTGTCGGTTTCGTGTCGACGGCTCTCCTTCACTGCCATAGGGTTTTCGCGCTGTGCCTGCTTGTCCTGTGTCTGTGCGCTGCTGATGCCTTTCTTGCGCAAGTGCTTGTTGCCACACACGTGGGTGTTGGGGAAGCGTCCGTCCTTCTTTATGAGGATGGTAACACTCATTAACACCATGCAGGCTGCAATTATTAGCAGAGTTATTAGGAATAGACGCATCATTTTCTTACTTTTGCAATCGTCTTCAGTAATTTGAATGCAAAGATAATAAAAACGAGCGGATAAAACTCGATTTTACCTTATTTTAATATTTACACAATCAATAAAAAAACAGAATGAACGTAAAAGAATTGACCCCAAAAGCCGTTTTCGGCTATTTTGAGCAGATTTGCAGTATCCCTCACCCCTCGAAGCATGAGGAACAGATCAGTGCCTGGCTGCGCCAGTTCGGCGAGTCGCACGGCTTGGCTACAAAGGTCGACGAGGCCGGCAACGTAGTCATCAGCAAACCCGCCACACCCGGTATGGAGAATCGCAAGGCCATCATCCTGCAGTCTCATATGGACATGGTGTGCGAGAGCAACAAGGGTGTTAACCACGACTTTATGACCGATCCCATCCGCCTCGTCGTTGATGGCGAATGGCTCAAGGCCGACGGCACCACGCTCGGTGCCGACAACGGTATCGGTGTAGCGGCTGCGCTGGCGGTGCTCACCGACGACAGTATCAAGCACGGCCCCATCGAGTGCGTCTTCACCGTCGACGAGGAAACGGGCCTTACCGGTGCCATGGCCATGCAGAGCGGTTTCATGAACGGCGACATCCTGCTCAACCTTGACTCTGAGGATGAGGGCGAAATCTTCATCGGCTGTGCCGGTGGCGTGCGCACCGATGCTACCTTCAAGTACACTGAGGTAGCCGTCCCCGAGGATTACTTCTTCTTCAAGGTGACGGTGAACAACCTCCTCGGCGGTCATAGCGGCGACGACATCAACAAGGGCCATGCCAATGCCAACAAGGTGCTCAGTCGTTTCCTCCTCGCCACGGCCGAGAAGTATGACATGTACCTTGCTTATGTTGAGGGAGGTAACAAGCACAACGCCATTCCGCGTGAGGCGATGGCCGTCTGCGCCGTGCCCAAGAAGCATAAGGAGGATGTGCGCGTCGACTTCAACGTCTTTGCCGCCGAGGTGGAGGCCGAGTATGCCGCTATCGAAATCAAGGCTCGCTTCATCCTCGAGTCTGCCGATGCCCAGCCTATGGCGATGGACAAGGACACGATGATGCGTCTCCTGCGTGCCCTCCACGGCGTGTTCAACGGCGTGTTTGCCATGTCGAACGATGTGCCCGGACTTGTGGAAACATCGAGCAACCTCGCTTCGGTACGCATGGCCGATGGTGAAGTGAAGATTGTGCTCTCGCAGCGCAGTTCGGCCGCCTCAGGCAAGAAGGACGTTGCCGACACCGTGCGCACCGTCTTTGAGCTTGCCGGTGCTGAGGTCGAGGTAGGCGAAGGCTATCCCGGCTGGAAACCCAATGCCAAGTCAGAGATACTGCAGATAGCTCAGGCTACCTATAAGCAGCTCTTCGACAAGGAACCCAAGGTGAAGGCCATCCATGCAGGTCTCGAGTGCGGCCTCTTCCTCGAAAAGTATCCTCACTTGGACATGATTTCTTTCGGCCCCACCATGCGTGGTGTGCATTCGCCCGACGAGCGCCTGCTCATCCCCACCGTTGAACTATGGTGGCAGCACCTCGTAGCGGTGCTCGAGGCAGCGCCGGTGAAGAAATAAAAGGTTGCCCTACAGCATAAATGTATCGAGAAAGAGTGCGTCCCATCATCGGGGCGCACTCTCTTGTTTGTTGAAAAAACTGATTACTGATGACATTGTCCTGGGTGAGCCAGTTCCATTCTCAAACGCCAGTCGTCTTACCCTCCGCGATTTATAGGTATACCCTCCGCGCCGCGTCGGTATACTGATAATGCGTGGCGGATAGGAAATTGTTTTTTTGCAGTGAATCAGTCTCTTGCACAAAGTTATTATCAGTTATTATCAGTAAGCGGAGAGGGTGAATTCTTTTGTAGTAACTTTGCTCCATCATCAAGAGATGGCGTGTGAGCCTCGCTTGCACTCGCTGATGTAAGAAAGAAAGCCCCGCACCGGGTGCGAGGCTCTTGAGGAAATGGTTCTTTGACATTCTGAATACAATTTTAGTCGAGCTTGAGCACGGCGAGGAAGGCCTTCTGCGGCACCTCCACGTTGCCGATTTGCTTCATGCGCTTCTTACCCTTCTTCTGCTTCTCGAGAAGCTTGCGCTTACGCGATACGTCGCCACCGTAGCACTTGGCCGTCACGTCCTTGCGCACCTGCTTCACCGTCTCGCGGGCGATAATCTTGCCACCGATGGCGGCTTGGATGGCAATGTCGAACTGCTGGCGGGGGATGAGTTCCTTGAGCTTCTCACACATGCGGCGGCCGAAGTCATAGGCGTTGTCGATGTGAGTCAAGGTAGAGAGGGCATCCACGGGTTCGCCATTGAGCAGGATGTCGAGCTTCACGAGGCGCGAGGGACGGTACCCTGCGGGGTGGTAGTCAAACGAGGCGTAGCCCTTGGAGATGCTCTTGAGCTTGTCGTAGAAGTCGATGACGATTTCACCGAGCGGCATGAGGTAGTGTATCTCCACGCGATTGCCCGAGATGTACTCCTGCTTCACGAGTTCGCCGCGCTTGCCGAGGCAGAGGGTCATGATGGGGCCTATGTAGTCAGTAGTGGTGATGACCGAGGCCTTGATGTAGGGCTCTTCGATGTGGTCGATGAGCGTGGGATCGGGCATGCCGCCGGGGTTGTGCACCTCGATACAGTTGCCCTGCTTGTCGTATACGTTATAGGAAACATTGGGCACGGTGGTGATGACGCTCATGTCGAATTCGCGGTCGAGGCGCTCCTGTACGATTTCCATGTGGAGCAGACCGAGGAAGCCGCAGCGGAAGCCGAAGCCCAGGGCCAGCGATGACTCGGGGAAGAAGGAGAGCGAAGCGTCATTGAGCTGTAGCTTCTCGAGCGATGAGCGAAGATCTTCGTAGTCCTCGGCGTCAATGGGGTATACGCCCGCAAACACCATGGGCTTGCTCTCCTCGAAGCCTGCGATGGCCTCGTCGCAGCCTCCCTTGACATGGGTGATGGTGTCGCCCACCTTCACCTCGGTAGAGGTCTTGATGCCCGAGATAATGTAGCCTACGTTGCCCGCCTTGAGTTCCTTCTGAGGTACCATATCCATTTTGAGCACACCGATTTCGTCAGCGTCATACTCCTTGCCCGTGTTGAAGAATTTAACCATATCACCCTGGCGGATGGTGCCGTTGAGTATCTTGAAGTAGGCGATGATGCCGCGGAACGAGTTGAACACCGAGTCGAAGAT